>JAHHHZ010000019.1 GCA_019359095.1 Pleurocapsa minor HA4230-MV1 | reverse complement strand
AAATCGCGATCGAGGTTCGTATGAATATATTCGATCGCCTCCTGCAACTGAACGCGAGTTAAGCTTCTATTTTGGGATGTAATGGTGCGCGTAAAGGTGGAATAGTGGCGCAGCAGATGAATGACTAGAACTTGAGTTAAGGATTCGACATATAATCGTCCCATCATGCCACCTGACTGTAACTCAGCTAAAAGCAGCATGGCGACTTGATGAAGCTGTAAATCTTGCTGACCAAAACATCTCACGAGGTCGAGCCGATCTAGATAGATTTCGGCAGCTTCAACGACTTGTCTGATCGACTCAGGCTTTAAGTGGATGTTCAGCATTGGACGGTAGGTATCACTTCCTTTGCAGAGCCAGTAGCTCGGTTCCCCAGCAGGAATAAAGGTGCTGTCACCTTTTTGAAGAATTGATTCATGCAAGCGAGCGTCCCGCTTTTGAGACAAGGTAACGGGATTTACTAGCGGTAAGTTGAACCAATGGTCTGAGGTGGCAGGACGGTCAAGTTCATTTGGATTTAGAGGATTTGGAGAATATTGATACTGCTCGACCAAGATCCCATTCCAGTCCATCTGTCGACTTGATGACACTAGAGTTCTACGCATCTGTTGGTCGAGTTCGATTGTCGGGCTGACAAGTTTCCCCGTCAAGGATTGTGTTTCCTGCATTTGGCTTACCATTTTTTTGACCAAGTACACCTCCTATTGAGGATACATAGTCGATCACTGCCAAAAATCATACTTTTGAGAGAGATCCTAACTTGTTCGACTGCGCCCATGAGACCGTATTCTGCATTATTGACTGGGACATTAATGCGATCGCCGTTTATTATTCGCTCTTCTCCAAGTTAGCTCCAAATCCTGGGTAGTGCGACAGTTCCTTAGCAATTTCTTCTGGCGACAGAAAACGAACACCATTTGCTTCACCCAGGCTGATAGCCTGACTGGGATCGTCCATTAGATATGTGACTGCTTCAGTGGGAAGATTCATGCTAGTTGCAGGTTCGGCCATTTGGATGAAGTAGCGATCCAGCCCAACTGCGCGATCGCCCACTGCTTGAACCAGGATCAACATTCGCAGATGTGGGGAGCGGATATAAAAAGCGTGTGGCTTGCCTTGCGGTATGAAGACCACTTCCCCTGGATGCACCATCAAGACCTTATCTTCGCAGTAGACCTCGATCGCGCCCTCCAGCAAGTAAAACGTCTCATGCTCCCATTCATGAAGATGAGGGGGTGGTTCATTGCCTGGTTTCGCCTGAATCTCCATCAAGGCGAAGCGACCTCCTGTGTCCTCACCTCTAACCAGGAAGGACATTAGATTTCCCATGTAAAACATGGTCGAGTCGAGCGCAGAGGTGCGCTTATATGCTGTTAAAGATGTCAATTGAACTGGTTCCATGATTCTGTTTTATTATTAATGTTGTGGCAAAAATTGCTTCTTTACTGTTTGCAATGGATTTACTCCGTTTTTGGAGCAGTGGAGGGCAAAGTTCCAGGCGGCCCTAAAATCTCGTCGCCGATCTCGGCAGAAATACGCTCGAACAGTTCCATATCGGGTGTTTCTTTCTTCTCCTGCGTACCCACTGTTGTAATCAGCCGAGCAAAGGCACTGGGGGCAGCAAAGACCAATCCACGCGCTGGATAATCGCCGAGCGCGCCAACGACATGAGGTATACCAACTGGAATCAGAAAGTTTTCACCCGTGCTTAGTACAAGCTTGTTTCGACCTGCCCAGACTGTAAACTCTCCTTCAATCACGTATAAATGTTCCCAATAACGGGTGTGGCGATGGAGAGGTGTTTGCGAACCAGGTGGAAAGTATCCTTCGATTAGATCGTAATGTCCGACCGTCGTGGTGCGATCGGCAAGGATGGTAAGATGAGAACCAAAAAACCAGAAAGATTCCATCATGAAATTGCTCCTGTCGAGTTAATGTGTAATCGCTGTGACCGATCTAATATTTCCGTTTTTTACTGTTGCCGATTAATCTTAATCGCGTCCTGCTGCGATAATTTTTGCTGCTAAACCGCCAGGATTAGAAAACATTACCTCATGACTCCCTGGCATTTGTACGAACCGAAATAATCCTAAACGATTGGACATTCTCGGATGCCAACCCCACTCGCCTTGAGGAAGTGCAATATCTTCACTACAGTAAAGGTAACTCTTGGGAATGGGCAGCGAGTAAAACTGTTTTAAGTCCAACTTGTCAATGAACGGTTGATAGGGTTGAGACGATAATTGTGCATAACTAGATTTAGCTAGTTCGAGATCGGCATCATTAATAAATACTTCGCGCCAAACATCGAAAGGCATCGTCATTGTATTATCGTCTGATTCTTTCGCTAATCGATCCATTAACTGTTGCAGATGCGGTGGTAGGTTATCTCTAAGACTTTCACCGTCGTTGAGAACAAAGGCATCCAAGAAGATTAGCCGTCGAATGCGATCGCCAATCGCTTCGGCAACTTTAGCAATAATCATACCTCCGAAACTATGTCCTAACAGGACGATATCAGTTAAGTCTTTGCTAACGATATAATCTGCTATCGATTGCATACATTGGGCGTGGTTGACATTTTTATTCACACCTTTACCGTTTCCAGCAATTGTAGGAGCAAAAGCCTGATGTCCTTTCGCTTCTAAATGTTGGATGATCCCTTTCCAAGCAGAACCATCATGCCATGCGCCATGAACTAAAACAAAAGTTGACATTGGATAACTCCTATTATTTAGTCGCGATCGATTAGTGCGTTTGAGGGCAATTTTGGATCGAGTGCCTTACGCGCGCTGTCAACGCCCACAACGGGTAACGTACCAGGATCGAGCAAGCCAAGTTGAACCAAGACACTCGCTTGATCCCAGTAGATGTGTTCGTGGGCTAGCTTGTCGTCAAGGAACTGAACAATCGCTACCACTGCCACTTCAACCCGTTTTCCTGTCGGAGCAATGCCAGGTAGCATCCAATCTATTTGAACGGTATGAGTGAATTTAAGCACCATTTCATCTACGAGGCGATCGTTTCCAATCGTGCGCGAGATCGGAGTCAGTTCGGTGTCTGGTGCCATCTGTGGAATAAAGTATTTAGAATAAAACTCGCGCAGTGCTGGTTTCCCGACTCCCCCAGTCATTACTGGAATATTATTAACGTAAGCATCCTCAACCATTGTGGCGAGGGTATCTTCAGTGTTGTGAGTGTCAAACTCGTACCTCAAATGCTCTTCCCAGAGTTCTTGCAAAAATTCCTGGGCTGGTGTCAGGTTAGTAGTTGTTTTTCTATTTGCTTGTTCGTCTACAGTTTGTTTGTTGACCATAATTGGATTCTCTTGGTTATATCTATCCTTAGTGTATTGATTTCAAATGCTTGAGTTCTTTCAGATTCTTACAATGATTTATCAGATTCTTATGGTGAAGGACAAATCTACTTTGGTGTCATTCCAGTGAATTGCTTGAACTGCAAGCTCTAAACGCTTCACTCCTTCGGATAAAAAGGCAGTTTCAGCTCGATCGCTCCGATCCCGATCCCGATCCACATCAATTAGGGGTGTCGATGAAAGCGTGAGGGCAAGGCGATCGCCCAAGGTCGCCACGCCAACAATCCGCCCGACCACACCTGTAAAAGCATGGAATTGGAGTGCTTCAATTCGAATGTCGCCGTACTGTTGAGCCATATCGATGCGACCGAGATTCGTGACGGTCAGTTGACAGGAATATTGCGATCCCACTTCTTCAACCAAGGCGGTGGCATCGGTGTAATTCGCCATCATGGGTTGTAGAAGTTGGTACTCCTCGACTAACTGCTGGGCAATGTCAATTTGTGAGAGTTGAGATTTGACCGATCGCGCAACGTCCCAAAACGCGGAATCCGCCTGAAGGGAATGAGTCGTCATACATATGCCAATATAAAGCCCAACTCCATCTGACATCGGTAAGGATAGCTGCGATCGCACATTGACAGGATGTAAACATCGCATCACATCGCTGGATTTAGCATCTTGCTGAGTGACCCCCGTTTAGACTAAAAATAATCATTAGAAAACAATTCAGCCTGTTTTTAACAGCTAAATCATCAAACTAAATTTAGAAAATTACTTTGGTCATTGACCTTAAATTTTCGGTCGTGTTTTTTTGGTTTTCCAATTCCTGAATAACTTGTTGGCTTTGACCATAAACAGCAATTAGAGCGTATTCTCATTAACTTGTAGTCGCCATTTTTAGTAAAGGTGTGGGTAATATGCGAATCTGTGCCAGTGGCAGTTTCACCATCACCGAAGTCCCAAGTATAGGTAAGCTCGTCCGAGCCTGCATCAGTTGCGATCGCCTTTAATGTAACTTCATCTCCTTCGGTAATGCGATCGGGTATATTAATTTCCGTAATCTTAGGTGCAGCATTTTTCACCTCAACAGTCACTGTAGCTGGTTCTGATGGTTGTCCATCATTGTCTTGAACTACATAGGTGAAGCTATCTTTGCCGACAAAGCGATCGCTGGGCGTATAAGTCACAGTACCGTCTTGGTTAACCCGAACAGTACCATGAGCAGTAGCACCCCCCAAATCCCCAAATCCCCAAGTCCCTAAACCCGTTCTTACCTGGACTGATTCGGGGGTAATTGTGCCATCATCATCGCTATCATTGGCCAGGATCTCGATGACTTTCGCTTCACCCTGAATGGTGGTAGCGGTGTCGTCTACTGCTGTTGGTGGTAACAGGTTTTGGTCGGAAAGACGGACATCATCGATTACCACGCGGCTATCTACATCGCCAAAGCCTAGAAGGTCGAAGTAAAGGGTGGCTTCTGTACCAGGGGTGAGGTTTGAGATATCAATGGTAACAGTGCGGGATTTGTCGAGGTTGATGAGTTCTCCTGATGTTGCCCCGCCAATTCTTACTTGGTCGCTAAAGTAAGCAGTGCCGTCGTTTTGAATGTTGAGTAGTGAATCGGTTTCGGTTAAATCGTTGTCAGTAACAAGAGATTCATGGGTATTGGCATCAAGCAAAGCGACTTCAAAAGCATCTGGAGGAGCTAATTCACTTGCTCCCAATTCTGTTTCAATTAACTTAAACTGAATTGTTTTGGCAGATTCAGTCACGGTAAAGGTTTGGCTGAAGTTGCTTAAAAATGGTGAGTCTTCAGTTAGTACTGCTTGACCTGATTCGATCTTGCTATCCCCACGAGTGTTCCAAGCATAGGTATTATTGGTGGTGTCGGAGATACTGAAGTCTCCATTAGTAATACCGAGTAAAGGAGCTGAGGTTAGTTTGGCAAGTAATTCTTCACCCGCTGGCTTGTTGCCATTTCGCTCAAATTCAGTGGCAATTAGTGATTGTAGTATTTGTACATCCAACTCAGAAGGAAGTTTCCGCATTCCTGGTGCCAGGTGGGTATTCAGCAAGTCATAGGGATGGGTTTGTTTGTCTAGGTGTTCGCCATCGAGGGTTGCGGTGAAATCATCGCCGATGAATTTGGTAGTACCGTTTTTGGTGGAAAGGCGATCGTCGTATCCTTGATAGCCATCGATGAAGCCATAGAGATGGGAAAGTTCGTGGAGAACTGTTGTGAGTAAATCGTATTTGCCATTTGCTTCTGATTCCGCAGCAGCAAGTAGGTAACTATCTGTGTTTTTGGTGGTGAATTCTGAGTTATCTAATGGTGTTTCGTCAATGAACCAGCCGACACCATTGGCATCGCGATCAATGAGGATTGTTCCTGCGTTGGGTACTCCAGAAGAGTCGAAGCCTATGATGGTTGCTTCGGCTAGTTGTCCTGATGGTAGGTCGGTGATTTGGAAATCAACATCTAGCGATGTTTCTGATTTGAGTAAGTTTGACCAGATCTTAATTGCGCTATTATTAATTTCATTAATTATTTGGGGAGTTGAATTATGACTGCTGAAGAATTGCTCAGAAGGTACGCTGCTGGTGAAAGAAATTTTAGTGGAATCTCCCTGCGAGGGCTTAACTTCAGTGACTGCGACTTGAGTGGGATCAATTTGAGTAACGCCGATCTTTCTATGACTGGATGGGAAGGAGCCAATCTTAGTGGTGCTGACCTTAGTGGTGCTATCTTCCATGATGGAGGACTCAATGATGCTATCTTGATAAGAGCCAATCTCAGTAGGGCGCGCCTTCAGGACTGTGCCTTGAGTGGCGCCAACTTGACTGATGCCTGTGTAGAGGAAACTCAGTTTGGGGGTGAACCTTGCCTGGATGGAGCTAATTTGACCGGTGTTGATTTGAGTAAAGCCTCGATTTTTCTTCCTGGAGGAATCGATAATCCCAGAATTAGTGGTGCTATCTTGTGTGATACTACTCTCCCCGATGGAGGAAACTGGACTATTTGACTCTTCAGCTAATAGAGAACCAGAAAAAGGAATTATGGGAAACCCAGTAGGAGAAACTGAACCAGTATAGCTAGTTTGCTCAATTTGTTTCTCCAGCTCATCTGGCAAATTTGAGAGCAAATCCAAACCAGTTGATGCTTCAATTTCGTTAATGGTAGTAATCCAGGTATACCACTTTGTAGGATCTGGAGAATCTGGGTCGTCTGGAATTGGAACAGGTCTCTCATTAGGAATATTAACAGCAATAATTGGAGTGTCGATATCTATATTTTCGATTCTTTCTCCTGGTTTGAGTGCTACTATTACCTGCCATATTGATTCAGGCGTATTAATTCCGTGAACTTGTTCTAGTGGAGAATTAGGAATCGTTCCCGCTCCACCTGCTGTAATATAAAGATTCCAACCACGCTCGGCAACTTTATCCGTGAATTCTTCTAATTTAAACCACGAACCTCCAGACTGATTAACTTTAAAATGTTGAGGCAAGAGGTTAGTAGTCAAAAATGTAGATAATATATCTTTGACACTTCTATCTCTATCTCTAACAGGAATCAAATGCCCTCGATCATAACTTGAATCAGCTCTATAATCTGTAGGAATTGTGGTTGTTAAACCACTAGGCAATGTAGGATCAGATATCCAAGGATAATCTGTTTCTCCATAAGGATAGTCAGTATCGAGTCTTGCTTCCTCTGCGCCTGGTCGAGAGACATTTCCAAGCCAACTTGGATTAACTTGCCAACTAACCCAATTGGAACCTTTTTTGTCTTGGTTATACGACAAGCTATATTGTGGTTTTTCAATTAAGAAGTTATCAGCAAAAGATAGATCAGTTCTAGGTTTTTGCTCATTTAAAGTAGGCAATCCTAACATCAAGTCTTTACTCTGGAAGAAAACATCATCAAGATAAATTGGATTTCCACCATCTAATTGAAAAGATAAAATGGCAGTTTTACCTCTCAAATTGTCTGGTATATCTAAGGTAAAGGTTTCAAATCCTTGTGTTCCATAACCAATTTTACGAGTATTCTCTGAATATGCTAAAGCACTGTTTATAGCTGGTTCTAAAAAGATTGCTGTTGAAACTCCTGCTGCGCTTCCATCGGCTGCTTGAAGTGTTACTTGTAGTTGTCCTCCATTAATATTCGGAGTATGAAGATCGAACCTCAACGCACCCCAATCAGGAACAACAAAGCGGTTGTGAACAATACTGTCACCACCATCCATCTTAAGAGCAAAATTGGGTTGCGTTTCGCTATAACCTACTTGACTACGGTAATCATCGCTTAGAGTATGAATACTCTTCCAATCAACCAGATTTTTGATACTGACACCATACTTAAGATCGCCAAAACTACCTACATCAAATTGATCTAATCTGCCATTGTGATAAGACCAACCAGCAATGGCCCCACCCCAGGCATTGCGAACAGTATTACTTCTAAAGCTTTCTTCATTGCCACTAAAAGAAGTATCAAAGTTGCCGTTAAATAGAGTCGGAACGGCAAAATCGCCACGCTGTCTGGGTGCAAAAGTATTGTCAAAAGCTGGTGTCACTGTCGAGCGACGACCATCTGGTCTTTCTCCTCCATTAAGGTAGGAGTAATACCAACCAGTGCCAATACCCTCTTCAGAGTCATATTCATCTGGAGTATCATTTGGGTTGTTGCCAGATGAGTACCACAATGGAGCATTTACATCTAGTTGAGAATCGTACCATTTGTCTAGGTTGACCTCGCCCTTCTGATTTTGAATTTCAATTCCGTCCTCTTCATACACAAACTCATTATCAATACTGGTTAATGCTTGATCTACCGTACCTGTGTACCATGCCAAGGTTGCCGAGTGCGCCCCGCCGATGGGATACTTAACCACCGCTTCAATGCCTTTGAAACCTCGAAAATCTGAAAGATCCAAGTTCACATCGGCAGCATTGCTATAAGGAGACGGATTGATGTTGACAAGCTCACGACCATTGGGAGTTAGATTAAGCGGATTACCAGTATTAGTAGTTTGATAATAATTATCGGCGAAACTAACATTGTCCCAAACCTGAACTCTTGGTTCTTGAAAATCAGAATAATCTAGGTCTTCGCGACTAAATCTAGATATTTTTGAGGCATATTTAAGAATTTCTTCGGCAATTTTTCGTGTCAAAGGATCTTTAGCTAAATTCTTGGATAAAGCCAGTGCTTTATCAAAAAGCTCTCCTACTGGTATATTCAGACCCTCTTGCGCAAAATCATGAGGATCTATGGTGGTCATCTGAAGATCGCCAGTATTTTCGATTCTCTTGCCATTTTCGTCAGCTTCAAAACCACCAGCAAGAGGATAGTAAGTTCCTAAACGTTGAATGATTTCACTATTAACAACTGTACCTCGACTAAAACCAATAAAGTGCATCGGCGAATTAAATAAATTCCCTTGTTCACGACGCAAATCGCCATTATCTTTATAAATCCCGTCACCAGGAGATACATCGTCGCCGACTTTAACTTTTAATACTCGATCAAGTTCTACCATCGAAGCAAAGAAGGCATCAGCAGCACCTTCGGTAAAGCCAGAATCGGGAACCGTAGATTCTCCATTGGTAGACCACTCTGTCAGCAGGATAATTGGTCGGTGTTGGTATTGAGTGTTAATCACATTGCCCAACAACTTCATGTAACCAGGTTCTTCTGGTTTTAATCCGTTGGTTAAGTCCGTGTTATCTCTCCAACCAAATACTTCATCCTTTTGAACAGGTACCCAATTACCTGTCGGTTTGTCATAGCGTAAGATCAGACCTTCCTTATCTTCCCCATGAATACCAACAATTTTCTCGGCCATTTGGTAACTTGATTCGGGAATTCCCTCATGCTCTCCAGGGAAAGGAATTAAGTTAAAGCCATGAGTAATCACAGTCACGCTACTAAAAGGACGGTCGTTAATGGGCGCAACAGTTTCAAACTCACCAGAGGTGTCTAAATTTACCTCTCCAGTGGCGGCGGTAGCTTGCACTGCCCAGTAGTAGTCTTCTCCTAAAGTTAGGGCTAGCTCATCGGGAATTGTCAACCTGGTTTTCGAGTTGGGGGGATTACCTGGAGTGCTGGCAATAACTGTTTCTCCATCACGCCAATACCAAGTTTTAGTATCTTTTTTCCAAGTAGCGGTGATGATCCGACCAGGATTAAAGTCATCAAATTCACCCCAAGGTTCTGTCAGCAATTTTTTCTTCTGCGCTACGCTCAATTCAGGTAGTAAAGTAGGATCTTTTAAATCTGCTAATTGATCCCAGGGTAATAATCCTTGATTTTTGGGAGTAGAACTAACAAAAAGATTGACCTCTTTGACATCTTCATATTCTTTGTCAAATTCCCATTCAAGAGTTGGAGTTAAATCTTGAGTTATGTCATCCTCGTCAACTGGTAGCAAGTTTAACCAGTTGCGACGAGTAGCATTAGCAACCGACCAAGGATTAAAACCAATAGTCAGAGGTGCGCGCTTGGATTCTTCGGGAACACCAAATTCGACATCATTTACATATTCAAGACCATTGAATCTAGTATATTTATCTTTAATTAGCTGTAAATCCGAGGCAATCGTAATCTTGGGATTAATATTGTCAATCGGCACACTGCTCAGATCGGCTTTAGTAGCAATTCTTTTGGTGGCTGGGTTAAATACGGGAGAAGCGATACCTCTGCCTAAATGATCGATTACGTTTCCACTAGGATCGTCAAGGGTCTTAATTATCTCCTCAACAGACCAAGCATAAACCCCGCCTACTCCTGGATAGGAAGCGAACAAGTATTTATCATCTCCAGAAATAGTAATACTGCTCGTCCAAGCATTTGGAATTGGTCGAGTGGCAGCAACTAACTTGGCATTTTCAGTTAAAGGATCGACAATAATCCCGACATTACTACCCGCTTTGGGCCCATCAATACTCGGAATTCCACTACCCATATTACGCGAATTAGCCCCAGCGACAAAGCCATACTTACCATCACTGGTAATCACTACATCTCTAGCCTCATTGACATCGAAATAATCCTGAGCCGAACCCAATCCCAAAGGTGTATAGCTCACGCTCGCAGCAAATTTAGTCGGGTCATCATTGGTAACTTTAATCCGACCAAAGCCCTTGTAATCCTCAAAGCGATTAGTGAAAACCATAACATGAGGATCTGGAGAGGCGGATATTCCCTCAATTCCTTTTTCCACTTCAACCGTGCCAATAATCTCATGCCATTTCTGAGTATTGGGTTCAAATTCTCCTGGTTGATCTTTTAATTCCTTCGGCTGATCTTGAGGATCGATATTGAATACATAAACTTTGCCTTCCCCTGCTCTACTATTACTAGTAGGGGCGCTGGCAAATAATTTCCTACCATCTTCGCTAATTGCTAAAGAACGTAATCCATTTTCTACACCAGCCAGATTAATTACTTCAATTACCTGATGATAAGTAGTAGATTTGGCATCGATATCAACGATGTATAGGGTTTCACTACGATAATCGCCAACATAGGCATAGCGGTCATCTGGAGAAATAACAATGGCATGAGGAGCAGCATTGACTGGTAATTTAATTTGATCGATGACATTTGGAGTTTCTGAGTTGGTGTCAACCTGCTGCAAACTCATCAAATCGATTAGAGCTAATTTACCTGAGTCTCGTAAAGACACATAAGCACGAGTAGCGTCATGAGTGGCAGCTAAATCTCTAGGTTCATCATCAAAAGTCCCGCCAGTACCTACAGGAATTTCAGCTAATAATAGATCTCTGCTAGTTAAATCACCTGTTTCCAATATTTCTTCGGGATTAAGAGCATTAAAGACACTAACTCGATCCTTGAATGCTTGTGGTGCCAGGGTTAAATCAACATCTTGAGGACTAATCGTAATTTTACTTTCGCTTTTATAAGGAACAGGCTTGATGGAATTAGGATTACTAGCATCTGTTAATTCCATCTGAGTTCTAGTTAAGCTAATCGCAGATTCAGATAAGACTACTGTTTGAGGAACTTTAATCGCAATTTGATAACGATTTCCTCCCAAAGTTTTACTCAAATCAGAAATCACTTCACCTTCGTATTCCTTTCCAGCGTATTCAAAAATTGGAGTTAAGTCAGCAAACGTTGTCTCAGAAACATTGGTATTTTCACCATCGATTAAGAAATTAGTTCCTGTTAAGTAAACAACTGGTTCTTCTGTTTCGCTAAAATCTATTTTGCCTTTTTCCAAAGCTGGCGCAAGGAACGGATTATTATCTTTAAAATAGGGGGTATCTAACTCTACGGTTGCACTTGGAACTCCTTGAGGATTGATGCTTACACCTGCGGTAGTGATTTTCGGTAAACTACCAATCTTAGGAATGGTAATAACTTCGACAGTTCTTAAATTCGCTTCAAAGAAGGTAGGAATACTAAAAATAGCACTGAAATTAGATGCCAGTACTCCTACCCCAGAGGTGACTACCGCCGTACCAGCCAGATTACTCGCTCCTGTATAAGTACCAAAACCACCATAGGTTTTACCAACTTTATATTCAAACTTAGGTACGCTAACAATATAATCATCGCCCTTTTTAATTCCAGGCCAAGGAGGAGAAGAAGTGCGGATCATCCCGTCATCACCGACAATTGCTGATTCTTGCACTAGCCAGATGGGATTCCAAGTACCCGTCGCATCGGGTAGTTCCCCATCTCGCATTAGGAAGACTTCTGTACCTGGTGCTAATCCCTCTGGTGCAGGGATAGCTATTTGAGCAGGAATTGCTAAATCTTCATCCCCTAATTCTAGATTAAACGCACCTATAACTTCAAATTTCTCTGGTAAAGGAGCAGTTAATTCGCTTTGCTCGATACTGGTAATATTAATTTCTGCTTTTTGGGCCAATGCACCTTCAGGAATCATCACCTGATAGCCTTCGCTATTCTCGACAATACCACCATCAGCATCCAACTCGGTTGCACCAAGATTAGAAGTTTCCACGTTGACGGGAATAATTGACTCAACACCACCATGAATGACAGTAACTTCTGCTTCTCCCTCCATAAGGGTGGTAATTAAACCATCTTCATCAACGCCGATCACCTCTGGATTATTGACAAAATAGCGCGTACCAGTAGTATCATCACTCAGATCTGGAGAATCAGTTTGACCCTCAATACCAACGAGAATTTGTCTTTCAACATCTTTGGTTAAGGTTACTGCATCGGGATAAACATCCAAACCGAAGTATTGAGCGATCGCTGTATTTAATTCGGCCTCAGTTCCTGGAATTTCTGTCTGACCAACTCTCGAAGCAGTAACAGCACTCAAACCATTTCGTTCGACACTGAATATGGTAGTACCATTACTCACACCAGTAACCGTACCGCGATCGCTTATAGTAGCTACCCCTGTCTTTTCAGTACGCCAAGTCAAATAATCCCCAGGCAGCACGACATCTTCTTGATCGGCAAAGTCAGCAACCACTTGCAATTCAACTTGCTCGCCTACCTCTAACTGGGGATTTCTTTCCACAAAGTCCAAGCTAGTTAAAGGTGCATCACTAACCTGAATCGACACAACCGCAGCATCACTTACCCCATAACCATCGTCGGCAAATAACTTAAAGGATGCCGTACCTGTATAACCCACATAGGGCTTAAAGATGGCACGAGAACCGTCGGGGGTAAAGATAACTTGACCATGTTGAACATCAGTAGCCTTAAAGAAAATGCGTTGCGAAGCCATGCCGTAAGGCTTATCGCCTTCTGGATCGTTAGCTAAATCCTTCAGGGGAATCTCAACGCTCAGATCCTCATGAGTTATAGCTTCTCCGTCAGTTACTACAGGAGCCTGATTATAACGGAAGCCATAGTTACTACCGAGTATTTGTAAGTCGGTCGCATCAATAGTGCGATCGCGATTAAGATCTAAGGTGCGATCGTAACCAGCATCCCCAGCCGACTTACCAATAGCATCGGTTACTAACTGACTATCAACACCGTTGACGGCATTATCATTATTTACATCCCCAGCAATACCAAGTTGCAGTTCATAATCACCATTAACGCTCAGTAAATTCAAACCTTCACGGTCAATCGCAAATAAAGCAAAACCATCAGTACTACTAACTGGTGTCAAACCTTCAATTACAGGCATCTCATTACTACCAGTATCGACACCCAAGAGGACAAAGCCAGTATTAGTCGATTTAAGCTCCGATTCCCTCAAGGCAAAGCTGTAAAGATTGGCTGTTGGGGAACTACCAGTAATTGTTTTGCCAGTAAAAGAACTAGCCGTACCTAAATCTTTCGTAATTGGTTTGACTACAGGGGTATCGAAGTAAGCAACAGCTTCACCCGTATCCCCAGCAATTAAATTCAATCCTTTTTCACCGTAGCTGTAACGAACAGAATCACCCAGGGAAAGATTTCTGACACTGATTAAATTACCAGCCTCATCATAGTCATAAATAACACTAGTGCCGTTAGGTGCAGTAATATTAGTTAACCTACCAGCTTCATCCGACTCAAACCGCACCATCTCTCCAGATTCAGGATTCAAGATACCGCTATCGCTATAAATCAACCGCGTGCCATTACTAGTAACCTGTTCTTGTAAAACCCCCTCGGCATTTAATTGATAAACAGTACCGTCACTATCAGTGAGAGTATAAGCAGAGGAGGCAGAGAGAGCAGAGGGATTATAGGGTTTGGCTGTTTGGAGATCGTAAAAGCGATCGCCAGCTTTACTCAACAGAACATCAGTAGATTCAAGTGTATAGTTAACTCCAGCATCAGCCACCCAAGCAGGATGATAGTAAGTCAAGCCTGTAATCTCTTCGGCTACGGGTTGGAAGGTAAAGCCGACTCGTTCGCCATCGGGAAGAGTTAAGTACAGTCTCGTACCAGTTTCAAATGGTTTGACTGCTTCATTCCCCGTACCACGAATCTCGACATCGGTTTCTAGGTCAAAATTCCAACTACTAGCCCAACCATTACCAAAACTACCCGATTCATTTCGCTTAGGGGAATCATAACGACGAGTTAGATCGATAGTAGTACCGTTAAAGTCAAGGGATAAATCAGTATCAACCCTTTGATATTGAGCCTTTTTATCATCGCCTTCAACTTCGACAATTATTTCAGTAGTAGAAGTCCGCCCTTTAATATCGGTAGCAGTTAACTCTAAAGTATAGAAACCATTACTATAAAGAGCAGGATCTAACTTGGCAATTACATTGTTATTAACATTGCCATAACCTGTAGCTAAGACTTCATCCTCTCCCTTGAGAGCAAGCGTCCACTCATCTAGATTGCGATCGCTAATTGTGGCCTTAATATCTGTAGCACGATCGAAGGCTTCACCATTTAAGCCCAAACCAAATGCCACCACAGGCTTGTCATTATCTTGAGGATCGCGCACCTTGAGGATTTCAGTCGTAGTCGCAGTACGTCCCGCAGCATCAGTAGCAGTAACTTCTATTTCCACCCTACCTGGTTGACTGGGAGTGTATGAACCTCGATTGCGACTATCTAAAGCTAATTCTTGACCATTGACCAGTACCTTAAGTTCTTTAATCTCAGTAAAGCTATCTGCTAAAGCATTAATAGTTACCTTTTGTCCTGGAATAGGCGCAAAGCTGGGAGTGAATTCTAAATTAACAACAGGTAGAGTTGGTTCGACTTCAACGCGAATTAAAGTATTTTTCTCAACTGTGTCTTTACCGTCAGATACTTGATAGGTAACCACATAATCCCCTACCTGTCCTGGAGATGGTTGCCATTTAACCAGTCCTGTTTCGGCATTTAATGTTGCACCTTCTGGTAGATTTGAAGAACTGTAGGTTAAGGTGGTTTCTGCATCAGGATCTTTACCAAAGAGCGTAAATTCTAATTCTTCACCCAAAGCTACTATCTGAGGCTTAACTGCAAGACTGGGTAGACGGTTGACATTGGCAACAACAATTTCAACTTCTTTAAGATCCTGACTACCATGACTATCAGTCACTGCAAACTGAAGGGTATACTCACCAGCCTGTCCGTAATTGGGCTTCCACTTAAATTCCCCAGAACGTGCAGACTGACTTTCGCCTCACTCGGACTACCTTCTGTAGGACTCCAAGTAATCTGACCAGACTGGTTGACTGACATTCCCTCTGGGGCATCGTAAAGCAGATAACCAACTACGCTGCCGTCTGGGTCAGAAGCTGCTACGTTATAGACGTAACTTTCTCCTGCGGTGGCAACAGTGATTGGTTCGGAACTGAAAACTGGAGCTTGATTGTTGGTGGGTAGAGTGTAAATACCTGGCTCAAATTCAAATCTCAGGTCATCGGGGTTGTAGATGGTGACTGTTTCTTCAGTAACTGATTCTCCCGACTTGAGAATACCATCGGGTAAGGAGTCACTGAGGTCGATAAAGTATGCTCCTGTATCACTAATACTGGTGTACTTACTGGGTTGGGCAGTTTCGCTGTTATTGCCCGATCGGAGTACTAGATTTAAGGGGAGGGAGAGGTCGTAGTCGATTGTATTAGTTAAAGAGATATCAAAGGAGATGGTCTGGTTTTGGCGATCGCTCCTGGTGTTGGTGAATTTTAGATCGACTAGTTCGCTAAAGTCGGAAACGGCGGTAAAGTCTACCTGATAGGGTTCTTTTAGGGTAATGCCATCTGGGTTAGTTAGATTGTCATCGACGATTAGTTCGTATTCACTAGCTTCAAAACCATCGAAGTATAGTGTAGCTGTATTGGTTTTTGGATTATATTCTACTGATTTAGGGTTGATGATTTCGGTGCCTGTTGCGAGTAAACTAGCACTGTTATCGAAGTTGTAGGAGGTTGAGTTATGATGACTGCTGAGGAATTGCTCAGAAGGTACGCTGCTGGTGAGCGGGATTTTACTGGTGTCGATCTCAGTGGTGTCGAGTTGATTGATGCTCAACTGACTGGAATTGACTTGCGAGATGCTAAGTTGATCTGTACCGATTTGAGTGGGGCTAACTTGAGTCGAGCTAGTTTGAGCAGAACTGATTTGAGTGGGGCTGACTTGAGTCGAGCCGATTTGAGAGAAATTTATCTCAGACAAGCCAGTTTGAGTGGGGCTGACTTGGTTGAGACTAACTTGAGTGGGGCTGACTTGAATTCCACTAATTTGATCGGTGCTAGGTTGAGAAAAGCCAACTTGAGTGGGGCTAACCTGAGTGGGGCTAATTTGATTAGAGCCATGTTCAAAGATGCTTTCTTGGAAGGAGCTAATTTCACCAGAGCCAATCTCACCGATGTTGATTTTACTGGAGCCAATCTGATAAGGGCTGAATTTTTTAATGCTAGCGTCGAATACGCTAATTTCACTAGAGCCAATCTCACTGGTGCTAGATTCTTCGATTTTGTGATAGATGTCTGGTGTGTTACTTTCAATAACACCATCATGACCGATGGTGTTATGCAACAAGGTTTGAAAATCTGGGGAGATTGAGTCTGAAGATAAAGTAGTTGAGTCGCTCAACAAAAATGCCGATAAATCAGAATCATCATATTGAAAATCTTTATTCGCTTCGATGCGATTTTCTACTTCATCAGGAAGATTAGATACGCTTATATGGAATCAAACTCAATAAAAAGCGATCGCTTTCTAAACAGTTAAAGTACCTGAAAAATTTTTTAAAAGCTACAGCCCCTTCGGGGCAAGCGCGAAGCGCGCTTGGGGCGTAAGCCCCGTGCTTATAGCTTACGGCTTATAGCTCAACACTAGTTGACAAACATCGTAGTCTCTTAACTTGTCACCAATGGACCTTAGCAGGAATCTTCGCCGAGCCATAGAGATGATATCGATTTGATTTTTGGATTCTGACCAGAGAAGAATATTGCCTCAAAGCAGAAAAAGCATAAGTTCTATTTTCCTGTTTACATTCATCCTCATAATGAGTCCGCCAAACTCTAGCAGGCAACATCTGAAGTGAACGGTACTCCGCCTTAAAAAGGCGGAGCCTGCGTTCACCGCCTTCCGCGGTTCGGGATGACTATGGATAAACTTAGCCATCAACATGACATGATTTTCACTCATTTTAGTAATTAGAAAACTATTCAAGCTTAGATTATGTATCATACATCAAAAACTAAAAATATCCGCTCTATACTAAATAAAAACTTAAAAACTTCATCGCAATAAGACTCAAAATCTGAAAAGCGATCGCGATACAATTTTAACCGCTTAATCGTCCTCAGTGCCTGGCCTCGAAGCACGAACCCCGTCCGTACCTGATGCTCTAATTTATCCCTTAACTGCGCTTCTTGTGGTGAGAGAACATACAAGCTGCATTATGCCCTAATTTGCTCTGATTACTCACCAATTTTACAACTTTTAGAGCAAATAACAGACCTTCTACGTAGTAAACTTTTTTGAGGGTTTTAGATTGCTTCGTATTTGGGAAAAGGGAAAAGGGAAAAGGGATGGCTATTCGACGATTGAATAAAGGTAGATTTGAACGGGGCGGTCGAACGGCGATGTCTTCGACTAGCTCCGCAATCGCTACTATCTCTACTTTACCTACGCTCCGTGTGATGCTCCACTGTTTTGAGCAATATCTTAACCTAACTATTGCTGATGGCAATGCCAGTGTGGATACGATTAAAACCTATAAGAGTCATGTCGCTCAGTTTCTTGATTGGTGTAAAGAGCGAGAACTTTATCCAGCCTTGGTTACTCAACAAAATATTCTTGAATACCGCAAACAATTAATCGATGAATCGAAAACATCCCCGACAATTCGTTTATCTCTTTTAGCTATCAAGCATTTCTATACTGCTTGTTTGGCAGATAAACTGGTCAAGGAAAATCCTGTTGCGGGAGTGAAAGCACCAAGGGAAAAGCGAGAAGTTGCTAGCACAATTAATTATTTGACTTTAGAAGAACTACAGCAGTTATTCGATAGCGTTGCGCCTACCTAGAAAATTCGTGGAGATAAAACTACCAAAGTACAGGTATTACGCGATCGCATTTTACTAGGTTGTATGGCACTCCAAGGCTGTCGTAGCATCGAAATGTATCGAGCTAATTTGGGCGATCTTAGCGAATCGGGCGGTCAGTATTATCTTAAGCTTGATGGCAAAAACAGTATCCGAACCGTTATTTTACGCCCTGACTTGGGATCGGAAATAGCTCAGTATCGTCAAGCTCGCATAAGGGCTAAAGAAAAGTTAACTTCAACCTCTCCCTTACTTATTTCCTTATCTAATCGTCGTTACGCTCAACGCTTGTCTAGAAGAGGGATTGGTCATATTGTCGATAGTTACTTGTCCAAGTGTGGTTTGAAACATAGCGATTTTGAACGTAGCCTTTCTCCCCACAGTCTACGTCACACCGCAGGGACTTTGAGTCTTCAAAATGGTTCTTCTTTGCGGGAGGTTCAGGACTTTTTGGGACATAGCGATCCTAAAACTACTGCTGTCTATACGCATGTTCTTAGTTCTCAGGAAAATAGTCCTGCTTCAAAAATTGATATTGATTTTTAGCGAAAAAATAGGAAGATAATCAATTATCCCTCATTAAAGAGCGATAGAACCCACTTACGTCAAGAGCTTGTAGAAGCATGACTAAAAACCACGCACATCACCCACACAGACACGGCAGCACTATAGCTTCACCAGGCGAGATGGCTAAAGACCCCATTTGTTGAAGAACGCAGCATCTACATTGGTAATAATTCCATCATCACCTTATGGTCAAATTAGTTGACCTCTAAGGCGGTATTTGTACTTAGAAATAAACTCCTTAATTGAATCAAAACTCAAATGGATTTAGATGCGTCGTCCTGCGAAATTGATTTGTTTATAGTTGAGCTTGTGTGTTTTGATTTAAAACCTGCTCGAATATATGTTTAACAAACATAGTATTAGTTTGTAACTGTTTGATGAAAGCCGATAAAATATCAGGATTTCCTTCAGCAGTAAGAAAAACATTACCATAGCTAACAATTAAATGCTCATTTTCGTGTAGTGCTTCGACTTCGTCAATAGTGCGAATAATAATATTACTGGTTTCAGACTTACGAAAAGAAGATGCTTTGGTTTTTGCACTCTCAACTTCTGACAATTGTGAGTCGGTCATGATTGCAGTTATTTTGGCTATTTGTCCTTGCCTATGACCAACTTTAATTTTAACGGTTGCTCCTACAGTTAATTCTGTGGTTGATTCTAATTCATCGGCTTGATATAGCCTTACTATACAACCTAAATCCTCAGTTTCTAGGCGAAATAATTGATTTGAAGATGGTTTTAATGTGGAATCGGTTTTAGCCATTGTGTTAAGAATTTTAATGTCCTTTACTTTGTCTTGTTTCTCCTGTACAGGAGCTAAAGCTGTCTGCTTATGGCGATCAACAACAACTTTGGCACGAGTGTAGGTAATCTTTTCCCCTATCTCAACTAAATTCAAAATTTCTTGTCTTGCTTCAGGAGGTGTTGAAGGGGCAGCTAATAAATATAGTGCAGATGTGCCTAGCTGTGAAAACACAAAATTTTTGTTTTCAATAGTTTCTGACCAACGATATACTTGCATAAACTGTCGAGCAGTTTGTTCACTCCATTCAAATTCTGTTCTCAACCAGATTTGAAAAGTACCATGCTCTAACTGTTCTTTTACTTCTGTTAATTTTTGTCCAATATCAATAATATTTTCAGCAGTAAGACGCATTAAATTTTTGATTTCTAATGTTCTTTTCTCAATAATAATTTTTGTTTCTTCATTTAAAAGCGTATATTCAAAACTTTGTGGTATTTGATTGGTATCATTCATATTTATTAGGTTGATAGGTTATTTTTCACAATGCTAGTATTAAAAACAATCTATCTAGCTAATATGTCTTGGTCATGACTCAAGTTTGACATTGATGCGATCGCTTTATGTCATTTTGGTGAAAGCGATTAACACGCCCTATGTCAAATCGATGACATAAGTTGGATATATGTGCGATCGCTATATATGATTTGTCTAAAAGCGATCAACACAACGCTATATAACTAAATGAAGAAACACAGTTGGTTATTTTGCTGCTTCAGGAATAGCCGAAGGATAAACTTGCTCGACAACTAAAACTGGTCTTTGGGAATATTCTGCTTCTAATTGGTTTTGTACATCAAGATCCCAAGTTAGCTCATAATCTCTTTCAAGATCGGCAGTGACAAAAGGGCGTAATTCTCCTGTCACCGCAACTGTTGTATCTTCTTGTATGGCTGCATTATTGGGATTATTTACTACTACCAATAAATCTTGTCCTCCAAATAGCTCATCTTCATCAAGAGTAAATGTATTTGTACCATAGATATTTTCTACTTCTCCTGTAACGGCAAGAGTTTGTCCGTAATATTGACTGGGATTGGCAGCGATTTCACCTGGTTCAGGAGAGTCAGTTAGGATCAAGCTGCCTGAAGAGTAAAAAAGGTTAATTCTGGGGGGCAGAATAAGCGTATAGGCGCAATACTCATGCCGATACCAGGATTAACATAAAGTTGATTACCAGGTTCACCAAAGCCTCTTGCCCAGCCGTCGGCATAAACTTTATCCTGCTGCGTAAACCTCAACCACGACCATTGAGGTAAACCTGGAACTCGCACCTGTCCTCCATGAGTATGTCCTGCCACAGCAAAAGGGGCTGAATTTACAGGAAACTGTTCAAAAGTATCTGGATTGTGCATCATCACGATTCGTGGACTGTCATTTGGTACATCCCTTAATGCCTGCTGCACATTATCCCGATTTGCCCATAGCGAACCCACTCCAACTAAATATAATGGCTTGCTGCTATTCGGCAGTTGTAGTTTTACTGCCTCGTTTTTTAATACTTGAATACCAGCAGATTCTAAAGCTGTTTCCAAACGATTGGCTAATTTTAAATTAGGCTGTGCAGATCTACTACTCATGCCGTAATCATGATTACCCAACACTGCATAAGTAGGAATACCAGCTTTCGCCAAGGGGCGGACTAAATCGACTGCTGTTTCAATTTCTGGTTGAGCATTAGAGCCTGGATGATAAATAAAATCACCACTAATTAATGTCACGGCAGGTTTAGTTTCTATGAGTTTGGCAACACTGTGACGAACAGTACCGCGATTGTCGCCCCACAATCCGATTTGAAAATCTGAGATTTGACCAATTTGTTTGTCTTGCCAAGAAGTTGGCAGATTAGGAATATTAGCAGTTTCAGTTTCCGTGTTCAGGATGCGAGGTTCAATAAAACTCCAGATTGTCAGCAAGGCAATCGCACCTACTATTCCTAAAGTAGGATATTTAAGTTTGTGAACTATGTTTTTCATGTGTCAAAAATGATGATCGCGATCGCTTTATTTATCTCTAAAAACCTAGATCTTGGGTAAAAAAACCATTTACGCCGAGCCAACTATAGTTTCAGAGAGATATTTTGGGGAATATATAGCTGCGATTCAAAATCATTTTCTGTTTCCACTTGAGGAACTTTAATCACCCTCAAAAACATTCTGCCCAAAGCGTAAGCTAAAAATACACAGGCGATCGCTATAATAAAATTAATGATGAGATCACTAGGACTTTTCATAATTTAACTTCTTGTCCATTACTAAAATTAATTAAGATAAACTTCGCTATCTTCTTCAATTTTGACGACACCCAAGTTTCGTTCCTTAGCTTCATCAGGTGCTAATTGAATCTAGAATTTAAAAACTTAAATTTATCAGCTTGATTATTCATTATTTTGACTCAGCTATAGTAATGCTTTTTGCTTTTAAATATTAGTTAATTAAATTTCTTTTTTTATCTATTAAAAGTATGATTAATTTTTGATTTGAATATATGGACAGTGACCAGGTCATTTTGTTTAACTACTAAAAGTAAGAAATCATAGACGATTGCTATAAATACTTTTAAGTCTTATGGTAGAGTCAAAAAAATCTAAAATTTTACAAGATCTTAAATAGTTAGTATCTAAAAAAAAATTGATGAATTCCACTTCTATCCCCCCAAAACATAAATTTGCTAATATTTTTCGCCTCTTAGCACAAATTAGTTATTGGGTTCATTTAATTCTAGGTGTAACTTCAGGGATTATTTTAGGATTAATAATATTTAGTCGAAGATTGGGCGCACCTGCAAACAATGCAGCGATCAAAGCTAGTATTATTCTGACTGTGGCTAGTCTAATTGTCTTGGGATTTAGAATCTTTTGGGATTGGCGTTATAGTCGCCTGGCAAAACAGCTATCTACCAATCTCACTGTGCAACCAGAAAGAGCAGAGATAATTAATGTTTTACGTATCGGTTTGTCAGTAAGTTTATTGGGGTTAATCTTAGCTTTTTTAGCTTCTGAAACTACGGTAGTAACTATTATTGCTGAAGCGATCGCTCAACCACAAGGAGGAAGAGTATACGAGCCACAACAGGCAATTGAAACAGCCGATTTATTTTTAGATTTTGTCAACATCACAATTTTGGGCGCACATACATTAGGAGCTATTAATTCTTTGGGACTACTTAACTGGATTACACGGGAATAAATCTTTTACGTAAAAACATGAATAAATCAGTAACATCAAAATTACCCGATAAAAGCAAATTTGCCAATACTTTTCGCATTTTAAGCCGTATCAGCTATTGGATTCATATACTCCTGGGTTCTATATCAGGAATTACGCTCTTGCTCGTCTTTTTTAGTCGTAGCGCAACCAATAATGGTACTGGTGTAGGTATTTTTATTGCTGTCTTTAGCTTGATTGCTTTAGGTTTTAGTGTTTATTGGGCTTATCGTTACCGCCAACTAGCCAAACAATTACAGCGGGTTAATCCAGATACACAACCTAGTAGGACAGAAATTATTTGGTTTCTCCGTATCGGTTTATTAACAAGTTTAGTAGGTTTATTGTTGGCTTTTATCGCTTCAGAGATTAGTCTAGTTACTTTGGTCGCCGATGCGATCTCCAGACCTCAAGGAGTTGCTGTATATAAAAGAGAAAACGTAGTAAGAAGCGCAGACTTATTATTAATCTTGGCGCAGTTTAATATTTTGGGCGCACATTTTTTTGGTAGTCTTAACTCTCTAGGATTGCTCAGTTGGATCTCAAAAGAAGAAGTATAATGAGATATAATGAGAGTTCTTTAAAATTATTCCGTATCGATTCTCGGCTCGGATAAGTCGATTTGTGCAGGGGCAATATTATCGATAACCAATACAGCTTGCTGAGAATACTCTGATTCAAGTCTCTCAGTAAGAGCGGAATTTAAATTTAGATTGTAATCTCTTTCCAACTCGGCTACATTCAAAGGACGAACACGACCTCTGGCAAAAATTTCTGCATCTATCGTAGGAGTTGGTTGAGAAGCAACGCTTAATACTAATAGATCTTTACCTCCTTTCAAATTATATTCAGACAAAGTAAAAGTATTATCTGCTAAAACTTCTTCAACTTTTCCTTTAACTACAACTGGTCGATTGTAGTAACTTTGAGGATTTTCAGTCACCTCACTAGCATTGGGAGATAAAATAATCGATTCAGCAATAATTGCTGGTCGATCTTTATAAAGGGTAACGACATCAGGAGATAAGTCTAAATCTTGATTTTCTACGGTATTAGATGTAATTACTCTGTCTACTCTACCTGTTACTTGCACCTGAGTGCCATCTTCTGGAAGTGCAGGCAGTTCTCCAGAACGATCGATTACCAAAACTTGTTCTCCACCAAAATATAGTTCATCGGCAAGGGCGAAAACCGAGTTAGATTGAACTTCTTCAACTGCACCTCTAACTGTAACCGTTTTACCGATAAGTTTTTTGGTTTGTTCTGTAATTTCTTCTGGAGTAACTCTTGGCTCTGTTTCTTGAGCAGTTGCTTGAAAATAACTGCTACTTTTAACAATGGGAAAAAACGGTAGTGCTAATAAAGATAAGCCTAAAGCACTATTGAGTATAGTTTTCCAGGGAATTGAACGATACTTTGACATAATTTAATTTCCTCTTTTCTGTTGATTTTGTCTTTATACGGATGGCGATCGCTTTAGAGTGATCATTTTGCTGATAGTTAAGCGTTTAAAGATGTTTTTTCTCTAAAAATTTATGCCCTTTTTGCCTAAGATTAATATCCTTAATCATCATTTTTTCTCAATCTTGCTAGTTTTTCCTCTGTCGAAATAGCTATTTTTTCTAGTTGGCGACGGAAGTAGAGGATGTCAAGGATAGCGATCGCACCAATTGAAGAGGCAAAGGTGATTGACTGATGATTTTGGCATATTCGGCAGTTAAATAAGGTCGAAATTGGGGAGAATCTGCGATATAGGTGGTCATAAAAGCGACACTTAATGTCTTGAGATAACGGCGGGCAATCTCACCACCCTCACCAAGAAATTCAGAAGGTATATCAATCGGATCTGGGTTAGAATTCGATTCTTTGATCGTGCTAAAGTGAGTTCCGCCTTTTATCAGCACGAAATACTTATCTTGTGTTGTCAGCCAGCTAAAGGGTTGAATTTGTTCTGGCAAGGCTGGTGCTACCAAATCGTTGCTACTAGAGACGATCATCACTGGAATTTCAATTTGACTTAATCCAGTTTGACCAAAAACACTACTGGTAATTGGATTGATGGCGATCGCTGCTTTAATTCTCGGATCTCGTAAATTATATTGAAGTCGGGGTAACTTTAACGCCCGACACTGAAGTAAGGAAGATATGTTTAAAAAAGTATTGGTATCATTACAATCTTGTTGAAGTCGCTCGAAATTTAGAGATGCACCTGCTAAAGCTAGTGCCGTGTAGCCACCAAAGGATTGACCGATAATTCCCACCTGTTGCAGATCCAGTTGTAAGCGGGGATTGGCGCGCTCGCGGGTTTCTAAAACATCGAGTAAATATTTGACATCTAGAGGGCGATCGATAAACTCTTGAGGTTCGGTTACTACATTAGTGCGACCAGTAAATAACGATTGTAATTGCTCGGCATCGCTGTTGGGATGTTGGGGAACAGCAACGGCAAAGCCATAAGTAGCTAGTCGCTGTGCTAAATATTTAAAGCTATTGCGATCTGAACCCAAACCGTGAGAGATGACGATTACAGGAAAAGTAGTTTTTTTACTCTGCTTTTGAGTTTGGGGAAGATAAAGATCGGCAAAAAAAGTACGCTTGCGCTCTCGATCGTCGAGTTTCAAAGTTTGTACAGTCCAGCTAAAACTTCCTGGTAAATGCAAATCTGGCAACTTGGAAAAATCGATTTGCTGTTGTTTTGTGGCTGCGGTGGCAGACTGTTGGGATATAAGTGCGATCGCTTGCTCTGTTTGTTCTCTCAATGCTTGCAATTGCTCAGAAAGTTCTAGACCTCGCGCTAAATCGATCTCAATGCTGTTAATTGGATATTTTTGTAGTATATCAAGGATGGTAAAACCTTGTGGTTGTTCTGCTGCTGCCAAGATTAAAGCGGAACGAATCGCATAAAAATCCGCACGACCAGATTCAGTTTGAATGATTTGTGCGACTCTCTTTAATATATTTTCTCCAATTGGCGTGTTAAAAAACTGAGAAACTTCTACTGAAGTTAACTTAATTGGTCTTAACAGAAGACGGCGCAGATCGGTTAGTTGTTGCGAATCGAGATTACCAGCAAAAGCAGCTATACTTCCTTCAGTTTTTCCATCTTTAGCAAATCGTTCCAATTCTTTTATAGAAATTGAGCTTTCAAAAATTTCATAAGTAACTTCAATATTTTGAGCTGCTAGAGTAGGAAGGGGGACGATTGCGGCAGGAAATAGCAAGATTGAGAGTACAATTCCTACCCCTTTTAGTGAAATACTCATAGTTGTTGTTATGTTTCTATTTATTATTAAATTTTTGTCGGTGCAATCGCGTCTAACCGAAGAAGAAATAGGTATTTTTGACTCGATAGCTTTAAGGTATCGCTTGTCTATCAAAATTTATACAAACCGAATATATCTGCGGTTAAATACGATCACGCCATTGATGAAGTTAAATTCAATACATATCTACAACCATCGCCATAAATAAATTTGGGAGTTATCGGTCGTGTCTTGTCTATCTCATCGATTGCCCTTACGAAAAATTGAATGATGTAGTTTGAATTTGGATGAAACCAATTGCTAATTGAATTAAAGTCCAGCCGATTACACAGACAATCGCAGAACGGAAAGTACTTAGATCTAGTCCCTGTCGAACCGCAACAATGACAGCTAATAAACTCCAAACAGCCAAAATTAGTTGAATTGGTCTTCCTAATAATGGAATAAGAGTCAAAAAATTGAGCGTTTGCGGTGCATAAGCAAAACCAATCGGAATCGCCAAATCTCCATAAGTTGGCTCGATCGGCTTTAACCACTGTCCCAATTTCCAAATAACCCAAGTCCAAATGTAGTATCCGATCGAGACACTCAAAAAATTGATAATAAGACTCGGTAGCAGATAGGGAAACGAAACACGCTCGATCGCTAAAATAACTCCACTTCCCAAAGTATGAGACAAAGCTGCCAAAGTCACAATATTTAAAGCTATTCGTCTAGCTTGAGAATTATTGCGAACATTCTCATAAAACTCAGCTTGCAAACTCAACGCCTTAATAAGTGTTTTCCATAGTCCTTGTTTTCGACTTTTTGCCATGTTTTCGACTTTTTGCCACTGAAGATAGATGACAGATCGATTATAAAATGATTCAATCTATAAAGTTATAAACACAGATTATGCAACTGTGATGGCTCGGGAAATCTATCCTTAGTTCGGGAAATTCGCGTAGCGGCACTACTATGTTTCGGATAGTTGGAAAACTTCTTTCATGGCTCGGTGGTACGACTTGGAAATTATTACTGTTAGCCGGAGCGATCCTGTTGATTTGGGGAACTCTGGCACCAGTTGGCACACTAGTATGGTGGGTGAATCAAGATTTAGAATTAATGAGCGAGCGGAAAAATCGTTTCAAAAACTTACCTTCGAGCAAAATTCCCAATTCTGACACTAACTCTACAAAGATCGATTGCTACATTGTTTTTTACACAGGAGTGGGGGACTATTCAACCAATCAATTAACTCCAGGAGAAGAAAAATTTTTAGATCGTTTGCTAAAAAAGCATCCTGACTGTGTCTCCGTCCGAGATGTCTTTCCTTACTCGGCAGCTAACAAAAGTCTTGGAGCCGAACGCTTATTGTCTCCTTTGTGGCGTTTTGCAGAAGGTGGAAAGGGGTGGTCGAAAAATGCCGACATCTTAATTAAAATTCGCAACCTTTGGAGGTTTGCCATTTCGATCGACGATCGCTACGGCCCCGTATATAATCGAGGAATTGCCAGTGCAACGCTCGAAAGAATGCAGGCAGTAAATTCAATTCCCACTTCTTCCTCTCAACCCCTCAAACTAATTCTCATTGGAACTAGCGGTGGCGCTCAAATCGCACTTGGTGCAGCCGATTATCTCGATCAATGGTTAAATGCTCGCATCTTTGTTGTTTCTGTCGGGGGCGCTTTTTCTGGTGGCGAAGGGTTTGATGCTGCCGAGCGCGTTTATCATTTACAAGGGACGAGAGATTGGATCGAAGATATTCCTGAGTTTGTCTTTCCATCGCGCTGGTCTATAACAGTAAGTTCCCCGTTTAATCGAGCCAAGCAACAGGGACATTACATTGCTAAAATTAGCGGCTCACACACACACGATGGAGATACAGGATATTTCGGACGAAAAATAGTCCCAAAGGCGAATTACACTTACCTAGATTTGACTCTACGAAAAATCGAGCGACTACCGATTTGGTAAGAATGCTGTTGGCTAAATATCTTCAGCGCTCAATCGTTCGGATTCGTAAAATTAGCGAGTAATAAAAAATGCACTTAGGAAATTATTTGGGACTGGTTCACTATAGCGAGCAACAGCTTGCCGATGCCTTTATAGCGATCGCCCAACACCACGGCGAGGAACTAGATGTCTGTCAAACTTGTATGTTACTGTCGTCTTTGTCGCAGCAACACGTTCAGGTACTTAAACCGTTTGTTGAGCGCTATTCGGAAGAAAAAAGTGAAGAACCAGAGCGACTTACTACAACGCTATTTGAAGAAACGCGTAGTGGTAGTTTAGCTTTACTGCGCGATCTTCACGATTTATGGTTGATGGCAAATGAAGTTTATTTGTGCTGGATAGTTTTATTCCAGGCAGCAAGAGCTTTGCGGGATAAAGAACTCGAAACAGTTTGCGAAAAGCTTGATGGTGAAACAAAACAACAAATTTCTTGGTTAATGACTCGAATTAAACACGTCGCACCGCAGACACTAGTAGTTACAGCGTAGGTGTTAGTAATGGAAACGTCGGAAAAACAAATACTCGCTCGAGAACGGCGAGAAATTCTACAAAAGCTTGAAGATTGGTTGGATTTGCCAATGATAGTACTAGCCTGGGTATGGCTGGTGCTGTTTGTTGTTGAATTAACTCTCGGTTTAAATCCCTTACTGCAAACACTCGGCACAGTCATTTGGATAATTTTTATTCTCGACTTTGCACTGACATTTACTCTTGCTCCTCGCAAGTTAGTTTACCTCAAAAGCAATTGGCTCAGTGCGATCGCGCTTATGATTCCAGCACTGAGAATCTTGAGAATCGCCCGATTTGTCCGCTTTTTACAAGGGTTACGGGCGACTCGCGGACTAAATTTAATTCGTGTTTTGACGCGCACCAATCGAGGTATGAGCGCACTTGGTGCTAGTATGGGTCGTCGTGGTTTTGGCTATGTGGTGATGCTCACACTAGCTATTATTTTAGTCGGTGCAGCAGGAATGTATGCCTTTGAAAGCGATACCCCAGATGGAAGCGGTTTGAACGACTATGGTACAGCATTATGGTGGACGGCGATGCTAATGACAACTATGGGTTCGGAATACTGGCCTCAAACCCCAGAAGGACGTATTCTTTGTTTGATTCTGGCACTGTATGCTTTTGCCGTATTTGGTTACGTGACGGCAGTGCTTGCCACATTTTTTGTTGGTCGCGATGCCGAAGATAATGAAGCTGAGTTAGCAGGTGCTAAATCCATAGATGCGCTACATACCGAAATTAAAGCTTTGCGGAGCGAAATACAAGCTTTGTCTGATCGTCGTTCAGAAATAAATGACTCGTGAACGAATTCAAGCTTGCAAAAATATAGTAATGACTTTTGACTTTTAATTTCTGACTTTGAACCAAGTCTGTCGTTACTTTTGATAAATCGTATAACTAATATCAGTTAAGAAAATATTTAAGACAAATAATTTCTTCCAGTCACCCAGTCAGTCATCTGTATTAATTAAAAACTGAAACGATATAACATTTTGTACGACTATATTTTCCTAACCAGAGATAGGTTGAAAAAACATTTTTTTTGATTATAGTAATCAATATTTGCTCAAAACAAGTGCAAGGTAATACACCGTGAGATGGCTAAGCCTGCTTGCACTTCGTCAAAATTATCATAAAATCACATGAGTTTTCAAAAATCAATTGCAGTAGCATGGGGGAAAATTAAGGGATCAATTGATGGTTTCATTATCATGCTGCCCAATATGGTCTTAGCAGCGATCGTTTTTATCGCGTTTTTTTTCGCTGCCAGATGGCTGAAGATGATAGTCAAACGCCTTACTCGCAGACATCGACAAGCGAGAAATCTGGGCATGGTCTTGGGACGATTAGCTCAGGGAGCGGTCATTCTCATTGGTTTGTTTGTCGCTTTGTCAATTGTCATTCCTACATTTAGAGCAGGAGATTTAATCCAACTACTAGGAATTAGTGGTGTTGCCATTGGTTTTGCCTTTCGTGACATTTTGCAAAATTTTCTGGCAGGTATTTTAATTCTGTTGACCGAACCGTTTCAAATTGACGATCAAATTGTCTTTAACGACTTTGAGGGAACGGTAGAAAACATCGAAACTCGTGCGACAACAATTAGAACTTATGATGGTCGTCGCATAGTAATTCCTAATTCCGAGCTATTTATCAATTCGGTGACAGTTAATACGGCTTTTGATGCCCGTCGAATAGAATACGATGTGGGTATTGGTTATGGCGATGACCTTGAGCGCGCCAAGCAATTAATTATAGAAGCACTTGAGAGCGTGGATACAGTCCTGAGAAAGCCTGTACCTGACGTACTAGTAATAGATTTAGCCGAAAGCACCGTTAATATTCGCGCTCGATGGTGGATTAAACCCCCAAGACGAGCAGATGACCTCAAATCGACCGATCGAGTTTTGACAGCGATTAAAAATAAACTAACGGCTAACGGAATCGATCTACCTTTTCCCACCCAACAGATCTTATTTCACGACCAAACCGAAGAAACAGATGGCCATCGCTCTCGTCAAAGGGAAGGTTGGCCCGCAGGTAATCAGCAAGCCCCAAAAACTCGTCGTATCAGTGATTCTCTCAAACAATTAGCGCAAATGCGAGCTTCTAGAAATGATGGTAATGGCAATCACAAACAGCCATAAACAACCAATGAATAATCATGAATAATATCAAACTCACTAAGATCTGGGACTCGCTTCACTCAAGTTATTGGTTTGTACCGACCATCTTTGCATTAACAGCGATCGCGCTTGCCTTCACTATGCTGTGGCTCGATCGCCAAGGCTATTATGGCTCAATTGAGAAATGGGGTTGGATTTACACGGGAGGAGCAAATGGAGCGCGTGAGGTACTTTCATCGGTTGCTAGTTCTACCATCGGCATTGCTGCTACCGCCTTTTCGATTACCATTGTGGCACTTCAGTTGGCTTCTTCTAATTTCGGTCCTAGACTGCTGCGTAATTTTATGCAGGATACTGGCAATCAAATCGTCCTCGGTACTTTTATTGGCACGTTTATTTATTCATTGCTGGTACTACGAACCATCCGTGGAGATGGAGACGATTACAATTCCTTTGTACCGCAGCTTTCCGTTACAGTGGGTTTACTACTCGCGATCGCTAGCATTGGTGTCTTAATTTACTTTATCCATCATGCATCTACAATTATTCAAGTGTCTCACGTTATTTCCGATACTAGTAAAGAGCTAGATCGCGCCATCGATCGCCTTTTTCCCGAAAAACTTGGACGAGGTGCGTCTCAAACTCGATCGGCAGTGGAAGATATACCAGCCGATTTTGACTTGAATACTTATGGAGTAAAAGCGACGAGTAGCGGATATTTGCAAGCGATCGACGATGAAGAATTAATAAAGCTTGCTTGTAAACACGATTTAGTCTTACACCTCAATTATCGACCTGGAAAATTTGTCGTCAAAGGTAACGAGTTGATGATTGTATATCCCAGAGAACGAATTACTCGCAAACTTGTCAAAAAGCTTCACGATGCTTTTATTCTAGGTAAAGAACGAACTGAGCAACAGGACGTAGAATTTCCGCTCGAGCAATTGGTTGAGATTGCCCTACGTGCCATTTCTCCCGCCGTTAACGATCCGTTTACTGCCATTCGCTGCATTGATCGCCTCAGTGCGGGATTGTCCCACCTCGCTCAAAGAGATTTTCCTTCTCCTTACCGTTACGATGACCAGGGCAATCTTCGCGTTATTGCCAAGCGAGTAACGTTTGCAGGATTAGTGAATACTGCCTTCAACCAAATTCGACAGTATGGTAAAAGTGATGTTGCAGTCACTATTCGTTTGTTAGAAGCAATCGCAACTGTCGCTCATTATACGCCAACTCGAAAAGAGCGTGCCACACTATTGCGTCATACCGAGATGATTCGGCGCAATAGTCAGCAAGCGATTTCAGAAGAATTAGATAAAAAAGATCTTGAAAAGAGATACAAAATCCTAGAAAAAGCCTTGAAAAACTAGAAAGAAAAATAATGAGAGAACCTACTATATTTTCCTATCGGGACTATTGGCGATCGCCTCGACAATAATTCACCTTGTTGAAACTCCTGTCTATGGTTAGTAACTTATCTCAAACCTTAGAAAGATAAAAAGCTCTTTTCCATCTAGCTATGCTAATTATTAATGCTGCGTTTTTATGATTGCCTGATTAGTAACTAAATTATTTCATTACCTTCACCTATTTAATGTCGTTACAGCAAAATTCATCCAACCAAACAAGTTCTAAAGAATTCTCCGATTTGACTCGTCCGCCAAATAAGGCGATTGAAAATAAAGATAATATAGATCCTGCTAAATCTATTCACCAAACAACATTACCTCCTCCAAAGCATTCAGAGAACGAGAAGGCTGACGAACATTCTCAAGCTGATCATAAAATCAAAACAGCTTTTAAAAAATATTGGTGGTTAGCCCTGTTAGGTGTGCTAATAGTAGGCGGTATTGCAGTGGTTCGCCCTTGGTCGAATCCTACTGAAGAAACTGCTACTACTAACCAGAATGCCAGTCTTTCGGTACGGACAACCAAAGCGCAAACTGAGCCGATTCGCGCCTGGGTTTCCAGTGAAGGTACTGTTCGAGCCGTTAACTACAAACATCTAGCTTTTGAAGTAGAGGGAGACGTTACCTATTTAGCTGAGCGCAATGGTAGAAGACTGCGGGAAGGCGATCGTGTTAATAAAGGAGAACTACTTGCTCGCGTTGATGATCGCCAACTATTAGCCGATGTAAGTCAGGCAAAAGCAGCGATCGCCGAAGCTCAACAAAATCGTGCTGCTGCTGCTGCTGAGGTAGTACAAGCTCAAACTCAGGTAGCACAGGCTCGTTCTCAGGTACAGCAAGCCCAGGCACAAGTAGAGAAAGCCCAAACCAACCGTAATCTCGCTCAAACCAATCTAGAACGTTATCGTTTACTAGTCGAAGAAGGGGCAATTTCTGAAAGCGAATTTGACAGTCGCGTCACTACGGCAAGGGATGCAGAGGCAAACGTTGCTGCCTCTCAAGCTGAGGTTGCTGCTGCCCAAGAACAAGTGCGCTCGGCACAAGCACAGGTCGAGGCTGCCCAGAAACAATATGAAGCAACTCAATCGGCAATTACTACAGCCGAAGCGAGATTAACTCAAACTGAAGTAGCCCTAGAAGGAGCAAGTCTTTACGCACCTTTTGACGGCATCGTTGCCTATCTCAACATCACCGAAGGAGAATATTACTCGCCACAAATCGTTTCCTCTCAATTGGGGGGAGACTATCAAGGAATTCTCGATCGCATTCCGATGGTAATTATCGATCCCAATCAATATGAAGTGATTGTCGATCTAGCGAGGTCTAATGGAGAAAGAGTCAATACGGGACAAACCGCTTTTGTGGCTTCAGAAAGAAATATTCAAAAGTCAATAGGGACAGCAAATATCACTAATCCTGAATTTGCCTATAGCGATACCCAACTAGAAACTTTTATTGACAACGCTCAAGCTAAAGGTGAAGTTTTTGCCGTTAATCCTGCTATTAGTCCTGGAGGACGGGCGATCGAAGCTACAATTCGTTTATTTCCAGAAACTACTTCTAATATTCAACATGGCGAACGAGTTTTGACTTGGATTGCTGTAAAAGAAGAACCCAATGCTGTCGTCTTTCCTCTCAATGCAGTAGTCTATCGCGACCAAACTCCTTATGTTTTCGTTGTCAATGGAAAAGGTATTGTCGAACAGCGACAGGTGAAGCTAGGAATTAAAGGCATTACCCGACAACAAATTATGAGTGGCGTTAAAGCTCAAGAATCTGTTGTCATTCAAGGGCAAAATCTTCTCGTCGATGGTGCGCCAGTTAGAATTGTTAATCCGTAACCCGTTATCAGTTGTCAGGTCTTAGAAATTAAGTAATAAATAATTAGGTTATAGGTTTTTTCCTTATCCTTCAATCTCCAATGAGTCAATTAGAATCATCAGAAAATAGAGATTTAAATCGCGATGAGGCGAAGCCAACCCTACATGATCGCGACAGACATTCCGCTAATTTAGAATCACCAAAAAATACCATTCAAACCTCGCGACTATCTCGTTTCTTTTTTCTCAACACGATTTTTGCCATTCTTTTGAGCGTCTTATTAATTGTAGGCGGAGTATTGGGCTATTTTTCTATGACTAAACAGTCCCAACCAGATATCGACATTGCCGTTGCCAATATTACTACTACCTGGGCAGGTGCTGACCCACAAACCATCGAACAGCAAGTTACAGACGAAATCGAGACAGAAATCACCTCAGTAGAGAATGTCAAACAGATTCAAAGTGCTTCTTACACGGGGTTCTCAGTAATCAACGTCGAGTTTACCAGTAATGCTGATACAGATCGAGCCATTCAAGAGTTACGGCAAGCGGTTTCTCAGGCAGAATCAGAATTACCTGAAGATGCGGAACAGCCTGTAGTCGAACAGGTTTCACTTAACGATGCACCGATTATTACTCTGGCACTGTATGGCAACATTGACTCAACCGTAATCTCTCAAGCTGCGGAGGAAATACAAGACCGTTTGGAACAGGTAGCGGGAGTAAGTGAAGTCAATCTTGGCGGTGCTAGAGAAGAAGTTATCAGCGTGCAGATGAATCCTTATCGCTTGGCTGCCTTGGTTATCTCGCCGACTACCGTTGCCAATCAGATCCGCACTGCTAACCAAGATGTTCCTCTCAACGAGATTGAAAGCGACGTTATTGGAAGTCAAGTACGCTTTTATGGTCGGTTTCGCACAGTTGAAGAATTACAGCAATTACCGATCGCGCGTCTGGAAGGGCGAGTAGTTCGTTTAAATGAAGTTGCTTCAGTGCGTCGAGAACTAGAACAGGAGGAAACTCGTGCCTTTATCAGTACCCAAGGAGAAGAGTTTCAACCTGTTGTCAGCGTAGGCGTAGTTAAAGTACCAGGACAAGATTCGATTGAGGTGATTAATAACGTCGTCGCCACAATCGACGAAATTAAGCAAAATCCCGATCTTTGGCCCTACGGGATGGAATACAGCATTATTGCCGATGAATCAGAAATTATCTGGGAACAGTTAGGAAATTTATTTGTCAATGCTTTGCAAGCAATGGCAGCAGTATTTGCGATCTTATTTATTGCTCTTTCCTGGCGCGAGGCGTTAATTGCTGGTCTTTCAATTCCCCTAACGTTTTCAGGTACATTGGCAGTTCTCTGGCTGATGGGTCAAACTCTCAATAACATGGTGCTAATTGGCATGGTATTGGCTTTGGGTATTTTAGTTGATGTTTTTATTTTAATGATGGAAGGAATGCACGAAGCGATTTTTATCAAAGGCTTAAGCTTCGATCAAGCAGCACTACGAACGATAAAAACCTATGCTTCCCCAGCTTTTTCAGGTCAGTTAACTACAATTCTCGCCCTAACACCGTTGATGGCGATCAGCGGTACGCTGGGTAAGTTTATCGAGTTATTGCCCATTGCTGCCATTATTTGTTTGGTACTGAGTTTTGCGATCGCCATTCTGGTCGATATTCCCCTATCTCGTTATTTACTTGCCAACGTCAAAGGCGTTGAGTCAAAGTCTCGCGTTGATCGCATCTTTGAAGTAGCCTCGGAGCGTTGGGCGCGCTGGAGTCTCAATCATACAGTAAAAAACAAAACTATCGCTACGGCTTGGTCAATAGGAGCAATTGCCCTGTTTGTCTGTACCCTCTTTATCTTTACTCAAATCTCAGTCGAATTTTTTCCTCAATCTGACCAGCGCAACTTTAGCGTTAACGTAAAATTACCACCTACTACAACCCTTGATGTTTCTCAAGAAATTGCCGACGACCTAGGGCAAATTCTGCGGGAGAAAGATTACCTCGAAAGCGTCATTAAATATGTCGGTCAACGTAGTAATTTAGTAGCATCTGGCGATCTGCAACCAACTGAAGGTAGTTATCTGCTGGGCTTTTCTGGCGTTTTTCTTCCCGAAGATGAACGCGACCAAATCTCTTTTGAATATCTTGACGACCTGCGTAATGAACTGCAAACAGCATTAGATAAATATCCTGGGGCAACTCTAGTCTTAAACGCCCAACAAGCAGGACAAACTGGCGATCCAATTCAAATTGAAATTAGCGGTAGCGATCTAACGCAATTGCGAGAAATTTCTCAGCAAGTGCAGATGGCTTTAAGACAAATTCCTGGTGTTACCGATGTCCGCGATAGCCTAGGGGCTTTACAGCCAGATTTACGGCTGATTCCCAAACGGGAAGAACTAAGTTTTTACGGTTTGAGTGAAGAACAACTGGCATCCCAGGCACAATATTATACTAGAGCGATCGATATTGGCAATTTTGCCCTAGGTGGAGACGAAGAAGACCTAGAAATTCGCCTTAGCACCGCTTGGCCCTCGCGTAACGGTCAAGTTGGCGGGCCTACCCGTAGAGATGAATTGCTAGCGGTGCGTTTCTTTAGCGATAATCCCGATGAGGAATTAATTTCGGCAAGTGCCGTTGTTGATGTAGTACAAGCACAAGCACCCCTTTCTATTGCTCGAAGAGACGGACGGCGGACGGCTACGGTACTAGCGAAAAACGAAAACAGAACTGTTGGTGAAATTCTAGCAGCTTTAGAGCCAAAACTAACAGAAATGAAGCAGAACTGGCCGAGTGGTTACAGCTATAGTTTTGGCGGTGAGACGGAAGACCAGGTAGAAACCTTTGGTTCGGCAGGTCAAGCACTTGCTTTAGCAGTATTTTTGGTATTTGCTGTCTTGGTACTGCAACTCGGTTCATTTCGACAGCCGTTTATTATTCTGCTGACAATTCCTTTTGCGATGATTGGCACAATTGGCGGTTTTTTCTTGACAAAAATTCCTTTTTCCTTCTCCGCTTTTATCGGCATTATTGCCTTAGTAGGGATTGTTGTCAACAATGCGATCATCATGGTTGATACGATGAACAGTTACCAGCAAGAAGGAATGCCAAAACGACAAGCGGCGGTTAGAGGTGCTGCTGATCGTCTACGACCTATATTAACTACTAGCGTTACTACTATTATTGGCTTGATTCCTCTAGCATTAAGCGATCCCACCTGGATGCCTTTGTGTAGTGCCATTATCTTCGGGTTAATTACTGCTACCCTAATTGCCTTGATTGTAGTCCCTTGTTTGTATCTACTACTAACACCAAAGACTGAGGTACAGGAGGTGACAATGACTTGAAAGCGATCGCATACAAGCAGAGTTTCAGATTATTCACATAAATACTTGATGACGCTTTTACAGCAGTTTTCAATTGAATGGACTACGCTTATAATTAGCTGGTTTTAGCTATTAGCTATTAGCTATATGCTTTACGTCAGCTACGCAAGAGCTTTTAGCCTAATTATCAGGTTTAATCTGTATGGTCTACTCAACTGAAAAGCGCAGTAAGTTTCTACACTAGACTATTCCGTTTGTTCAAGTTTAAGCTGTGAGGCAATAAAAGGAATTCTCGGTGCTAAAAAAAAGCCGATTAAACTAGCAAATAAGATTGGTGTTAGAGGACTAAAACCCGTTAGCTTGGCGAGTAAAATAGTTGTACTAATGGGAGTTCGCGTCACCGTAGCATTAAGAGATGCCATAATACAAATGATAGCCAAAGCAGAATCCACTCTGGGAAAAATATCGGCAAGAGCATTACCAACACAAGCTCCCGTAAAAAATAAAGGAATGATTATTCCACCACGCCAACCTCCAGTTACGGTAACTGCGATCGCCAACATTTTAGCTAAAGCTAATCCCAAAAGCGTTGTGGCATTAAAATTTCCCTCGATAATCGATTCTAGCTGATGTTCGCCAAAATAACGAGTTAGGGGAAATATAACTGCTAGAATGCCAAGTACTAATCCAGCGAGAGTCGTTTGCCAATAGATCGGGCAATTTAGCTTGGTAAAAGCGCGATCGCAGCCGCGAAAAATCAAAATAAATAGCCAGCCAACGATCGCGCCCACTACTCCGTATAGAATTGCCATAGCAAAATCATCGATACCTGGGGCTTGGTAGTGCGGAAAGTGCCAAACTGGTCCAATTCCCAAACGAGTAATCATTACAAAGACAGTATACGCCGCACAGCTAGAGACAATGGCGGGAAGGAAAGCCTCGTAATATTGTGCGATATGCTGGTGATGCAAAATTTCTAGAGCAAACATTGCTCCTCCCAACGGCGCACCAAATAGAACGGTAAAACCTGAAGCCATGCCAGCAATGCTCATGCTTCTTAAGGCTTCTCCTTGCAGTTGCAAGCGATCAGCTAACCACGTACCAATTGACCCTGTAACCTGAACCATTGGGGCTTCTGGCCCGGCACTCCCTCCACTAGAGATGCTCATCAAAGATGCAAAAATCATGGAAGGGTTTTCGCGCATTGCCAGCCGTCCCCCTTGCAGATGGATATTATCGATAATTAAGCCGATTTCACCTGGATTGCCTAATAAATGAATGATTAACCCCACCAGAAAACCTGCAAACGGCATGACTAACAAAAGAGAAAGTCCGCCAAACTTCTCGAAGTGATGAGTCATCCAAACGAGAACAATCCAATAAACTGAAGCAAACAGACCGCAAACAATACCAAGTGCTGCCCAGAGAAATACCCAACGCGAGAGAGTCAGTGGATTTTGTTTCATGGTCTATTTTTGATGAATAATAAATACGCCAAGATAACCAATCAGTGTCAGCCCACCTAAAAATGAAACGATGGTAACAATCGGTCTAAAAAGCCAATGCGCGATAAATATCCAGCAAAACAAATAGTTAACCAGAAAAAGGCTCGCGATAAGCTTTATCAATTTTAGCGGTTCATACATAATACTATTGGTACGATGACAATAAGTTAATCAGTGTATATTTTTTGTCAATTCGTGACATCCCTCTTGGTAAAGAGTTTAAGAAATAAATTTAATCGCCGATTATTTATACAAAACTGCTTCTTTCAAACTTGAAATGCGCTCAAGTACGATTAATCTCTAGCTATTTGCTTGGGGGGAATCAATAATTTTTTGCAGTTTAGCAATACGAGCGCCTGTCGCTGGGTGAGTACTCAAAAATGTTGGCGGTGAAGATTGGCTGCGTAGTTTTTGTAAAAAGTTAATCATGGCAACCTGCGGATAATTCGTGCGAGCTAAATTTTGTACTGCCAAGCGATCGGCTTCATATTCTGCTTCGCGACTGCGAGGACGATTTAAGGCTAGTTCTACCCCGATCTGTACTAGGGTGCTACTATCTACTCCTACTGCTGTAGCTACTCCTTGCGCGATCGCAGTTTGTTGCATTTGGTCTATGGTATGGCGTTCGGCAATATGACCGATTTCGTGCGCTATGACGGCTGCTAGCTGTGCTTCATTGTCTACAGCATTTAATAAACCAGTGGTGACATAAACAAAACCGCCAGCAGTTGCGAAGGCGTTAATACTTTCATCTTGTACTACTTGAAAAGTATAGGGAATATCGGGACGGGTGCTATTTTGCGCCAAGTGTTGACCAACACGATCGACATAACGGTTTGCGCTAGCATCGTCAGCGAGTTGAAATTGCTGACTGACAAGCTGTTGGTTTATCTGTTTGCCCAAAGCCACTTCTTCTTTATCGGAAATATTATAAAGTTGGACGATTTGCGCTCCTTGAAACAGCAATTCAAATATGGATTGGGAGTGAGCAATTTTAGGTGTCCCGACATTAAGACCTAACGCGACTGAAAAGCCAAGTAAAGGATAATACCAATGACGACGATGGCAAAAAAACGGGTTTTTTATCATACAAACAACAAAATAGTTATTAATCTTTAAAAAAAATCAAATATACTACCGAGTTTTATTTATATCTTTTGATAGAAGACCAGAAAAAAATGCTTGACAAAAAATCGATAAATTAGATAAGATTTCTGCTCAAATTCTTTTACTTGGTGCCGAGTTTACGCAAGTTTATGCTAAAGACGTAGCTCTGTAATTGAGCGGTCAAATTGACTTTATTTAGCTACGTCTGGAATTGCTGACTGGTATACGCGGTCAACAATAAGTACGGGTCTAGTTTTATATTCTGCTTCTAATTGTCTTACAAAGCCTTCATCCCAATTAAAATCGTATTCCCGTTCCAGATCGGCAACCACAAACGGACGAAGTACGCCAGTTACGGCTACTGTCTGGTCTTCTCGGACAGTTGTATTAGCTGTGTTACCATTCCTAACTAGTACCAGCAAGTCTTTGCCACCAAACAACTCATCTTCATCGAGGGTAAAAGTATTGGAATTGTAGAGAGTTTCTACTTCGCCTGTTACAGCTAAAGCTTGTCCGTAATACTGCTGAGGATTTTCGGCAATTTCTCCAGGTTCAGGTGCAGGTGCGATCGATTGGGCAATAATTGCTGGTCGATTCTCATAATCTGTATATAAATCTGGCTCTAAATCCAAATCGTATTCTCGGTTGAGATCGGCTACTGCCAAGTTGCGAACTTCACCCGTTACTTGTACTTCTGTATCATCATCTTCAGGGAAAGTAAAAGGCTCTCCTGAAGAATTAACAACTAGAATTGGTTCACTACCAAAAAATTCTTCGTCATTAACCGTGAAAGTATTAGAACCTATTTTTTGGAGAGGTTCGCTTCTAATAGTTACGGTCTTACCAATCAAAGCCTGAGTATTTTCGCCAACATCCTCTGTAGTAACATTATTCTCTTGCTGTTGAGCCACTGGTTGCTGATTCACTCGTTTATTACTTGCTTCTAATCTATTGTTGCAAGCAGGGAGAATTACTGCCATCAGAGCGAGAGCGAATACTCCTCCTGTAGGACTCAACAATCTTTTAATTAACTTATTTGATTTTTGTAGCATTTAGAAATCTCCTTGTGTTTTTTAATGTTGGTGTTTTAATACTCTTGCTAGATAACTATCTTGATAAAGTTTCTGAAATTAAATCGGTCTTAAGCTGTTAATCTCAAAAATTCTAAGTAGCGATAAGTGTTTACTTTATGTTCAATCGCTCTAAAGCTACTTTGTAGGACAATTGCTTGAGAATTTCTTATCTTTATAATTAATTACTGTGATTTGCCACATTAGATGTTTGGATCTCTATAAGGGGTGGGTTCTTGACGATTCTTCTTAGCCAACCCAGCTAGACCTAATAAACCGAATAATCCTAACCAACCCCAATCAAAATCGTCATCTTGATTTTCATAAACTACTGTTGGTTCATTGGGTTGAGTACCTTGAGCAGAAACAGGCAAAGCTAGTGGTGTTATTGTCATACCTAATGAAAAAAGACTAACCCCAAGAATCTTTAATAAACTAAGACGTTTCATATAAATTGATTCTCCATTTACAAACTTTCTACACCATTAATCTAATCTTTGGCTATAAAAGTGGAAAACTAGTGGAAAATATGCGAGCATGATGAAATTTATAACTTAAGATATAGTTGCATTATATTTATTTAAAATTGTTAGACTGTTTGAAGGATTACAACTAGTCAAATTGATTTATTGAATTTTTTGATTAAGTTGAAGACATCGAGCTAAATTTTCTTTACTTTAGTTATTTAAATAATTACTATGTCTAAGTCCTCATGCTTTTTACTCAGCCGGGTCTTACTCAACTTGGAAGCCAGGGCTAGCGATATAGTTAGCGACCTTTCCGCTGCCGCTTTTTCCTCTGATGGAAATTTGTGGCTTGGTTCTGATGAAACAATCGGTGTAGAACGCCTTTCTCCGCTCGATAGTCATAGTTATGGTAAACATCAACGTTTTTTATTAAAAGACTATATAGAGTTATTTAATACAGAAGATGAAATTGATATTGAAGGAATGGATTTCTCAGAAGGTTACTTGTGGTTGACGGGTTCTCACAGTACCAAACGCAAAAAAGTTAAAGGAAAAGATCTCGAAAAGGATTTGGAAAGGCTGGCAACAGTGAAAACAGAGCTTAATCGATTTATCTTAGCTAGAATTCCAGTACACAACGGGGAATTAGTTAAATCTTGTTCGTCAGTTGAGAAAGAAACATTAACCGCGGCTTGTTTGCAAATCATTGACGAGCGGAATGTATTATTTGAGCTTCTTAAAGAAGATAGACATCTCAAACCATTTATCACAGCAGGCATTCCTTCTAAAGAGAATGGTTTGGATATCGAAGGTTTAGCCGTACAAGGAAATCGTTTGTTTTTGGGTTTGCGCGGTCCGGTTCTGCGAGGCTGGGCGATTATTTTAGAGTTAGAAATAGAATCAACCGAAACTGGAGTTTTGTCTCTCAAAGAAATTACTAAGCAGGGAGCAAAATACAAAAAGCATTTTCTCTTGCTCAATGGTTTAGGAATTAGAGAGTTGTGTATTCGAGACAAAAATTTAATTATTCTGGCAGGGCCAACTATGGATTTAGAAGGACAAATGCAAGTCTTCTGCTGGCAAAATGCGTTAGAAAAATCAGACAATCTCATTCACTCACAAGATGATGATGACCTTATTGCCTTATTCAACTTACCGTTGATCGTTGGTTGGGATCATGCGGAAGGATTGGCTTTATATTCTTATTTGGAGGAAAAAGATAGTTTGATGGTTTTTTACGACTCTCCAGACCAAAGTAGAATTAGAAAAGAAAAACAAGTATTTGTCGATGTTTTCCAACTTTAATTTTTCTCCACGGCGAGATCCTTCTCCATCGTCTGAGGCTAACAGTAGAACAGCAGATGTTAGCCTGAATTATTTGTTCGATCGAGATACCATTTGTTAAGAATATCTTTAACTAAAACTTCTTTTATCCATATCTGCAACACAATCAACAGAGGTATAGCGAGCAACAAACCTAAGAACCCGAACAAATTCGCAAAAATTACTACTGCCAAAATAGTAAATACTGGCAAGAGATTTACTTCTTGTTTCATAATCAAAGGAACCAAAACTAGGCTTTCAAACTGTTGAATTGCAATATAAAGCAATATCGTTGCCCCAGCTTTCCAAGGCGCATCGAGCAAGGCAAGCAGTACTGGTGGTATAACGCTTAGGGTTGGCCCAACATTGGGAATAAACTCTAGTAAACCTGCTAAAGCTGCGTTGACAAAAGGCAGAGGAACTCTCAAAATTGACAGTCCAATAAAAGACACTAAGGCGATCGCGACCATGGCAATGAGAGTGCCTTTAATCCAGCCCACCAAAGCAGTTTCACACTCATCGAGAATTTCATCGATACGTCGCCGATAAAAAAAAGGAAAAGCCAGAATAAAGATACGTCGATATTGAGAAGGATTTGCCAAGAGCATAATAGTTAAAACCAAAAATAGTAATATGCTCAAGACAGCACTCAGAGAGTTATTGAGGAAGACAAAAAAGTTGCCGAGTAGTTGCGAAATCCAGGCTTGAATCTGTTGGGTCAGATTTTCTAAACCCCGAAATTGTTCGAGTTGTTCTAACATCGAGCTGGGAACTATAGATTGTAGACTATCTAACCAAGTACGCAGTCGCCCTGATACTTGTGGCAAGATATCAATCAATTGTTGTAACTGTTCGACAATACGCGGTACGATGAGCGCAAAAAAGCCCACAACAAATGCCAGTACCATAATAATGGTAATGGCAATGGCGATTCCTCGCTTAACCCGCGATCGCTGTAATCGTCGCACGACTCGGTTTAAGACGGTTGCCAAAACTACAGCAGCAAACAGCAAAAGAACGACTTGCCGAATCTGCCACAGAATGTAAAGAGAAATAATTAGGGCGATTAAACCGAGCCATTGCCCAAAACGCACGATTTTGCCTCCATTAAAAATTTATCAGCGATTTTTATCCACAATTGGACGACCTTCGCTGTCTATATCCAGTTCTTCTCGACGAATCTGTTCTTCGGCATTAACAGTATCGCGCTCTACTTCCTTTCTGACATTAACTTCTTCTCGTAAAACGGCTTCTTTACGAATATCTGGTTGCTCTTCATAAACATCCATGCGGGCGACTTCTTCGGATTGAAAGTCAGCTTCCCCAGGGGATACTGGCTTACCAGCATCTTCTGGAGTAGTTCTTTCGATTACGACTCGTTCTTTTTCAATTGGAACGGAAACCTTTTGCGTTTCGGTGTCCACACGTTTACCAATTTCTACTTCTCCAGTTTTACGGCGTTGTTTGTTGGCAACTAATCTTTCTTCGTATAGTTTGAGATTTTGATGGTCGCGATCGCTCATCTCAAAGAGATCTGGCTGTTGTTGATAATTGTAGATGTTGCTGGGTTCAGTTGGGGTAGCTGTGGTTTCAGGTACTACATAAGGAATGGAAGCTGTAGCAGTGCCTAACTGAGTCGCTGTTCCCATCGTTGGACTATAAACTCCCGTTACCCGTTCTTCATAGTCGCGATCGATTTTCAGATTTTCGCTAAATTCTGGTAATTCTCGCGCTTGTTCTTTGGTGAATTCTACTGCATAGATACAGCGATTATTAGAGTCAATCAAAGAACGACCGACAGGTAATAATACTTCCTTGCCAAAAATCCAAAAACCTGTATTGACGACAAAATACCGAAAACGACCCGTTTCTTCAACCAAAATATTTTTGACGGTGCCAACTTTTTCATTATCTATCGTCGAATAGACATCATACTTCTTAATGTCGTCGCCACCAAAAGCATCTTGGTAATTTTCATCAAATTCTTCAAGTTTATACAGAACCATTTTTCTATCTCTCTTTTGTTTACAAATTAATTAAATTCCAAGTTAAATTTAAATCGTGGAAAACTAGTGGAAAACTCGAAATATTTTTCAAATTTTTAAGATAATTTTTTAAGAAAAATAAAACATTTTTTTCTAGCTCTTACATCTTCCCAATGATTGATTAAAATATTTTAAATATTTAAGACTTATGAGAAAGATAAATACTTAATAAAATTGTAATTATTTTTTTGATTGATTTTGAACAAATGGGAGCGATCGCCAAGCTATTTAATATTTAATACTATAAATTAAAAATGAACGATACTTCCGTAGAAAAATTTTGGCATCGAATCAGTATTCGAGCATTAATTCATTTTTTGCTATTTCTTGCCTGTGGCTGGGCAATTTTACCAGTATTAACTTATTTTGAAACTATAATAACGATCTTTTCTTTGGCTGCAATTATTGCTTTTTTACTCAGTTATCCAGTACGTTGGCTAAATCGTTTTCTACCTTATGGTGTTGCAGCCAGTTTAGTCTTCCTACTTAGTTGGTTAGAAATTGATGAAATTAAAGCGGAATAATACTAAGTCCTATTTTCGATACGCTATTTAAAAGTTGAGTGAAGTCAAAAGTCAAAAGGGTTTTAACCTAAAAGTGAAAAAGCTTACACAATTTAAATGCACAAAGGCTTAAGAAAAAAGCGGTAAATTCAGTTATCTGTAAAACTTACCGCTCATGTGGTGTGAGGAAAATTAAAATCTTTAGTTATTTCATAGTTTGTTGAGGTGTAGGTAAAACTCCGACTTCAACCTTGAGATTTACTTCTTGACCATTTCGTTGTAGTTGAAGAGGTAGTTGATTGCCTACTTGAGTTTCTTGTACTGCCTGTTGAATTTCATCCACTTGAGATACCGCTTCGCCATTAACTTCTTGAATCACATCGCCAGATTTTAACCCAGCCCGATCCGCAGGAGAATTAGGAACTACATCGACAATGACTACACCTTTTTCTGCGGTCAACTGCAATTGTTCATTGCTAGCTTGGAGTTGTTTTTGAAGTTCGGGTGTAATGGTTGCCATTTGAATACCCAAATAGGGATGATCGACTTTACCTTTAGCGATCAACTCTTCAGCAATATCTCTGGCTGTATTGATGGGAATAGCAAAGCCAATACCTTGAGCATTTTGAATGATGGCGGTATTTATGCCAATTACTTCCCCTTTAGCGTTTAGTAAAGGCCCTCCAGAGTTACCAGGATTGATGGCTGCATCGGTTTGAATAAAGCTAACTCGCTTGTCAGCGATGCCAACTTGAGAACTACTTCTGCCAGTAGCACTGACAATACCTGTAGTTACAGTATTATCTAAACCTAAAGGATTACCAATGGCGATCGCATATGCTCCTGGCTGTAGTGTCTCAGAATCGGCAAAAGTAACTGCTGGTAAGTTTTTCGCTGCAATTTTGATGACTCCTACATCAGTTAAAGGATCTGTTCCCATTACTTTTCCTGCAAAGGTACGTCCGTCTTTAAGGGTTACTTCAACTTTGTCGCTACCTTGAATAACATGGGCATTGGTTAAAATCAAACCATCGGAACTAATTACAAAACCCGATCCCATCCCTCTCTGAATTTGTTCGTTGGGAATATTGGGCATCTGAGAACCGAAGAATTGACGAAAAAAGGGATCGTTAAACATCGCAGGGACGTTAGTAGCAACTTTACGAGATGCATCGATCCGCACTACCGAACTACCTACCTGGTTAACTACATCGCTAACATAATTTTGGGGAATAGCTACTGCTGTTTCGGTAGCTTCATTTGTTGCTCCTTCATTAGTAGTAACAACGTCATTATCTGAGCTTTGAGCAAAGCTTTGAGGACTATTCATGAGATAGTTGCCACCAAGAGCGATACCGCCACCAAGCAGAACTAAAGAAATAGAAGTAGTTGTTTTTTTCCAAATATTAGATTGTGTCATTTGTTGAAATTTACCTATAGTTTGTTTGTAGTAAAATTTGAAAATAAATATGATTTTGATTGCATAGTATTAGAGTTAGGGAAATCAGTTTGAAGTGAGTGGAGGAGATTTTTTACTTGACTTCAAACTGATATTTTTAATTTAGATAGATGATATGACTTTGAAGTGACGATTTTTTGAAGTTTTGATGCTCTTTGTATAGCAATCTTATTTCATTGGTAAATAGTTAAAGCTTGAAATAGGAATAATTTTTTACTGGATCTACATCTAATAGTAGATAACTTTTAGTTGATTATTTAATTACTCTAAACACCAGAGCAAAATAAATTGCGATTACTTGCTACTCAAAAGGTTTTTAGTTTCTAGAAAAGCCTTTGATAAAAAATTAATGTCTCAAGAGCCAAATAATTTTAATTACAAACATTGGTGACACTTTTTAAAAAACCATCAACCATTGCTATTGGTAGTATAATTCTTGCCTTTGGCGTATTAGGATGTATAGGAACGAGATGGGTAGTAACAAAAAAGCTTCCTCCTTTTTTAGAACAGCAATTAAACAAAAGCTTAGAACGTCCTATCGATCTGGGAGATGTAGAAAGTTTTTCGTTGAACAGTATTACTTTTGACAAATCTACTGTTTCTGTCAATGACGAAGATCCAGACTATGCAACTATAGATCGAGTTAAAGTTGCATTTAATCTTCTTCCAGTTCTTTTTCGTGGTGTTCTGCCACTTGAAGTTACTTTAATCGATCCTGATATTTATCTCAAACAAGATAAAAATGGTTCGTGGTTGGAATTACCTTCTGGTTCATCAGAAGGCGGAGGATTACCGATTGATTTCGATATTACCGTTGCGATTGAATCTGGAGAAGTAGCACTACTAACCAACGAAAAACCTAACCCGATTAACTTACAGGTAGACGGTGAAGTTAACTATAATCAAGCTCAACCTCAAGATCTTCGCTACGATTTGGAGACAGAAATTGGCGAGGCTACAGCTAATATAGCTGGAAAAACCTCGATTGAAACGGGTCAGACAAAAACACAAATTTTGGTGCAGGATTTATTTCTATCAAAAGTTATACCTTTACTACCAAATAATTTACCAATTAATCTTCAAAATGGTGAATTAAACGCCAACTTGAATATTAATATTCCTTCTTTTAAAAAGATAAATAATACTCGCATCCAAGGCACTCTCAATCTACAACAGATTAAAGCAAAAACCGAACAGTTAGACAAGCCAATTAAAGCGCGATCGCGTTTACGTTTTCAAGGTGAAAAAGTAAAAATTAACAATACCCAAGCTAGCATCGGCGATATTGTTGCTCGTGTAGATGGTCGCATTCACTGGAAAAAGGGTTATGACGTGGATATAACAGTACCGTCTTTTGCTTTAAAAAAATTACTGAATATTGCACCAGTGCGATCGCCAGTAGATGTGACAGGGGTAATTAAGGCGGATTTAAAGTTATCAGGTGCGATAACTAAGCCTTTACTTCAAGGAACGATCGGTAATACCCAACCCGTTACTATCGCTGAAACTAAACTTAACACAGTAGAAGCAGAATTAGCAGCAAGTTTAGAGAAAATAGTTCTAGAAGACTTGAGTATTATTCCCGCAGCAGGTGGAAAAATTACAGGACAAGGTTTAGTTCAAACCAATGTGGGTGATGCTCAAAAATCGGCAATGCCGTTAGGATTTAAGTTACAGGCACAATTACCAGCCGAAGAATTGCTTCAGCCTTATTTTGCTAATTCCGTGCCGTTTAATGTCGATCGAGTTACTGCGGTGGCTATAGTAGATGGTACTGTCGCTCAACCAGAGGTGTTGGTCAACTGGCAAGCACCTTCTGTTAATACAACCAGTAAAACTGATCTTTCGGGAACGGGAGAAATCTTGTATGACGACTCAATCTTAACGGTTCGCGATACCAATTTAAAAGTAAATTCGGGAGAAATAAATCTTAGCGGTACTGCTAACTTAGCCGAGAATAACTGGCAGGCTGTTTTAGATGCTAACAATGTAACTTTAAATCCTTTTTTGCAGCCACTAGTATCAGAACAATTACAGCTAAATGAACTAGTAGCTCTAGAAACTGGTACAGTCAGATTAAATGGCAAATTTGCACCTCAAGCCTTAAATACTATTGATGGCGTTGCTAATCTCAATCTCGATGTTGGTAGCGGTGATGTTTCTCTCAGAAGTGGGATCGATTCTGGTAATTTAAATATTGCTGCTAATGCTATAAATATTCCTGCGAGTAATTTTCTCACTAATGTCGAGCTTGCAGAACCCATAGATGCACAGTTTGACTTGTCGGCAGATTTAAACTCAATAGCAGCAAATCAAGTTACTGTTAAGACTAATAATGTGGCAGTTCAAGTTGGGGAACAGTCTTTAGAAGCAGAAGGAGAAATAGTTTTAAGTAATCTGGCTAAAAATTTTGATATTGCCAATGTCGATCTCAATCTCCAAGCTAACTCTAATTTAAATACTTTACCTAATGAGTTACTAGATAATATAGCTGCTAATAATCAATTAATAGCAGAAAACTTCGATTTAGCAGGGAATGCTGCTTTTACTGGACGCTTACGAGGACAAAACTTATTAACTCAGTCTCTAAATCCAGGTAATTTAAATTTAACAGGTAACTTACGACTACAAAATTTTGCTGTAGGTAATACTGCATTTGAGCCGAGATTATCGGGAACAGTCAACGTCTCCCCAGGAGAAGAACTATCAATTAATTTACAGGGACAACAAGATATAATTGCTGCGGATTTAGAACCCTGTCAAAACTCACAATGTCCTTTGCCTTATTTACCCACTTTCATTAGATTACGTCAAGGAGAAGGAACACCAGAACCAATTGTCGTCGCTGCCAACCGTCAAGGAGAGGTTTTAGATATAGATGTTCGGAATTTTCCTTTATCTATACTTAATTTAAGTCCTGCAACTAATTTAGGAATTACCGAAGCATTAACAGGGGACGTAACAGGGGAAGCTTTAGTTAATTTATTTACCTTGGCAACTACGGGAGAAGTGGAAGTAATCGACCCCAGTGTCGGTTATATCGACGGAGAGGCTATAACAGCACAGTTTGCTTACCTTCCTGAAGAAAACTTAGCTAGATTGACTTCTGCGGTTTTAGAATTCGGTAATAGCATTTATACTTTGCAGGGTGCATTAAATTTAGCAACTCAAGAAATAGAAGGAACGCTAAATATTCCCCAGGCATATATTCAAGATCTCATTTCGGCTTTTGGTTGGTACGATTTACAAAGAGTAACCGAACTCTTTCAACCTCCAGATTTAGCAGAGGCTAACGCTTTATCAAGCTTGTCTGTAGGCAAAAAAGATGCCAAAGTCAGCTATTTACTAAAACTATTAATCATCGTCCAACAACGATTACAACAAATAGCTGCCGAATCCAATGGATTGGCAGTACCGTTAGATCTTGAAGGTGCGTATACAGGAAATGTAGCGATCTCAGGTAGCTTAACTTCTCCTAATCTAACTTGGCAAATATTTGGTAATAATTGGCTTTGGGATACTAGTAGGGATGTTGTCTTTGATATTCCCAGACAACCAGGAATAATTAACATTGATGAGCTATTAATTGAAGGGAATTATAACAATGGTGTATTGGCTCTCGATTCTTTGTTAATTCAGTTAGCCCAAGCTGTTGTGGCATTAGAAGGTAAACTCAGATCAGAACAAGTTACGGCTGATTTTAAGATTCAAGATCTACCGATAGATACAATTGGTAATTTTATCGATATTCCCGTAGATTTAGCTGGCAGAATCAGCACTACAGGCGAAGTTTCAGGAACACTACCAACTCCTAGAATTATCGGAGATATTACTCTAGAAAATGCTACCTTGAGCGATCGCTCTTTACCCAAAATAGCTGGAAACTACGTTTATAATAATGCTCGACTAGAATTAGACACCACACAAACCCCCTCGGCACAAATACAGGCAAGTATTCCCTTTCCGATTAAACCAGGAAACGATCGAGTGAGTTTAACAGCAAATTTAGATGAGGGTGGAATTGCTTTAATTGATGGTTTTACAGGAGGCGCGATCGAGTTTTTGGGTGGTGAAGCAGATGTAACTCTAGCTGCCAATGGACGTTTGGATTTAAGCCAAGATTTTTTCGTACAAGATCTTGATGCTACGGGAGAAATTATCTTAAATAATACTACTCTGCAAACTGCTGCCTTCACCGAACCTCTAGACGTTACCGCCGAAATTGCTATAGAGGAAAGACTAATCAAAGTTCAACAGTTAGCAGGTACTTTTGCCAAGAGTAAAATATCTGCAACAGGGGTTTTACCTTTATTAGAGCCAAGAAACAAGATTAATAATCCCCTAACTCTAGTATTCCAAGAAAGTGAAATCGATCTAGACCAATTATATGAAGGTGGTGTTGAAGGTGAAATAATCATTACAGGAGATGCTTTTAGTCCTTTAATTGGTGGAGAAATAGAACTATTCGACGGTCAGGCATTTGTACCTGATGATGAGTCAGAATCAGAGAACACAGAAACAGCCTCGACTAACAGCAATAATACTAATACTGAAAATGCTTTTCGGCCTCGACTACAAGATTTTACTGTAGCTATAGAAGATCTCCGATTCCAGTTTGCATCGGTATATAGGTTTGTCCTCGGTGGGGATCTAATTTTAAATGGTGCAGCCAATAATGTACCAGAAATACAAGCAGGCGGAACACTACAACTAACACAAGCCAATGTCGATTTTGCCAGCAGCGAATTCAATCTCCAACGAGATTATGACAATGCGATCGTTTTCGATCCAGAAGAAACTATTCTTAATCCTTTGATCGATATCAGGTTGCAAACTGAAGTATCCGAACTTGCCAATATCGATCTTGGCGTAGTCGATGACAATGAAATTCCCGCTCCAATTGCTCAAGTTGGAAGAAACGAAACCATTGACGTTACTCTAGCTGTAGAAGGGGAAGCAGAGGAAATAATCCCTCGTATTAACGAAGCTCCTAGAAATCTCTGTCGGATTGAACCACCCTTTGAACCTCTATTTGAAGCTAATATTTACACTCAAGAGGAGCTAAACCAGCTATCAAAATGTGTTAATTTCAATGCTTTTGCAGAAGGCTCGGCAAGAGAGTTGATCAATTCTCCCGCCGTTAATTTAAGTAGCAATCCTCCTCGTAGTCAAGGTGCAATTATTTCTCTACTAGGCAATAAATTTATCGGTTTAGCTGAACAATTACAAGATAGTAACGAAGAACAATTATTTGAATTTGGCGTAACTCAATTTCTCATTACACCCATAGAGCAAGAAATCTTTAATTTTGCCGATGAAACGATTAATAACTTGGGCGAAAAAATAGGCTTAGATTATCTGCAAATTTATCCTACACTCGAAGGGACTTACCAGTTAACTAATGATGATTCTGTTAGTGCTACCTACGATTACTTTTTTAATGAATTTCAAGTTAGATATCAAAAACAATTTTAAAATTCTCTGTTTCTTAGCTCGACGCTAAAATCTATAACCTACATAGAGATTTCTATCACTACCTGAATGGAAGATAAAGACAATCTGGTTATCTTTGATTAGTCGATGGATAAACACCTCAATTAATCAAGGATTTAAAGGATTTTCGGGTGTTTCGGCTTCTATTCTTTGCTTTTGACGTCGGTAGCGTCGCTGCCAGGTGGCAAATACACTACTAAAAGCGAGCGCACCAATAATAATTCCTCCAGAAATGATTCCCTGACGGACAAGAAACTTGGGCTGTCTTTGTCTTTTTGCTATTTGTAGCGACGTTTTGACAATGGAAGCGAATTCATTTGCCAGTCTTTGTGGATTGCTTCCGTGTATTTGGGCATCTAAGGTGGTTACAGTCATTAAATAGCGGTTGTTGACAGAGATAATTGGCAAACCACTACTCTGATCAATTTGCGTCGTAACTTCTAAGCGATCATAATTACTGCTGACAATTTGTTCGAGATTATTTTCAATAGTTGCAACTCGTTGATCGATCGGCTTATTGCCTCCATTGGTGGTTATAGGAGTAGCGAGCGTAAATAATCCACTACCATCCAAGTTCACCGTGCCTGTCTCAACGGCTTCGTCACTAACTATTAGAAACCAGCAAATTGTTAAGCTGCGGTAAATTTAAATTGGGTATTTGCGGAGTTTGTCCAAAGACAGCGGAAGTTGAACAAGAAACTAATATAAAAGCGATCGCGCTTACTCCTACAGTGACAAACTTAGCTTGAATTCGTTGGCGAATTCTCATTCTTCTCTCCTCTCATTTTTATCGCAGTACGTTAATTGGCTAGGATAAGAAATCATCGGCTCGAAAGTAGGAAATAAGAAATAAGAAATAGGAAATAGCTACGTAGTACTCAATTAAACTTCTGCCTCCTGCCTCCTGAAACTAACCTATAACCTATAGCGACTTCTTACTTTTTACTTCTTATTTCTCTATGTCGATATAGCTTCTATTCCAATAAAATGAGTTGGAGCAATTTCAATTTGACAATGTAATTCTTGGATAAGTTTAGATAAGCTTAGAAACTGGGTTTGATCGTAGCAATTTTGTTTCCCAAGCAGTGTCTCTATTTCTTGCGCTATTCGTGACCCTTCGATAAAACCAGCACAACCTAACGCACCTGCTAACTTATGAGCTTCCTGTTCTGCTTTTTGCCGTAATTGCCGACTTAGTTTATTTCGACCTAAAGCTTGAATTGCTAAATCTATTACTGAGAGGCGATCGCTAATTCCCCCTTTAAGAGCGTCTCGAAATTCAGCTACTGCTGATAAAATTTGTTGTTTCATCTCGTTGAGATCTGGCTCGGCTGACTCTTTTTTCAGTAGTTTTAAATGATAACCCAAACCATACACCGTTTCAATCAAATCACTTGGCGCACCTGCTGCTTTGAGTTTTTGCCTTAAGCTTTTAATGTAAGACTTAATCGTATCTTCTTGAGGAGGCTCTTCTAAATTCCATAAAAGATCGACGATCACACTACGACTGAAAACGCGCTGACCGTTCCTGAGAAAAAGCTCCAATAAGGCATATTCTTTGGCTGTAACGTGCAAAACTTGATTGTCATAGGTAACTTGACAGCTACTAGGATCGAGCCGTAAAAGACCCCATTCCAATACCGTCGGCAAAGATGTATTTCCTCGACGCAGTAAAGCGCGAATTCTAGCCAATAACTCTTGAAAATTGAAGGGTTTAACTAAATAATCATCTGCACCTGCATCTAACCCTTTCACCTTGTCGGTTTCGCTATCTTTTGCCGTAATCATCAAAATAGGTGTATGACAACCTTCTTGGCGTAATTGTTGACACAGGTTAATTCCATCTATTTCTGGCAACATGATATCGAGCAAAATTAAGTCATAACTAAATGCAGTCGCCAATTCCCAGCCATTTTGACCATCAGGAGCGACATCGACTATATAATGCTGTTGTTTGCCCAGTATCGTAGTCATAAATTGGGCTATATAATTATCATCCTCAACTACCAAAATTTTCATAAATTAAAGTTGTTTTAAAAAAAAGCGATTAGTAGCAAAATTTGTATCTACCTCAGTAATAATTGTTTTTGTTCCACTTGGCATCTACCAAAAGCAAGTAAAAAAGATACATCTGTATAAAAATGTTTGTTACAGTTTTTTGGTATTCTTCTGACCAAAATTAGAAACCCAAGGATCAATCTCAAACTCCAAGGCTTAAAAATTGCTAAAGCAAAGTTTTTTAAGCGATTGCGCTACCGCACCGCGCAGCCTTCGGATCGCACCTATCCATTCCTTCTGGCAAGACTAGCAACGACAGTAATCAGTTCAATCGCCTTAACTGGTTTGGAAATATGTAATTGAAACCCCTCTGCTAAAGCCTTTTGGTAATCTTCAACTCTAGCATACGCCGTCAAAGCAACAGCAGGTATGCGCCCTCCCATCTCTGATTCGAGTTCTCTAATTTTACGGATGAGTGCATAACCGTCTTTCCCTGGCATACCAATATCGCTAACTAATACATTTGGTCTTTGTCGTTCTAGTCCTGCAATTGCCTCGTCTACCGAATCAACAGTCATAACTTCCGCGCCACATTCTTCAAGTACTACACTCATCCACTCTCGCGCATCCTGATCATCATCCACAACCAAAACCCGCAAACCAGTTAGAGAAATATTAGTTTCTTCTTTTACTTCTTCTGCTTCCTCAACCTCTTCCGCTCTTTCCAAAAGAGGTAAAGTGACTGTAAAAGTAGTTCCCTGTCCTATCCCTAGACTTTCTACTTTTATAGTTCCGCCATGTAGTTTTACTAAATGATGCGCGATCGCCAGTCCTAAACCCAAACCTTTACTCGATCTGGCACTGGTACTATCTACCTGACGGAAGCGGTCAAAGACATGGGGTGAAAATTCGGCAGAGATCCCAATTCCCGTATCAATGACTTGAATTTGAGCATGGCGAATCTTTGTTTGTTGATCGCGACGATCGACTACTGACAATCGCACCTCGACGCGCCCACCTTCGGGGGTAAATTTAATGGCATTGGACAGTAAATTTAATATTACCTGTTGCAAGCGATCCCAATCTCCTCTAATTAAAAGAGATTCTGCAAAAGAAACGAGTATAGACTCTAGATCGATTTCTTTAACATCTGCCGTAGGCTGCACGACTTCAATCGCTGCTCTAATAACGTCAACCAAACCTACCTCACTAAAATGTAGTGAAATTTCACCTCTAACAATACGCGAGACATCTAAAAGATCTTCGATTAGCTGCATTTGCGAATTGGCATTTCGCTCGATTGTTTCAATTGCCATAGCTGTTCTTGCTTCATCTAGCATACCCGTTTGTAACATTCCAGCCCAACCGACAATCGCAGTCATGGGCGTTCGGAGTTCGTGGGAAACGACTGCTAAGAAATCATCTTTGGTATGGTTGGCTGATTCGGCCTCAGCACGTGCCACTTGTTCGCGTCTTAATAGTTCTTCCCGTTCCTCTTCTGCTTGCTTGCGCTCGGTTAGGTCTTGTAAAATCTTAGCAAAACCGCGCAGATTACCTTCTTCATCTCGCAAAGGAGTAACAACACCATGCGCCCAGAAGCTCGTATCATCTTTGCGGACGTGCCAGCGATCATCTTTAGACATCCCTTTAGTTGCAGCATCTTTTAAGGCGCGAGTAGGTATTCCCTGCTTAATGGCTTCTGGCGTAAAAATGAGAGCGAAAGAGCGACCGATAATTTCTGCTTCGCAATAACCTAAGATGCGTTCTGCTCCCAAATTCCAACTTGTAATTTGACCTTTTGGATCTAGCATGAAAATGGCATAGTTCGTAACTCCTTCTAATAAAAGACGATAACGTTCTTCACTCTCTAGCAAGTGAGCGTAATTGCGTTGTGCTTGAAATGCATTAAGTTCAGAGCGATGTTTGGTAGAGCGCAGCCTTGTATTGAGGAAGATAATCAACAAAGCTACTAATATGAATTGAAGTAATCCAACGATGCCATCTCGACTAACTGTTGACAAATCAAGTATAGGTATAAAAAAGTAAACACATAAGATAGCTGCTAGAGTAGTGGCGAACAATCCCGCTCCCATTCCACCGTACCAAGAACTCACCATGACAGCAGCCAGAAACAGTGGATAGAGATGGGGTTGAATCAACCACCATACAAGTTGAGTGAGAATAAAAGCGACAATTACGGCTATTAGGGCAACGCTGTAATGTCTCAAATGCGAGCGATTCAATTCCACCATAATTCACTTCTTTAAAACAGTAATTTTTCCCCGACTTTTCCACTTTTGCGCTTTAACTTTAAAACATAAATTTTGCATGATATTGCTCCTTTTACTGCCTTTTCCCAGCTTCTACGAGCGCGTATTGGATGGGTTGGGCATTTTCTTTTTTTTTATCGAGTCATTAATATCGATAACATTCAAAGCAAGAGCGATCGCTATTTATCTTAGTTTTGGTATTAATATGCAAGGCTTCCGATTAGGTTCTATTTTTGGGTTTGAAATTCGCGTCGATTTATCTTGGTTTCTTATTTTCTTTTTAATCTTGTGGACTTTTATTGGCAGTGTATTCCCCGCCAACTATTCAGGACTCTCCCAAGGGACATATATCGTCATGGGAATCGTGACAACACTGTTATTTTTTGCTTCCCTACTGGCTCACGAACTCTCTCACTCCTTGGTAGCCAGAGCCAAAGGTATTTCTGTAGAAGGCATTACCCTGTTTGCTTTTGGTGGGGTATCACGCACTCGCATGGATGCTGAGACTCCTGGCGATGAATTTCAATACGTGGTGTGCAACTTTAAGCGTTTACAAGAAAAATCGGCGTTGCTGATTTGAAGTATGAAACCGAAAAGTAATCTGTTCGTAGCTTTTAGCTATCAGCTATTAGCTATTAGCTTTTTTAAATTTTGATCATCAACTGAAAAAGTTAAAAATCACATTGTCCTAAAGGATACACCTTCGGATATACCCTTGTGGTATACCTTGATTCAGCAACGCCGAAAAATCTTAATTTACTATTAATGACTATGTTTGTAAGAACCTGGCGTTTTATTACGATTATCTTGGCAGCACTAAGTATGGGAATGGCGTTCTGCCATACGCTAGAGTTGCCAGCTAAGATGAATTATCCTGCGTCATTGTACTTAACGATTCAGCAAAGTTTGTATCGGCAATTTGGCTCGTTTCCTGGCATATTTAGCGAGGTTGGTGCAATCGTTTGTGCGATCGCCTTAACATTCCTCGTTCGCCAACGTCGCCTTGCTTTTAAATGGACGTTAGCTGGAGCAACTTTTCTGGCATTAGCTCTTGTAGTTTGGTTTTCGTTTGTCGCACCTATGAATGCTGAGTTTGCTCAATGGACTGTTGATTCCATTCCAGCAGATTGGACGCAGGGACGAAACCAATGGGGATACTCGCACGCGACACGCTTTGTTCTGCAACTAATTGGATTTAGTGCGCTCCTATTTTCCGTACTGGTTGAAACTTCAAAAAACCGTCTCGCGATCGCGTCACTCCCGAAATTGTACAACTAACCAGACACTAAACATCACAGATACATACTTCAATCTTATATGCCAAAAGGAGGTAAATATGTCTAACCGACAAGAGAAATCGCTACAAGAAAAAGTTACCGAGTTTGTAAAATGTACGCAACGTCGGAATGTCCGTGAGACAATAGTTGCCTGCGCTGTCATTGTTGTCTTCGCTTTAGATATTGCTTACGATATTTACAGGCAGAACGAAAACACTCTCTCGCTCGTTGGAGGCGGAGTGGTAATTTTCGCGCTATTGCTGGACATTACTATCATTTGGTGGCAACTGCGTATTCCTAAATCGGAGCTTTTCGTATTTCCCCCAACTCAGTTTCCAGAGAAGTGGAAGGATCGTATGACCCATCAGGCTCGAATGCTCAGACTTTCTTGGCTCTGGTATCTTTTGCCTTTATTCTTGGGACTTTGTATCTATCTTCCGAGCGTTTATGACGCATCTTCCGATCTTGTCATCGTGCTACTTTTGATTATAGCGACTGTCTATACTGGAGTATGGCGATTGAATCTAAAAGCTGCCAAGCGGCTCGAAAGGGATCGCGACGCTTGGTTTGGCAAGATTTATCAAAGACAGACGTTATGAAGAGGGGTAAAACAATCTTGATAAGTCAGATAAATCGAGATGAACCAATTTACACTTTTCGTTTGACTAACGAAGTTGCTTTACGTTGGACTAGCCTGAGTATCGTGCTGTTTATAGTCGCAGCCGCAGGGATTAGCACATTTTACACGACCGTTCACGGACAGTCATGGACTTTAGATGCTGGCGATCGCTCGATTAACCAAGCTTGGCAAACAATTATCGTATTACTCTACTTCCTTGGTGTCCCGATTGGAACATTTATCATCCATGAGTTGATACATGGTCTGGCTTTCGCCGTTTTTGGTGGTAAACCGCGCTATGGAGTCGGTATCAAATTTTTTATGCTTTATCTGTACGCTACTTCGTCCAATTACCTTTTTTCACGTAATGCCTTCCTAACGATCAGTTTAGCCCCTTTAATTGTTATTGATGCGATCGCATTATTATTACTAGCTATTTTTCCGCAAGCACCTTGGTTGGGTTGGATAGTAGTATTTAACACGGCTGGAGCTATTGGAGATATCTGGATGGCGACATTATTGTTGCGTTGTCCGTCCTCGATAGCCGTAGAAGATCGCAAAGCAGGTATGGCAATTTACGCACCTCCCAATCTAAACCCTAGATCGCTTCTTTTTCAAAAAAGACGTGAAAAGATTAAATCTCGGTTGTGGTCTTTATTAGATGTGATCGTTTCAGTCGTTGCTGCACTGATTGTCGTTAGTTTTGTTCTACCATTGTTATTCGATATTTTGCAAGTACCTTCGTTTGCAATTGGCACAGATAGTTGGTGGATTGTACGTTGGGAGAATAACGCTCAAGGATTTAATCTGGCACTTGATTTGTTTCCCCTACTAGCGATCGCGGCAGTATTGATTCTTTTAACAATTTTACTAAGGCTAGCAATCGCTCGATCAAGAATTTAGAAGAGTCAAACACGATCAATTTTTTAGTCGCCAAAAATCTATTTTTCCCCACTCAACCGAGAATTGCTATAACTTGAAAACTTAAGCTTAAAATTTACTGACAATGAGCCTCAAAAAAATTTTAGTCATTGATGACGATGATGACATTCGCAAATTAATTCAAACCTGCTTAGAAATTCTCGGAAAATGGCAAGTCATCACGGCTGCTTCTGGCATGGAAGGATTAAACCTAGCTCAAATCAAACGACCAAATGCAATTCTTTTAGATGTAATGATGCCCGATGTGGATGGTTTGACGACGTTTAAAAGGTTACAATCAAATTCAATGACAAATGATATTCCCGTAATTTTACTGACAGCTAGAAAAGGATCTATTGATCCGCAATTTACCGAGTTAGGGATCAAAGGCGTAATTACTAAACCGTTCAATCCTTTAAAAATAGCAGAACAAGTTGCAGTAGCTTTTAAAGCTAATTTGTAAAGAAAATATTTAGGCTCAGGTTTGTCATATTCAACTCCCTGAATGGAAAATTGATGTTGTAGTTCACGACTTTAGACCAGCTTTAAAAGATATACTATAAAAGATATTGTCAAACAAGGGTTAAAAACAGGATTACAAGTATCAGCTAAACGAGCTAGTCGAATTGTTCATTATCTCTGAAACTAAGAGAAAAGCTGTTGTAGAGCCAAACACAATAACTGATTATTTCGGCGGGAAAACGGTGATGATAGTAAAGATTTTTCTTCATCTTTTCATTATTTCATACCCGTTTTCCTTAACCTGACAATATCAGTCTATTGACACCTCTCTCTGGCCAACTATTACTTCATCATGTGGGAAGGAAGAACAATCTGAGGAAGTAATGGTCTGAGGTCGTCTACGGAAACTGTACCATAGGTCATAATAGTTGGCACTTCTACTGTAAAATCTACTAAAGTGCTACTTCTGCCGTGTTTACTCTCGCCACCATCGACAATAAAATCAACTTTGTCGCCAAAAAACTTGACCGCTAGCTCGGCATTGCTTGCTTGAATGCCTGCAAAAGCAGCAGAAGTTCCCACAATGGGAAAAGGTATTTCCATGATGAGATCGTAAATAAATCGATCTGGACAGGTGACAAAAACATTTTTAAATCCGTTTGTTACTGCTTCGGATAAAGTAGATTTAGCGCGCATAATCATCGTCACGGGATAGGGAAAATGATTCATCATTTGCAAAGCGAATTGGTCTACTTCCACCACTTGCTCTGCTTTTTCTTTGCGAGTAAAAATGCCTAGAGGTTGGGGGGAAGAAAAGGCTTTAATTTGTCTGAGTCGAGTGACAGCCTCTATATCTTTGCCATTAGCAACTAAAGCATAAACAGTATCTGTAGGAAGAATGATGACTTCGCCAGCTTTTAGGCGGCTCTTAATTTCGGGGATTAAATTTCGATTGAGTTTAACTACTTGACTATTCATTTGGATTAAAAATTGAAGTTTAATTTATTTTTAGTTTCTGACAGGAAATGTTGTCTATCAAGATGGCTGTAATATTATCAGCGGAGAAAATTTTTAAGATAGCTTTAATTGACGTAATAAAAACAATCTTTTGACCAGGTAAAACTGCTTTTTCCCAATAGTAGTTGGGTATATTGGTAATCTTAATTATTTGCCAATTACTACTCAAATTTTGATAAGCACATAAAATTTTTTTATCAAGCTCATTTGTGATATTTCTGGTAATTTTACTGTTAATATTCATTTTTTAGGTTCAACTTACCAATTAATCTTATTTAGCTGATTTACATTTAAATTGCATATCCAACATGATTAAAATATTTAAATAAATTTCTTTCTCCTTTTGTGATCTAATTAGTTTTAAATTTAGAGCAGTTATCTGAGGAACTTATGAGGAAAAATAAACTTCAGATTGAAGTATAGCTAGAGCATGCTAGATCAGATAACGATCGCCAGTTTTTTTGATTTCTAGTCTTCCTGTAATTACACCATGTAGTTGTTAGGCGATCGCTAAATCTTGAAAGATGGAGATTTGCTGTAATTGAGCTAGCGACGAGTAACCTTTAGCTAACATTTATTGGAAAATATTCCCAGTTTATTTAAGCCAAAAATTAGAACCTAAAAAGTGGGATCGATCTATAAGCAAGCCTTAAGCAAGGTATTAGATATTTCTGTATCTTTAAATACTTTAATGCTGTTTTGTCATGATATTTTAACAAAAACCATGATATATTAACAACAATAAACAATTACCTAGGTCGAGATTATTTTAACTAATGATCACGGATGCGTAGTCGCTCCTATAATCGATACTGTTAAAAAATAATGCTGTTAAGAAATAATACGGTAAGAAAAAAATTCTCTCAAAAAGGCACTAATAAGAGTGTTTTAAGGCGTTGGATACGTAAATTTCACAGTTTGCGAAAGAGTCGAAAACACCAACCAAAATTTTCCTGGCAACATATTTTACTTTCTTATGTTGGTAGTTTTATTGGCATTGCAGTTTTAGCTTATCTTTCAGTTTATAGTTCTTATCCTTTGATTGCTGCACCTTTTGGAGCAACTGCGGTATTAGTGTTTGGTGTTCCTGATAGTCCCTTAGCTCAACCACGCAATGTTATTGGGGGAAATTTAATCGGTGCGTTGACCTGCGTATTTTTAGTACATTTATTTGGTACAGCCCCTTGGGTTATGGCTCTAGCGGTAGCTACTACGATTAAATTAATGCAATTAACTAGAACAGTACATCCACCATCAGGAGCAGTCGCTTTAATCGGAGTTTTGAGTAGTGCAGATTGGCACTTTATTTTTACTCCGGCTTTGGCGGGGTCGATCGGAATCGTTTTAGTTACTATAATTTTTAATAATTTGGCTCCTGGTAGACCTTATCCTAAACATTGGTTGTAAACTTTTATTTAAAAGAGTTTTGCCTACTTTTTCGATCCTTTAAAAAATTACCGTAACCTGCGCTCGATGCTTTTAAACAAAACTTTATTCTCAAACAAAACATGAGCTACCTCAAAGACGAGTCATAAAATTAATGTCAGAGTAAGAGTATCGAGTTGGGATATAACTCATGACAACTACTCTTAATTTTGCTACCGTCCCTGGTTATCAAGTCTTAGCAGCAGCAGGAAAGAGAATATTACGTCCTGGAGGAAAAGCAGCCACAGAACAATTGTTTACTTGGGCTAATTTCCAACCAGGAGAAACGGTATTAGAATTGGCAGCAAGCTGTGGCGAAAGTGCTATTGAAATAACTAAAAGATTTAACGTGCGTGTAGTGGGCATCGAAAAAAACCCTAATAGCGTGGCTAAAGCTAGGGAAAATATCAAAGCTGCGGGATTATCAGACCAAGTGACTATTTTAGAAGGAGATATTTTTCAATTAGATAAGATTACAGACAAGTTTGATTATGTCTTAGCCGAAGCGATCCTCACCATGCAGTCGGATGTAGGGAAAGCCGCGATATTATCAGGAATTAGAAACTGTCTCAAACCAGGGGGTAAGTTTCTTTCCCATGAAATGTTTGTCCGCGATCATGCTGAACAAGTGCGTAAAAGCTTATCTAAATCTATTCGAGTCAATGCTAATCCTTTAACTGTCTCGGAGTGGTCGAAGGCTTGTAAAGATGCTGGTTTAAATATACAGCAACAGCAAACAGGAAAAATGGGATTACTTAATCTCGATCAAATGATCAGGGATGAAGGTTTATTAGGAACAGTCAAAATTATCTCGAATGTTTTAACTAAACCCAGTCTGCGTCACAGAGTCAAAAAGATGCGCCGTAGCTTTCAACAACAGGGAAAAAACATCGGTTATATCGTTTTTATCAGTCAGTAGAGACGTGATATACCGAGTGTAATAAATAAACAACAAAAGACCAAGGAGAAAATCATGACAGTCGCAACAGCTAACAATTCTTTTAATGCTACATTACAGGATTTAATTGAATACCCCACCAATGGGATCGACAGTAAAGTTTTATTCAAAGATAACAACAGTCAATACAGCTTATTCTGTTTAGCAGCAGGTACAGATCTTGACGAACATTCCTCCACTCGTAATGCGGTCATAACTGTAATTGAAGGTACAGGAAATCTTAATTTAGAAGGAAAAGATATCGCTTTAGCCCCAGGAGTATTTATTTTTATACCTGCTAATGCACCCCATACAGTGCAAGCGAAAGAAAATCTAGCATTTACTCTGGCTTTTTCCGAACATTTTCCAGCGAAGAAGGGAGTTAGTCAAAAAACTATTGAGATCGTCAAATCCACCGCCCCCGTAATTAAACTACACGGTAAAAAAATTACTACTCGGATGTACGAAATTATGTTTGATACCTATCCAGAAGTGAAAGCACAGTTCGATCTGGCTGCACAGGCTAATGGGACTCAACCCGCTAAACTTGCTACTGCTGTTTATAGTTACGCTACTCATATTGACGATCTAGAATCTTTAAAAGGAATGGTAGATAAAATTGCTCATCGTCACGTACAAACCTATGTTTTACCAGAACAGTATCCGATAGTGGGAGAATGTTTGTTACAGGCAATTAAGGATGTGTTGGGAGATGCAGCGACCGAAGAAGTGATGACCGCTTGGATTGAAGCTTATCAAGCCTTAGCTGGGGTGTTTATTAATCGAGAACAACAAATCTATCAAAACGCTTCGTAATCTCGATCGTTATTTATAGCAATATGGATTTATCTTAGGACACTTATTACTTTGGCGTTGATGAAGGCGTAATGTTTTTGATAAAAGTGTCAACGAAAAATCAACAAACGATCCAAGAATTTTCTTTAACAACTGTCGCTCGATGGCTCGATCTAGCAATTGATGAGTGAAAAAACAGCTTATTTTATTTTTGCTCCTCCCTCCAACTTTTGATAACTCGACCATTACTAATTAAAGAAAGTCCTTGAGTGCTTGGTGTATGAATCATGACTGCTTCAACAACAGGATCGGATACTTCTTTGGTAGCAACCCATTCCACAATAAAACTCGCTCCAACTCCGCCAGTTGTATCGTCTAGATTAACTATAAAATTTGTTGTTGCTAAAGGGTTGAGTTCTACAGGTTGCTCTAAATACTTGCGAACGAGTTCGCCATTAGTATTGTGATAGCTTGTCGAAGTAACAATAATTGGGTTGGTCAAATCCGTATTGCGGATACTCAGTGTAGTAGCAAATTCTCGAATTCGATCGCGATCGAAATAATAAATATGCGAGTAAACAGGAACGTAAACCGTTTGACCTCTGACAAGCTTAACCGTGTTATTTAAATTTACGACTTTCAATTGAGAAATAGGCTCTTGTGGAGGTTGTGCATTATTACAACCTGTCAAAAATATGCTGACAATTATTAGATAACAATAAAAATATTGCTTCATTGACAATAAAATCTCATTCTTAAAAAGAATCTCATTTTTGATGTTCTTCCGCTCGCTCAAAAATATTAGGAGAAATTGGTTAGAATGTCACTACATCTTTGGATAGAAATAGCTAAAAACAACTTTATAGATAGTTAACGGACAACGCGAAGAATTTTATCTTGTTTTGGAGGACAACTTCCTCGACATCGTAGTTACTAATTGTAATATATAATTCACATCAAACCTGGCGATCGCCAGGTTTGTCAAGGAGTTTAATCATGGTTGATGCTAACGAGAAGGTTTTGGTTTAGTTATAACCTTGACTGAACCATTAACCATAGCTTGACAAGCTAAACGATAATTATTTGGTTTCTTCTTCAATTTACGTTTTTCAAAATCTGTTTTGGGAGACAAGTTTTCTATTCCCTCGGCGATTTCAACCACGCAAGTACCACACTGTCCATACCCACCACAGTTTCTTAGTTTACCTCCCAAGGTATAAATATCAACTTTATTTTGAAGGGCTTTCTCGCGTAAATTAGAACCCATCGCTGCGATCGCTTCTTTATCTTCTTTTACAAAGGTAATAGTCGTCATAAAAATTCTCTTAAAGATACAGCAGTTTCAAAAACATTTCTGCTCGCTGGCGAACGATCTATTGCCACTAAAATTTTGTCAAACATCTCAATTTATCTAAGCTACTGTGCGAGAATGTTCTTCAAGTAAATGCTTGAAATTCTTGTGCCAGCTATCAAATTCTGTAACAAAATTATATCCGCAGACGGTTAAGAGCGAGCGCTCGGAAATAATTTCTAGTATCCGTGCTGCACGTTTACGTGTTTCGTTTTGCGGGCCAAAAGGGTTAAATCGCATTTTCGACCCTGGAGGAAAGGCATAGTCGCAAATAAACAACACCTTGCCATAGATATACAGGGTAAAACCTGGCGTATGTCCACCTATATGGAAAGCTTCAATACCATGCTCGCTAAAGTCACCCTCAAATTTTTGATCGACTGGAAATTGTCTAGCAAGTGGATGTTTGGCATCGAGAGCGTGCAGATAAACTTTCGCATCCCAGGCTTCACGATACTGGTTGGATGCACCCATAAAATCCTTGTGAGTAAAGTAGATCGCTTCTACTGGTTTCAAGTCGGGATCGAATACTGAGGGACAATCAATCCAAACAGCAGCATCATCTGTTTCAATGCGATAAGCAGCGTGTTCTAAACCAAGACGAGGCACGGATAGCAACTGCGTAACGTAGTCATTTACACGATACGGTGTTACTTGATAGATCTGTTGTGCCTCATCCCAAGAAACAAACTTATTATGATTTGCTCCGCAAAACGGACAGACATCAGGTATATCGCCAATCATGTTATAGCCACAAACAGTGCAAATAGATTGATTATGATTCATTTCCTATTCCTCCAGAAATATTAAGTTTTTTGTTGTTTCAAGGTACGACTTAGTTAGATTTTGCTGAAGATTGGGATTTTTTTTTCCAACTGAGAAATTGATTTAGCTACAAATTCACGTTTTCTAAAAGTTGATTTTTCAGAAGTAGAAGTAGTTAATTCTCGTTGCTTGTCCTGAAACGATTGAGAATCAGAATTGATCGAGAGAGATGACGAGGTGTTGCCAGTTTTATGCACAATGAAAACCGAGCAAGGGGCATGGTGGGTTACATAATTACTAACGCTACCTAGAAACATCTCTTTAATACCAGACAAACCTCTACTACCGACCAAGATCAAATCTGCCGACCATGCTTGGGCTAAGTCGCAGATATCTTGTCCAGGATTACCCCAAAATTGGGTAAATTCAGCGTCAACTCCTGCGGTTGTTGCTTCTTTAACAAGGGAGCGCAAAAATTCTAATCCTTCTTCTTCAAATTTTTGCCACTGTTCTTCATACGCTTTGAGAAGTACTTCGCTTATCACATTGTATCTGATACTAGAGTAGACAAACAGAGTTGGATTTTGTCTTTCTTCATTGGATAAAACGTGCAGCAGCATCAAGCTTGCTCCAGTTGTTTTTGCCAGAGATATAGCAATTTCAAAAACCTCCCTGCTGGTGATTGAACGGTCTATTGCTACTAAAATTTTCTTAAACATCTTAATTACCTCGCTTAAATAATATATAGGCAAGTAATTTGAGGAACTTATGAGGAAAATTTTTCCTAGAAAAAATAGCGATCGCACATCATCCACTTATAATAAGCTTGCTAAAGTGAAGAAAAACCCCAAATTATACTCAAAACCTAGATGAGACTTTTATTGGTAGACGATGACGAAGTGTTGCTAGATGCACTATCTAACCATCTCATCGCTCAAAAATATTGGGAGAAATTGGTTAGAATGTCACTACATCTTTGGATAGAAATAGCTAAAAACAACTTTATAGATAGGGTTTAGCAAATATTTAAATCGCGTTTTAATTGTATAAATTTTACTAAAACGGTCTAAAGATAGAGGCTATATTGGACAAATTTTGTAAGTATTTTATTGATTGCGGAAGAAACCAAGCTAACATTCAATCGAAACTCGACGAAGTGAAACGTCGAAAAATGGAAAATAAGTTGAGAAATCAAGAAGCTTGACCATAAATAAAAAGAAAACAAAACTAGGTTATTTATATGTCTCAGATCACCAGCCGCGAGATTCAGTTAGCCTCCCGCCCGAAAGGGATTCCAACCACAGATAACTTTACTTTCACACAGACGGAACTAGAGCCACTTCAAGATGGACAGGTACTCGTTCGCAACCTCTATATGTCGGTAGATCCATATATGCGCAGTCGCATGAACGATAGTAAATCCTATGTTCCACCCTATGAGTTAGGTAAACCTCTTGAAGGCGGCGCAGTCGGCGAGGTGATCGAGTCCCGCACTAGAGAATTCAAGCCAGGAGATATCGTCACTTCCAACTTTGGCTGGCGGGAATACTTCATAGCTACGCCGAAAGCTTTGCATCCAGTCAGTAGCGAGATTCAACCGCTATCGGTTTACTTAGGCGCGCTCGGCATGACGGGCATGACTGCCTGGGTTGGGTTGAATTTGGTTGAGGTTAAAGCTGGCGACGTGATTTTTATTTCGGGAGCTGCTGGCGCGGTGGGAAGTGTGGCTGGACAACTAGCGAAATTACGCGGGTGCCGTGTTATCGGGGCTGCTGGTTCAACAGAAAAGGTTAAGTTTCTCATGGAAGAATGCGGATTTGATGTCGCTTTTAATTACAAGGCTAGCCCGATTCTCGAACAATTGAACTTGGCCGCGCCAGATGGGATTGATGTCTATTTTGATAATGTCGGCGGTGAAATGCTCGAAGCGGCTCTTTCAGCGTTACGTGTACATGGCCGAATCATCGCTTGTGGTGGTATCTCAGGTTACAACCAGGAAAAGCCGCAGCCTGGTCCTTCCAATCTCTTGAATATGGCTACTAAACGATTGACGATGAAAGGGTTGATTGTTAGAGATTCACTAAATCTTCAGGGTGAATTTGAACGGGAAGTGGGGAGCTATTTCCGAGCTGGCAAACTGAAGAATAAAGAAACGGTGGTGACGGGACTTGACCAAGCGGTGGGCGCGTTTATCGGCCTTTTCGAGGGAAAAAATGTTGGCAAGATGGTAGTGAAGTTGGACTAGGTAGCGACGCGCTCGCGGAGGGTTCTGTTGCAAAAAAAATAAACAGACAAAAAAACTCGATGAGACTTTTATTGGTAGACGATGATGAAGTGTTGCTAGATGCACTATCTAACCATCTCATCGCTCAAAGATATGCGGTAGATATTGCTTCTGATGGTGAGGAAGCATGGGAATATATTACGCTTTTTAACTACGATTTGGTGGTTTTAGATGTGATGTTGCCCAAAATTGATGGCATTAGTCTGTGTAAAAAACTTCGCGATCGCGATTATAGTGTGCCAGTTCTAATGTTAACTGCTCGCGATCACAGCACCGATATTGTCAAGGGTTTTGATGCGGGGGCTGATGATTATCTAGTTAAGCCATTTAATTTTGATGAGCTTACGGTGCGAATTCGTGTCCTACTACCACGAGAAGGTCAAGCTTCATCATCTACATTAAAGTGGGGTAATCTGGGTCTCAATCTTAATAGCTTAGAAGCATTTTATAATGAGAAACCGTTAAATTTAACAGCAAAAGAGTATGCTTTGTTAGAGCTATTTTTACGCAACCACAATCGTGTTTTTAGCCTTGAGGGAGTTATTGAAAATCTCTGGACTTTTGAAGATCCGCCGACTGAAGGAGCAGTTAGGACACATATTAAAACACTACGTCAAAAGTTGAAAGAGGCAGGTGCAGCCAAAGATTTGATTGAGACGGTTTACGGCATAGGCTACCGTCTTAAGCCACTACCAGATAAAGCAGAATCACAAACTGACTCTGTAGCTAATACCGCAGTCGAATCTGCCGATCCAGCAGAAATTGCTAATCTTTGGCTGCAACACAAAGAAGCAATGTTCGATCGCTTAGTAGTTTTAGAGAATGTAGCGATCGCCTTAAAAACAAATAATTTCAACCAAGAATTAAAACGGGAAGCGATCTTAGCAGCCCACAAATTAGCGGGTTCTCTAGGAAGTCTGGGCTTTTATAATGGCTCGAAGCTAGCACGAGAACTAGAAGCCTTTCTCGATGCTGAAACTTTTCCTCAGCCAGACCAAATCGAGCCTTTTAGTAGATCGCTTAACGACTTGAGAGATAAATTTAACAGTTACAATCCTGGATCTAATTTAGTTTTAGACAGTTTTCCCTTATTGTTAATTGTTGATAACGATCGCGATTTTACTGAGCAATTAGCAACCCAAGCAGCAGCGCATAATCTGCGAACGGCGATCGCGATAACTGCATCAGAAGCACCAGAAATAATTCAGCGAGATCGCCCTGCGATTGTTTTGCTCAGGATATTTCAGATTAGAACCAAAACGGATCGAGATAGTCCGATAGATAGTTTAGATTTACTAGCACAACTACACCAGCAAAAGCCCTTACTACCTATTGTGGTAATTGTCTCAGAAACAGCCTTATTTAACACCGATAAAAATTTTACCGAGCGTCTTAAAATTATGCGCGGTAAAAAACATACTTTATTGGTGCAGCCCGTAACTTCAACTCAGGCAATGAATGCTGTATCTCAACTGCTGCGACGTTCTGGGGCTGAAACTAAGATAACTATTGTCGATGATGATTCCTTATTCATAGAGGCAATGCGGACAAGTCTCAAACCTTGGGGATTTGAAATTACCACCCTTAATGACCCTCATCAGTTTTGGCAAGTTCTTCAAGCTACTTCACCCGACCTAGTGATATTAGATATAGAAATGCCAGATGTTAATGGCATTGAATTATGTCGTATGCTACGAAGTGACCCAAACTGGAGTCATTTACCCGTTCTGTTTCTCACCGTTCATCAAGACTTACAAACTCAGGAGCAAGCATTTTATATCGGTGCGGACGATTACATCAGCAAACCAGTTACGGGAACACAATTAGCTACTCGCATCCTCAATCGCCTATCGCGAATCCGCACAATTCAAAGCAAAACACCTAACCCCTAATACTTGATTTAATTTCCTCATAAGTTCCTCAAAACTTTTGCTTAATCTAAAACTAGTAAAGGTGAAAAACCCCGCCCTCAAACGACGGAGTTTTTTCTCCGTTGATAAAAACTAATTTCCCTAAAATTACTAGGAGGGATTATTAATGAGCGAACAAAATCAAACTTGGTGTCCAAACATCGAATTCAATGAAACCGATGAAGAGTTAATTCTTAAGGCAGAACTTCCAGGAGTTAAAATCGAAGATCTAATTATTAATGCCCGAATTAGATTTGTTTCGATTTTGGGAATTTGCAACCCAGATAAGTCTACAGACGAAAAAGAACTAATTCCTTCTCAATTGAATTACGGGCAGATTAAATGTCATACTCGTTTACCTGTAGCAATTCAAACCGAAAAAACTAGAGCCGAATTTATTGATGGGGTGCTAACTATAACCATGCCCAAGCTAGGGGTAGCAAGTGCAGTTAACTTCTAAATATTAGCCATTATTAACCAGCTAAATAAGTTACAGGAGTTAAAAATACCATGACATTGGTTTTAGAGCAGATAAACATTGAAGGCATCACTCAACTGTCTTATTTGGTAGGAAACAATAACGCAGTAGTAACAACTGCGCTCGATCTATACTTGCTTCTGGTGGTTGACATATACCTGTTGCAATTAACATGGCTTTACGTCGTGCTTTTCTTACCAGGGTTAGCTGCGGAGAATCGAGCCAAAAAAATAGGAAATAAACGCGATCGCGGTTGCGTTCGTTTGTCCGAAGGGTAATCTCGCTTTTGTCAAGTAAAGTAATGAGCGTATTTTGCTTAATACATGGTTCAACCCAAAATTCCGAGTGCTGGAATTTATTAATTCCTGAGTTAGAAAAACTAAATCACCAAGCAGTTAAAATAGACTTGCCGAGCGCTCGGCAAAATGCTGGTGGAATGATGTATGCAGAGATAATCGCCAGACAACTGGAAACAATAGAAGAAAGCATAATTCTAGTCGGACACTCATTTAGCGGCATCTTTCTGCCTTTAGTTGCCAGGTTACGACCAGTTCTGCATATGGTTTATCTTGCTTCCTTTATTCCCAAAGTAGAAACGAGTATTGCCGAGCAGCTATTCGATGAAAGCCAAGATATGTTCGATCCAGACTGGGCAGAAGCTTGGACATCATTAATAGGAGCGGGAAAATGTCCAGTCGAGGATTATGAGTTAGCCTTGCACTTTCTGTTTCATGACTGTACACCAGAAGTTGCTGAGTGGGGATTTAGTACCAGACAACTGACGAATGCTGAGGCAGCTATCAACGAAGTGTTTCCGCTAACAAATTATCCTAATAATATATCTCACTCTTATATAGTTTGCGATCGCGATCGAACGATAAATCCGAGCTGGTCTCGAAGAGCAGCACATGAGCTTCTTGGGGTCAAAGCAATTGAATTAGCAAGCGGACATTGCCCATATCTGTCCGTGCCTAAACAATTAGCTTCTATTTTAGACGCAGTGTCAAATGCAAATCAGCCCAAGAACTAACTTTTGCTTAAAGCCTCGAAACCTACTGCTAGATTCAATAGTTAATAGTTATAAGGCGATCGCAGTTTAACTTATTTGCTGCTAAAAGATTAGTAATTGACTATTGTTTTATGGCGTTGCTGAATAGAGAATGCTAATCATAAAATTGGCTTATTCCATCATTAATTTTTTGTGGACGCTTACAGCAAAAGTATTACGTACTCATTAACATTCTAAAATTTTTATTCTTTTAAAAAACTTACTCGGTTGACAATAATCAATCAAGATCTTCTCGTCTAGAGGTAATGTTAAAATTGTCGTCTAAAAATACATCATATACTTTACCATCATCACATTGAACATCTTCTGCTTTAAATCCAATACCCTCAATATAATCTATATCGTCGGTAAGCGTACAATTATTTTGCTTTAATACTTCAACAATTTTAGTATTCTCTTCTGGTGTAGCATCGCGATCGGTATCTGCATAAGCAGCTTTTACAAGTAAAAATGGTACAGAAATTAAAACCAACCCAACAGTAAATCTTGATATATTTTGCATAACTTTAATTCTTTGGAATCCAATAAAGATTGAATAAGAGTGAAAGACTTTCAAGTAACTTGCCACTGCCATAGGGTGCTGTTTTGATAAGCGCGACAAATACTCTTAGTTAACACTCTACATAGAAGGTTATAAAAAACTTATGAGAAACTTATGAGGAAAAAATATTGGCAGTATTAATGCCGAGTTGTGGGATTTTACGCTCAATCGTTAAAAATATTTAAAGAAGCTACAGTTGCCCAACCTAGCAAAATTACACCGCCCAAGTACAAAGCAACGTTAGCGACTGGACCAAGGCCCAAGTCTGTAGTCATTATTAAACAGAAAATACAAGTCAAAATTAACAATGTTAGTATTGTTTTAAAAAGATTTATAATCGCCATATTAAATTAAATTTGTCCTTTGTGGTGGATGAAAAGCAATTGTACTTTGTCGCCAGTTGTGTATTTGTTTGGGAGCTTCTTCAAGCTGATGAGTAACTGAGTCATGTACAGTAAAACGATTGATTATTAGAGGCAGAGAAAATAGTAAAAACCCTGTTAATAATAAAGCCAAAAATTTCCAGAGATAAAATTTCATCATTGCTTACTCCTGATAAGTAAAAAGTTTTTCCATTATTTAGATAAAGCAGGAGCAAGTAAATTATTTTGAGTTAACTTTCCTGTTTGCAACCATCGATCTACCCGTTCATTTCTTTGAGCTTGACCCAGATGCGATCGCAGTTGTTCTCCTGCTAAAATTTCTTGTTTTAAGAGAATTTGAGCTAATGCTGTTAATAGTCCGCGATTTTCTAAAAGAGTAGTCTTAGCAGTCTGATGTGCGCCATCAATTACGGCTTTGACTTCTAGATCGATTTCTTCGGCAACTTTTTGGCTGACTTGACGGCGAGGATTAGTCATACCCTCAAGATACTGCTGCTGTACCTTTTCAAAAGCGATGGGGCCCAAGCGATCGCTCATGCCATAGAGAGTTACGTATCTTTCAGCAAGCTCAGTAGCTTTTTGAATATCGTCGCTAGCTCCCGTAGATACTTTGCCAAAGATTAATTCTTCAGCAGCACGTCCTCCTAATAAAGTGGCAATACGACCGCGAATTTCGTCTTCGATCGCCAAGAAACGATCTTCTTCTGGTAACTGTAAGGTATAGCCCAATGCGCCAATACCACGAGGAACAATCGAGATCTTTTCGACTCTATCAGTTCCAGGCATCAACGAACCCACAATCGCATGACCGACTTCGTGATAGGCTACGGTTTTCTTCTCAGTTTCATTGAGTACCCGCGATCTTTTCTCTAATCCTGTCAAAATTCTTTCAATAGCTTCATTAAAATCTGCCATAGTTACCGCAGAGCGATTATTTCGAGCAGCAAGTAGCGCAGATTCATTGATTAAGTTTGCCAAATCTGCCCCAGCAAAACCAGGGGTACGGGCAGCGAGTTTATCTAAATCTACGTCTTCAGCCAAACTAACATTTCGAGCGTGAACTTCTAATATTGCCAGTCTTCCCGACTTATCGGGGCGATCTACCAAAATCTGACGGTCAAAACGACCAGGACGTAACAAGGCTGGATCGAGAACTTCGGGACGGTTAGTAGCAGCCAGTAAAATTACTCCTGTGTTGGGTTCAAACCCGTCCATTTCTGCCAGTAGTTGATTGAGTGTCTGTTCTCGTTCGTCGTTACCGCCCATAAAAGCTCCACCAGAGGCGCGAGACTTACCCAAGGCATCTAGTTCGTCGATAAAGACAATGGCAGGAGCTTGTTTTTTAGCGCGATCGAATAAATCTCGCACTCGCGATGCACCTACTCCAACAAACATTTCGATAAACTCCGAGCCAGAGATACTGAAGAAAGGAACTTGAGCTTCTCCAGCGATCGCTTTTGCCAATAAAGTTTTACCCGTACCAGGAGGTCCTACTAACAACACACCTTTAGGTATTTTTGCTCCTAGAAGAGCGTATTTGGTTTTGTTTTGCAAAAAATCAACAATTTCATAAAGTTCTGTTTTAGCTTCATCGACTCCTGCTACATCATCAAAGGTAACATCCAGACTTCCTTCGGAGTAAATACGAGCGTTGCTACGACCAACAGCAAAAGGACTCGCTGTACCTTGTTGACTGCGACTGAATAACAAACCGCCCAAATTGACCAATAAAAAGAGGAAAAATAATAGTTGGAGAAAACCCCAAAACCCACTACCACTATTAGAAGGTGTTGCGGAAAATTCTACTTGATGTTGACGCAAAATTTTCGGTAACTCTGTATCTTGAGTCACTGGGACTGTAGTAAAAGCCTGCTCTGAGTTGTCGGCAAATCCCTCTGATTTGAGAGTATATTTAAGACGATCGGGGCTAATAGTTACCTGCTCGACGCGATCGCTCTCTACCAAGTTGATAAACTTACTGTAAGATTGGGACTTTGGGGATGATGTTGAAGTTAGGAATAAACTAAATAAAATCAAGCCGATCCCGCTCACAATTAAAGTCAATTTCCATTGACTCAATTTTGGTGTTTTATGGGGATTTTGCTGTTGGAACATATTTACTACCCTGAGTGAAGCTTGGTGATTAACTAATTGACGCAGAATAACGAAAGCTAGGTAGTTTCAAGCTAAAGATGAAAAAAGAATAATCCGCCTTTTTCCCCTTCCCCTGCCTTCACAGATTAATGAGTGCGTGACATTAGTAATTAACGAGTCATTGCTGAAGTTTGGTGAGCTAAAGTTTTGCAAGTTTCTTGAGCAAGTAAATCGCATACTTCTCGATCTTTGATTTGAGTAAAATCTTCATACCAAAAGCCCACTGCAACTAATGATTTGGGTTTCATCAAGCAAACAAAATCATCTACTTTAGCTGCTAAGTGTTCTATAGCTGACTTTGATGCCACGGGAGTAGCAATAATAATTTTCTCTGGCTTATGCCGTCGCAAAACAGTTACCGCAGCCTCCATAGTTTGACCCGTAGCAATGCCATCATCAACGACGATAACAGAACGCTGTGGAATTTTCAGCATGGGACGAAAGCTTCGATAACAACGATCGCGCCATCTTAATTCAACTTTTGCTCGAGCAGCAAGTGCCTGAATCTGTTCTGAATCAACTCCGTCAAGATGAGCCGTGTTTTGATTAATAATAGTGATGTTGCCACAGTAATCAGGTAACAGTTGATCTTCGGCAATTGCACCCATTGCTGTTTCTGGATGGCTAGGCAGACCTAATTTTTTGACCAAACAAACATCCAAGGGAAGATTTAAAGTTTTGGCAATTTCATAAGCTACAGGTACGCCACCATGAGGTAGTCCCAATACTATTGCTTGAGGATGATTAGTATAGGCGGTAAGTTTTTGAGCTAATTTTTGTCCCGCTTCTTGTCTATTAAAAAAAACTCTGGTCATAATTTTTACTACTCTCGATATTAATTCCAACTATAGATTGCAAGTTTGAGGAAGTTATGAAATGTGGTGATGTGCAGCTAAAATCACTTTAATACTTGAGAAATCGTTTCTACCAATTCTTTTGGGTCAAAAGGTTTAGCGATCGCCTTGGCTGCACCTAATTCTTGGAATTGAAGTCGATCCATGGCTCTAACTCTTGATGCCATAAAAATTAGGGGAATAGATCGATTAGAAGCAGTAGTTTGTAGTTGTTGCCAAATCTGGCGATCGCATCGTTCGAGCAGCTCGGCTTCGACTAAAATTACATCGGGTTGCTGTGTTTCAATTAAAGTCAATCCTTCAGCGATCGTGTTTACCGAAAACACTTGCCAATTTGCCGTATTTCCCAAGCTGCGTTTAATAATTTCGCGAAGATCTTTAGCAACTTCGATCGCTAAGATGTGTTTGCGAGCTAGCTGTAACATCAATAATTTATTTTTAAGAGGCGATCGAGTAAAAACCATATTAATTTAACCTGCGCTCGATACCATTACAATGAACAATATGTTAATCAGAAAATATGAGCTACTTATGAGGAGCAAAAGCTATTTCTTCTAATGGCTTACTTTACTAATGTTCTGTCTACTACTCATAACTTCCTCAAAAGATTTTTTTAGTTTAGAGATAATAATAAGGAGGCAAATAAATGGCAGACCTATCCACAACTTATCTAGGTAAGACATTGCGATCCGAAGGCTACGCGGAGCGCGACGCGAAGCTAGTCCTTTAGGGTAATCGCCTTTGGTTGTTGGTGTAGCAGCACCTTTAACCGAAAATATCGATAATATTAAACGGATGGAAGATGCTGACGCAGGAGCAGTGGTATTGCATTCTCTGTTTGAAGAACAACTACTAGAAGAAAGATATGAAGCATATCATCGTTTCGCTCACCCTACAAAAACCTATCCCGAATCAGATTTTAGTGTCGATTCAGAAGCTTATTTAGAGCGTATTCGTCGGGCTAAAAAGATGGTGGATATTCCCATTTTTGCAAGTCTCAACAGTTCTACAGTAGGTAGCTGGGGTGATTACGTACGTCAAATAGAGCAAGCAGGTGCCGATGGATTGGAATTAAACATTTATGACATTCATAACTGGAGATTGGTTGATGGATCGTATATTAGAAATTACGCCCAATAAAGATTAGGTAGTAGAGTAAATAGTAGGTATTAGTAAAAAAACGTCCTAACATTGTCTAGTATTGCTATATATTCAATCAGAGCGCTCGCTTCCTAGCAGCAAAATGGAACCAGATTACGAACACATCATAAGAGAAAGGTTCAAAACTTTAATCGCCAATGTTCCAGGGGCGATCTACCGTTGTGCTAACGATGCTGATTGGACAATGGATTTTTTGAGTGATGAAATGATGACGATCTCAGGTTATCCTGCTGCCGATTTTATTCAAAATCAAAATCGGTCTATAAGAAGCATTATTTACCCAGAAGATCGCGATTTAGTTGTTCGAGAAGTCCAAGAGGCGATCGCCCGAAGAAAACCCTATACAATTGAATATCGACTTATTCGCTCAGATAGAACAATTATCTGGATCAAGGACAAAGGGCAAGGAGTTTTCGATCCAGATGGCAATCTTCTTTGGTTAGACGGAATTATCTTAGATATTACCGAACGTAAATGGATAGAAAGCTTGCAGCAGATTCAGAATCGAACGATGAGCGCGATCGCACGGGGAGAGACGCTCAAGAATACTTTATCAGAACTGAGCGAACAGATCGATCGTTTATCTCCAAATTTGACTTCGACTATTATGATAATGGAAAACGACGGCAGGCATTTACGACCTTTTGTTAGTTCTCAATTGCCCCAAGAATATATTAGGGCGATCGATCGTTTACCCATTGGAGCAAAAGCTACTTCTTGCGGTACGGCAGCGTATTTAGGTCGGCGAGTAATCGTTAGTAATATTGCTACCGATCCTTTATGGGCAGACTACCAACACCTAATTTTACCCCACGGTTTTCAAGCCTGTTGGTCTGAACCGATTAAATCAAATACGGGAAAAGTTTTGGGAACTTTCGCTCTGTATTTTACCGAAGCAAAACTACCCGAGCCAAAAGAGTTAGAGATAATTGAAGCCTGTGCTAATTTAGCCTCTATTGCTATTACTCGCCAACAATCTGAAGCTGTATTACAACAGAGCGAATCACAACTTCGTTTAATTACAGATGCACTACCAGCATTAATTGCTTATGTCGATAATCGACAGTGCTATCAATTTGTCAACCAGACTTTTGGAGATTGGTTTGGTAAATCCCCTACTCAAATTATTGGCAGTCATCTTCAAGAGATTTTGGGTGAGGCATATTACCAGCAAATTAAACATCATCTAGAATTAGCTTTGACAGGACAAACAGTAACCTATGAAACTGAGCTTGAATTGAGCGATCGCTCCTTACATTGGGTTAATGTTACTCATATTCCCGATCTTGATAAAGAAGGAGGGGTAAAAGGATTTATTAGTTTAATTAGCGATATAAGCAATCGCAAAGCTACCGAAAGAATGAAAGACGAATTTGTTTCGATAGTCAGTCATGAATTACGCACCCCCTTAACTTCTATTTATGGTGCTTTAAAATTGCTCGTCACCAGTCCTCAAAGTGGGTTATCAGAAGAAGACCGTGAAATGCTGAATATTGCCGTGACCAATACAGACCGCTTAGTGCGCCTGGTAAACGATGTCCTAGATCTAGAGCGCATCGAGTCAGGCAAAATCCAAATGCTGAAACAGCCTTGTGATGCCGGCGATCTAATCCAGTCAGCAATAGAAGTCATGCAGCCGATGGCAAAGGCTGGAAACATTACTTTAATAGCAGAACCTATTTCTATTACCATTAATGCCGATGGGGATCATATTCATCAAACCTTGACCAATTTACTTAGCAATGCCATCAAATTTTCTCCGCAAAATAGTTCAGTCTGGGTTACAGTCGATAACTTAGAAGACGAGGTTTTATTTAAAGTTATCGATACAGGGCGCGGCATTCCCGCAGATATACTGGGCAGCATTTTTGAGCGATTTAAACAAGTAGATGCTTCAGATTCGCGAGACAAAGGAGGTACTGGCTTGGGGTTGCCGATTTGTTATAAGATTATTGCAGAACACGGAGGTCGCATCTGGGCTGAGAGTGAGTTTGGTAAGGGAAGTACGTTTTATTTTACTTTGCCTAAATCTGGCTTATTATGACTGTCAAACGTATTTTACTGGTAGATGACGAAGCCTCTATCTTAGCAGTGGCTCGTGTCGGGTTAAAACGAACGGGGTGGTCGGTATTGACCGCAGCTTCGGGGCGAGAGGGCATCGCGCTTGCCGAAACCGAACAGCCAGACGCGATCGTCTTGGATGTAATGATGCCCGAAATGGATGGACTAGCAACTCTCAAGCAGCTACAAGATAATCCTCAAGTTAAAGATATTCCCGTAATTTTTCTAACTGCCAAAACTCAGAAAGCAGATCGCCGTCGCTTCTATGCCTCTGGTATTAAAGGATTTATTACTAAGCCTTTTGATCCTACTACTTTAGCAAGTCAAATTTCAGGCTTTTTGGGTTGGTGAGGATCGCAGTACGTCGATTAGTATCGACTTCAGCAGAACTGTAATCGCCTTGATTATTACTTATGAAAACTTAGAAGGACTCAAACAAGCATTACACTGATAGTTAATCTATGAGATATCTTTCAAATTTAGCTGATAGGAAAACAAAACTGCTCGATGTTAATTACGGCTTCACCGTGGTCAGGAATCCAAGCAGCCCACTCCCAGTTTGATATTTGACAAAGCAGCAAAGCTTCATCATGACAAAGGGGACTGAATGATTCTGGTTCTAATAGTTGCACCCAAGTATCTGGTTGGGGTTGGGGTATAGCTGCTCTTTCTTGAGTCCGATTGAGAGGAATCGAACACCATTGCACGCTAGATTTTGGCTCGCTTGGTTTTTGCATCGTCATCGTTGTTTCCTGATTGTTTAAAAGCGCGTGAACACATAAATAAAAAATGTTTTCTGTATCTAAAGATACAAAAATTTAAGTTTCTAGTCAAGTTAACGTTTTATAACTTAACTCAGTTATAGTAAAGCGATCGCCACTTTAGTAAGTCTGCTATTTCATCATGTGAGAAGGAAGAACAATCTGAGGCATTAAAGGTCTAAGATCGTCTAAAGAAACTGTGCCATAGGTCATAATAGTTGGCACTTCTACTGTAAAATCTACTAAAGTGCTACTTCTGCCGTGTTTACTCTCGCCACCATCGACAATAAAATCAACTTTGTCGCCATAAAATTTGACCGCTTTATGCTGCATTTCAACTAGAGTGTTTGAAATTGAAAATGCTTCAATGATCGATGTTGGAATAAGGCCATTGCCACTGACGAACCTCTGGCAAATCCTCGCCGTGTTTCCTGATATATTGCTTATGTTCTAGTAGTTTGTTGCGAATAATTTCTTTGGCATAAGCAGCAGCAGCCCCAAGTTTCGGTACTCGGTCGATGACATCTGCAACTAGATCGAAGCGATCGAGATCGTTGAGGACTACCATATCGAAAGGAGTAGTTGTAGTTCCCTCTTCTTTATAACCCCGCACGTGAAGGTTATGGTGGTTCGTCCGTCGATAAGTTAAACGATGAATTAACCAAGGATAGCCATGATAGGCAAAAATAACTGGCTTATTTGTAGTAAAGAGGATATCGAAATCTTTGTCTGATAAACCGTGAGGATGTTCGCTGGCTGACTGAAGCTTCATCAGATTGACGACGTTGATTACCCGTACTTTAAGTTCGGGAAAATGTTGGCGTAGGAGCGCGGTTGCAGCTAGAGTTTCTAGGGTTGGGACATCTCCAGCACAGGCCATGACAACATCTGGCTCAACACCGCGATCGTTACTTGCCCATTCCCAAATACCGATTCCTTTGGTGCAGTGCCTAATTGCCTCATCCATATTCAAATACTGTAGCTGGGGCTGTTTTCCCGCCACAATAACGTTGACATAATCACGGCTTCGCAAACAGTGATCGGTTACGGACAACAAGGTATTAGCATCGGGTGGTAAATAAACGCGAATGATATCCGCCTTTTTATTCATGACGTGATCGATAAAGCCTGGGTCTTGGTGAGAAAAACCATTATGATCCTGTCGCCAGACATGGGAAGTCAATAAGTAGTTGAGAGAAGCAATAGGTCTGCGCCAGGGAATTTCGCGGGTTGTTTTAAGCCACTTAGCGTGTTGATTGAACATCGAATCGATGATGTGGATAAACGCTTCGTAGCAGGAAAAGAAGCCATGACGACCCGTGAGTAAATAGCCTTCAAGCAAACCCTGACAGGTGTTTTCACTCAAGACCTCCATTACCCGACCATCCTGGGCTAAGTTACCGCCATCATTATCTTCAAGTAAAGTTTGGGCCATCCAAGTGCGATCGGTTACTTCAAATAGGGCACTAAGACGATTGGAAGCGGTTTCATCTGGCCCTACTACCCTAAATTTGTCCTGATTGTACTTCATCACATCCCGCAAAAACTTCCCCATCGTCCGAGTTGCTTCGGCATAAACGTTACCAGGTTGGGGAACATCGACGGCATAATCTCTAAAATCTGGCATCTTCAAATCTCTGAGTAAAATACCACCATTAGCGTGAGGGTTTGCACCCATACGGCGATCGCCTGTAGGAGCTAGTGCTGCTAGTTCGGGCATTAACTGACCATTTTCGTCAAAGAGTTCTTCTGGCTGATAACTTTTCATCCAGGCTTCGAGCTGTTTAAGGTGTTCGGGGTTAGTTGCCATCCCAGATAAAGGCACTTGGTGCGATCGCCAAAATCCCTCGGTTTTTTTGCCATCAACTTCTTTTGGCCCCGTCCAGCCTTTGGGAGATTGCAGGATTATCATCGGCCACTGGGGAATCTCGGTACTATCATTATGGCGAGCATCGTGCTGGATCGCTTTAATCTCAGCCATAACTGTCTCTAAAGTCTGAGTCATAACCGAGTGCATAGTTTCGGGATCAGAACCCTCAACATCAACAAAGTAAGGCCTGTACCCATAACCGACAAACAAGCTTTTTAGCTGCTCGTGGGGAATGCGAGCTAAGATCGCAGGATTGGCAATTTTGTACCCATTTAAATGCAGGATTGGCAAAACAGCACCATCGGTAATAGGGTTGAGAAACTTATTTGAGTGCCATGCAGTAGCTAAAGCTCCTGTTTCGGCTTCACCATCTCCTACTACACAAACAACCAGTAAATCGGGGTTATCAAAAGCTGCTCCATAAGCATGAGAAAGGGAGTAACCCAGTTCTCCCCCTTCATTGATCGAGCCTGGAGTCTCTGGAGCAACATGACTGGGAATTCCGCCAGGGAAAGAGAACTGTTTAAACAGTTGTTTCATACCCTCAGCATCTTGAGAAATATTGGGATAAAATTCGCTATAAGTTCCCTCAAGGTAGGTATTGGCGACCAATGCTGGCCCGCCATGACCAGGCCCAGTCACATAAATTGCGTTTAGGTCATGATTTTTGATTAAACGATTGAGGTGAACGTAAATAAAGTTTAGACCTGGAGTTGTTCCCCAGTGTCCGAGCAGCCTGGGCTTAATATGTTCCAGCTTTAAAGGTTCTTTGAGCAGGGGATTATCATATAAATATATCTGTCCTACAGAAAGGTAGTTCGCTGCTCGCCAATAGGCATTTATTAGGCGTAATTCTTCTTTAGTTAGAGATTCTTGAAGCTTTGTAATTTCAGGCTGAGTTACAGAAGTCATAAGGGTTTTTGCGTTAAGTTTTGCAGTTGGTAATTAGTTGTCAAGGCAAAAATAAAAGGGCTTCGCTTAGGTATCGATCGATCTGAGAGATTTTCTTTTGTAACAGTTGTTTTATTGCTATTTGTTCATCTATGGGACATTGAGGAAACACGTCACTAGCGTCTTGAGGAATTTCGGTCAACTCAAGTGTTATATATCGATGATTTAAATTAGATAAAACATATTCAATTAGCTGCTGTTGGTAATAGGGATCTTGAAGAATTAAACTACCCCCATTTTTCTCTGATTCTACTAGAAGATATTGAACTTGTTTGACGACACAAAGCTGAGTTAAGTCTACTAATTTAGTAAGCATTTTATCAAACAAAAATGGTTATTTTTTAGCCAATCGATCTTAATAATGCTTAATTTATTTTTAGCCGATCACAGGGAATATTATCTATTAAAATTGCAGTAATATTTTCAGCCGAAAAAACTTTTAAGATGGCTTTGATTGATGTAACAAAAATAATCTTTTGACCAGGTAAAACAGCTCTCTCCCAATAGTAGTTAGGTAGATTAGTAATCTTAACTATTTGCCAATTACTACTCAGATTTTGATAGGCACATAGAGTTTTTTCATCAAGCTCGTTTGCGATATTTCGGGTAATTTTACTGTTGATATTCATTTTTCTAACCGTTTTACTGAGCAATTATTTTTATTACTTTATGGTCTAAAAGCATTGATTTAAGGACACATTTTTAGTAGATTTATTGCATAAATAGCAAATTAATGTTTTTCCTTTACTCAGTCTTTAGCGATTAATTAGTGCGTAACATCAGTAAATAGCTGCTCTAGTTAATTTTTAAGATTACAGTGCAAACTTGAGGAACTTATGAGGAAAATCTACTCGCGATCGCAGTAGCATTAGTGTATTCTGCTAAAAGCTATAGACAAGATACTAAAACACCTGAAAAATCATTGTAAGTCTCTTATTACATTCAAGAATTGGTGAAAGAAAAGGTAAAATCAAATAAAAGCTAGATTATAGAATGAGTAATCGCTATGCTTATTTCAACGGATTTACCCCTTAATCGCGATAAATTTGCTCAAAATGACCAAATATTGACTATTACTGGAGCTACATGGTTAGACTATCAGAATTTTGATTCACCAGAATATCCAGGTTATCGAGTTTCTTTTTTCAATGGAGAAATAACTATTGTGTCCCCTGGGCGAAATCACGAACGAATTGCTGCGGTAATTAACAGATTAATTATTGCCTATTGTGAAAAATACGAGCTTCAAGATTTTCCTTTTGGACAAACAAGACTGAATGTATGGGGACAAGCAGGAAGAGAACCCGATCTTGCTTACGCTTTTAATAGCGATAAAGATTTACCAGATTTAGTAGTAGAAGTCATATTTAGTAGTGGTGAAGTTGAAACTCTAAAATCTAGCTACACAAATATCGGCATTACTGAACTGTGGATCTGGAAAGAAAATGAAATAACTTTTTATTCTTTAGATCGCGATCGAGATAGTTATGTTGTGGTTCAAGCTAGTAACTTATTGACCGCTATAGAATCAGAATCATTGGTGAAATATGTTAATCGAGGACGAAGTGAAAGTCCGTTAGTAATCAAAAAAGATTTTCTGAAAGTTATCTAAATTGTAGTAGTGCTTGAAATGCGATCGCCCCTATACAAATCATAGTTAGGTAAAGCTTGATTTTTTGCCAAGTTAATCTCATATTTGCACCTCTATTTTTATTGATTATTTTGTTGTCCGAATAAGCCAAACTTTAAAATTTGCATTTGGTAATAAGCTGACGAAATAAATGTACAAGGTGAAAATTAATAAAAATCCTCATAACTTCTTCAAACTTCTTCACTATTTTGATAACTACATTAAAAGCAATAATTAGCAGCTTATCGATCGCGAGTTTTCAACTCGCACTTTTTATTGGAGATCGAGCAAATCGCATATATAGCTATAAAATCAGATGCAAATACCAACTAAAGAAGTTCATCTCAATAATCACTTACCATATCGAGGACTGACATCTCAACAAGTAGAACATAACCGCCAACTACACGGCGCAAATATTCTCCAACCTCCTGAAAGAGAACCAGCGTGGAAACTATTTTTAGCCAAATTTGACGATCCTGTCATTCAAATTTTAGCGATCGCCGCAGTTATGGCGATCGCCGTAGGCATAGTGGAGGGAGATTACATAGAAGGTATTGGCATTATCGTAGCGATTTTGCTAGCAACTACTCTAGCCTTTATCAATGAGTACCAAGCTGAGAAAGAGTTTGACGTTCTCAATCAGGTATACGATACCATTCAGGTCAAAGTAATTCGCGATCGCAACTTTACTACTGTTCCTCGTCAAGATTTGGTAGTAGGAGATATTATCTATCTCGAACAGGGAGAAGAAGTTCCTGCTGATGGCGTTATTTTGGAAGAGGTTGCTTTTTATATCGACCAATCTAAGATTACTGGAGAATCTGAAGCGGTTAAGAAATGTTGTCAAGCCGAAGCACAAGACGAGGTAGCCGAGACACAAACTTATCCCACCAACAAAGTTTATCGCAGCACTCTAGTCGAAGGTGGAAACGCTTTTGTCAAGGTTACTGCTGTTGGCGATCGCACCGAAATTGGTAAGCTGGCAATGGCTGTAGCTGTAGTGGAAGACAAAAAAGTAACTCCTCTCAATCTTCAGTTAGAAAAACTGAGCAAATTAATTGGCGTTATCGGTTTGACATTTGCCAGTCTGACTTTTAGCGCACTATTGCTTAGAGACTTTTTCTTAGGGAAATATAGTTTAACCATTCCCCAATGGTATTGTTTTGGATTATCTATTGTCAGTGTCTTAGTTGCTTTAACTCCTATATGGCTGCCAGTTATCTACGATGGCTTGGAATTGGCTGGCAAAAAACAGCAAGTTCCAGAATGGTTAAAAACAGGTGGTATGGCAAGTTGGTTAAAAGCTACAACTATCGGACTGGCAATTTTGGTGACGGGATTTGGCTTGGGCTATTTTGCCGACTTACTGCCAACTTCTTTTAATCATTGGTTGCCAAGTTCTTTCGCCAGCGCACTGCTGCAATATTTCATGGTAGCCGTAACTATTATTGTCGTTGCCGTACCCGAAGGCTTGGCAATGAGCGTTACCCTTTCTTTGGCATACAGCATGAGAAAAATGGCTGCTGACCACAACTTAGTACGTCAAATGCACGCTTGCGAAACTATTGGCGCAGCGACAGTTATTTGTGCCGATAAAACTGGTACTCTGACTCAAAATCAAATGCGAGTCAAAAAGGCTCATTTCCCCAGTCTCGATGCTTCTCTATTACCCTTACATCGAGATGCTCAAAAATTAATTGCCGAAGCAATTGCCGTTAATAGTACCGCCGATTTAGAAAAAAAACCTGACGGGGAAACTCTTCCCATTGGTAACGCTACCGAAGGTGCATTACTACTTTGGTTGGAAAGCCAAAAGCTTAACTACATTTCCTACCGTAGTGACTTTGAAATTGAAGCACAAATACCTTTTTCAACTCAAAATAAATATATGGGTACTTTGGGCCTCTCGGCAGTTACCCAAAGCAAGGTTTTTTATGTTAAAGGTGCGCCAGAATTAATTCTCGATCGCTGTACTCAAATTTTAACTACTACAGGACTAAAACCCCTAACAAACCAAGCAGCAGTATCTGCCAAACTTCAAGACTATCAACGTCGAGGAATGCGTACTCTAGGTTTTGCCTATCACGACGCACCAGAACAGATAAATAATCTCAATAAATTAGCCACCAATTTAATCTGGTTAGGCTTTACAGCCATCGAAGACCCCTTACGTGCTGAAGTCCCAGAAGCGATCGCCAATTGTCTCCAGGGAGGCATTAAAGTTAAAGTGGTCACGGGGGATAATCTAGAAACCGCACGAGAAATTGCCAGTCAGATGGGTCTGGTAACAGATAGGGATCTACACCAACAATATGCTTGTTTGACGGGACAACAATTTAGTCAACTCAATGACGAACAAGCTAAAATTGCTGCGGTCGAATTGAAAGTGTTAGCCCGCGCCCGTCCTCTAGATAAATTACGTTTAGTTAAGCTATTACAGGCTAATGACGAAGTAGTAGCAGTAACGGGTGATGGTACAAATGATGCTGCTGCACTCAAACAAGCACAGGTAGGTCTGGCGATGGGTAGCGGTACGGCGATCGCTCTTGAAGCCAGCGATATTGTCTTATTAGACGACTCTTTCAAGAGTATTATCAATGCGGTGATTTGGGGACGGTCTCTTTACGAAAACATTCAACGATTCATTCTGTTCCAGCTAACTATTAACGTTGCTGCTTTGGGTATAGTTTTCTTAGGGCCGTTTATCGGCGTAGCCATGCCTCTAACGGTTACCCAAATGCTGTGGGTCAACTTAATTATGGATACTTTTGCTGCGCTGGCATTAGCCACCGAACCAGCCAACCCTGAAGTAATAACCAGAACTCCCCGTAATCCCGCAGCTTTTATTATTACTCCAGAAATGTTGCGTCATATTGCCATCACTGGATTGAGTTTTCTGTTGATTCTGACAGGATTCTTATTGTATCTCGACCGAAATGGAGAAGCAACGGCTTACGAACTGTCTCTGTTCTTTACTACCTTTGTGATGTTGCAGTTTTGGAATATGTTTAACGTCCGTTGTCTGGGTTCAAACCGTTCCGCCTTTACTGGCTTAATTGATAATTTAGGCTTTGTGGCGATCGCAGCTATCATTCTGGTCGGACAAATTCTCATCGTCCAGTTTGGCGGTAGCGTCTTCCGTACTGTTCCTCTATCTCTAACTGACTGGATCGCTATTACTGTAATTACTTCCGTCGTGCTTTGGGTAGGAGAGTTAGGACGTTTCTTTAAACGTTCGGGAGATTGATTATTGTTCACTTGCTGCTGCTAATTAAGAAGTAATAGATTTTACTCAACTACGATTTACTACAAGCATAATAAACTAATGTTTGCTGCTTAATGTATCTATTTCAGTAGTTTGAGTAATTTTTCGGCTTTCTGCGACTCTTTTAATTGCCCCAGCCAGAGGCACTGCTAAGATTAAACCTAAAACTCCGCCGAGTTTAGCCCCCAATAACAGAGAAATAATAATCCAAACAGGATTAAGCCCGACTAAATTACCAAAAATACGCGGGGCGAGGGTATTATCGATCGCCTGATCGATGACGATTGCTACTGTGAAGACTTCTACTCCTAATCCCACACTTTTAAGCCCTGTAAGTAAACTAACGCTAATAATACCGATAATATCTCCTAAAGGAATTAGCACTAAGCTCCCAATTGTCAGACCAAATAATAAGCCAAAGGGTACTTTGAGCAATAAAAATGCCGTCGTAATACTAATACTCATCAAAAGAGCGATCGTCGCTTGACCGATAAAGTAATTTTCAAAACTCTGTTTAAGAGATGACTGCACGCGATTGCCCCAATCATCGGGTAACCACTGCCAAATTCCCGACCAAAAGCGATCGCCATGAATCAGTAGGTAGAAGGTTAGTACTACTGTAATTAAAAGCTCTAAACTGCTATCAAATGCTCCAATTAAAAAATTGATAATGTAGCTGGGTAAAGCTCTTACTTCGGTAGCAAAACGCTCTTCTAGTTCAGCGATCGACGCAGCAACATCAAAGGGAATATTTTTGTCAGTTGCCCAGATTTTAAAAATTTGTAACTGCTCTTTGCCAGAATCGATCCAGCTTGGCAAACGACGGGTAAAGTCATTTAGCTGTTGAAATAATAGGGGTAGTAAGGTGAAAGTTATGATACCTAAAATTATTAGTGCCAATAAAAACACTAGGGCGATCGCGTAACCCCGTCGTAACTTCCACGACATAAGTAACCGCACGGGATAATTTAATAAAAAAGCAAGCAGTGCTGCTGTTACGATTAAAATTAGCGTCGGCTGTAAATAGCGAAATACAGGAAATAGAAAATAACCGTTAACAACAATGAATGTTATTAACAACCCCCAATATAGCCAGCGTGGAAACTTATTCTCAGACATTATTACTCTAATAATACTAATCTTCGATCGTTACTTATGTTGCGAAATCCGTTCTTTTTTTAGACGATCGCGCAGCCTCTGAGCTTCTTCAATATCGCGCTGGGTTTGAAGCTGACGTAAAGCTTCTTGAGTTGTTCCGACAATCAGTCCTCCAGTGCCGCAGATCGACATATAAATCTGTTCTAAGTTTTGATAGTTTTTACTAGAATAGGGAGTTTCGGCAATCTTTGCCAGCACTAAGCCAATGCCGACACCAAGTACTGCTGTAACTAACCCAGCAAACCAAATTTTACGCTGGTTCATAATTTATCCTCTCAAACTGGATTATCTCCTTGAAAGCGAGTTGTGGCAGGGGCATCGGCACGATCGCCCCTTTCTAAATCTTTGGCGTCTTTTACACGACCGTTAGAATTGTAGTCGTCATCATTGTCTCTGGGAGGTTTTTTATTGAGAAATTTCGCTTCTAAGCTTTTGATAACCACATAGAGGACTGGTACGATTAAAAAGCTCAGTATTGTCGATACCAATAGTCCGCCCACTAGAGCCGTTCCAATTGACCGACGGGAAGCCGAACCCGCTCCCGAAGCAATAACCAAGGGGAAGAAACCAACTAAGGAAGATACCGCCGTCATTAGGATAGGACGAAAACGTTCCTGGGCAGCTTCTTGTGCGGATTGGACAATTGAAACTCCCGTTTCCCGCGTTTGGTTGGCAAGTTCCACAATCAAAATCGCATTTTTACTGGCAAGACCAATTAACATTACTAGTGCTACCTGCACGTAGACGTTTCTATCTAACCCTGCTAAGGCAATAAAAGATAAAGCACCCAAAACCGCCAAAGGAACAGTTAACAAAATGATTAGGGGGTCGATATAGCTTTCGTACTGAGCCGAGAGAGTCAGGAAGACCATGATAATCCCAAACAGAAATACCAAAGCACCCAAACTACCAGCAGCCAGCTCTTCTTTAGCCAAACCAATCCAATCTCCAGTGACTCCAGGTAAGGCCGCTTGTGCTACTGCGGAATCTATAGCAGCGATCGCCTGACCACTGGAAAAGTCTTCGGCTGCCTCTGCTTGAATTTTAATCGAGCGATCGCCGTTGTAGTGATAAATAATTTGCGGCCCAACAATGCGAGAAACTGTGGCTATTTCACCCAGAGGAATCATTTGTCCGACCCGCGATCGCACGTAGAGATTTTCTAGGTCATCGGGAGAATTACGAGCCTCTGCTTCTGCCTGCAAGAATACCCGATAGCTAAGTCCTTCCAGAGTAAAGTCATTGACATATTGAGAACCGACAAAAGCACCAATGGTTTGGAGTGCCGACTGAAAATCAATATTTAAAGCTTCTAATCGATCGCGATTGATATCTACCTGTAGTTGAGGCGTACTGGCTGTGAACTGGGTAAAAGCCGAGCCAACCGCAGGGGACTGATTGGCTTGAGCAATAATTTCTTGAGCATTTGCCAGAAAATTATCGATATCCAAGCTACCGCCACTTTGGTTTTGTAGCTGTAGTTCGATCCCTCCAGTGGAGCTAAACCCAGGAATGGGGGGTAAGTTAAAAGCAGCAATGGTTGCGTCTTCGTTTACATAGAATTGTTGGTTAAGCCGTTCGATGACTTTTTCTGCGGTTTGAGCCGATCCAGTTCGCCGATCCCAAGTCTTGAGTTTGGCAAAGAACACCCCTTTATTGGGGCCCGCGCCTTCTAAACCAATACCGCTAGCGACAAAATAATCTTCTACTTCAGGAGTATTTTCAAAAGTCTCGGAGACAAATTTGGTAACTCGATCTGTATAGCTCAAGGATACTCCATCAGGAGCTTGGATGATTCCCAAGAAAACCCCCTGATCTTCTGGAGGGACAAAACCTCCTGGCACTGCTTTAAACACCATATAAGTCAAAAACAGACCCAGGACAAATAAGCCAATTACAAAGTAGCGAATGCGAATGAGAAACTTAACGAAAGCCGCGTATAGGTCTATAACCCAGCTTAAGAAGCGATTAAAGGGCGTAAATATCTTATCTAGAAATCCTTTCTTGCCATTGTTATTTGACTGAGTTTGCTCTGACGATCTGAGCAGGATCGCAGACATAGCGGGAGTAAAAGTCAGGGCGTTAAAGGTTGATACCAGCACGGAAAAGGCAATAATTAAGGCGAACTGCTGATAAAGAATTCCAGTTGTGCCTGGGAAAAATGCCACGGGAATAAATACCGCCATCAGTACTACAGAAGTGGAAAGAACCGCCCCTGCAATCTCGTCCATCACTACAAAAGATGCCTTTCTTGGTGTCATTCCCGACTCAATCTTAGCGGTAATTGCTTCGACAATCACGATCGCGTCATCGACAACTAGCCCTGTGGCTAGAATCAAACCAAACAAAGTCAAGCTGTTGAGTGAAAATCCCAAGACAAAAGCAAATCCCAATGCACCGATTAGTGAAACGGGAATCGCCACGGCGGGAATAACTGTGGTGCGCCAATCTTGAAGGAAGATAAAGATAATGATGATTACCAAAGCGATCGCTTGAAGCAAGGTGATAAAAACCTCTTTAATCGATACTTGAATAAAGTCAGTGGTATCGTACACCAGGGATTTAACTAGTCCTGGAGGAAAATTTTGACTTAGTTCTTCCATTGCATCTTTGACGTTATTACCGACATCTAGGGCATTACTCCCAGGAAGTTGAGAGATTGAAATACCGATCCCTTCTTGTCCATTAACGCGAGCATTGGCTGTATAGTTTTCCGCCCCAATTTCTGCATAGCCCACATCTCTTAGATGCACCACAGAACCATTGTCCAAGGTTTTAACTACCAAATTTTCAAACTCAGCTTTACTTTGAAGACGACCTTGAATCTTAACTGGTAGCTCATAGTCTTGATTTCCAGGGGTAGGCTCTTGACCGATAGAACCTGCACCAATTACTACGTTTTGCGAACTAACAGCCTGGGATACATCCAATGGACTCAATCCTCTAGCTGCTAACGCTTGGGGATCGAGCCAGAGCCTCATGGCGTTTTCTTTTGCCCCAAATACGGTAACGTCTCCTACCCCCTCAATCCGCTTTAAAACATTAGTGACATTGGCATCGACATAGTTACTAACAAAAATGTCATTATATACCCCTGATTCACTATAAATACCAAAGATCAGGAGGATACTACTAGATGCTGCTTCGGTAGTAATCCCCCTTTGTTGGACTGGGCTGGGCAACTGTGGTAAAGCCTGTGCTACACGGTTCTGGACGTTAACCTGAGCAATATCCTTATCAGTTCCTGTGGGGAAATAAATAGAGATATTACTACTGCCTGCATAACTTTCAGAGGTTGAGTAATCCATTCCTGGGACACCGTTAATTTCCTCTTCCAAGATTGTGGTGACAGTATCTTCAATAGTTTCTACGTCTGCCCCCGTGTATGTGCTTGACACCTGAATCTGCACGGGAGAAACATCGGGGAGGTAGTTAATCGGTAGCAGGGGAATACAGACCCCTCCCAGCAGGACAATGACAATAGTACAAACTGTAGTTAATACTGGGCGTTTAATAAAGTTTCCAGAGATAGAGAATACACCCATAGTTAATTTTAATATTTATAAGGTTGGCGATTAATAATTTAAAAGTAGTTAAGCAAAAACCTGCCTAAGATTTAGGTTCAATGGGCGCACCATCTCGTAGCTTGAGGATATTCGAGACGGCAATGCGATCGCCTGTTTCTAATCCTGCAATGATTTGGAAACTGTTGTCCTGAATAGCTCCCAACTCTACAGGAGTTAGGTTAACAACCTCTTGACCGTTTTCGTTAGGCTCATCGCTGACTTGATAGACAAATTCCTTGCCCCCTGTTCGAGAAATCGCCCCAGTTGGAACTAAAATTCCGCTCTCGGTGTTCCAGGTAAGACGCGCCTGCACATATTGTCCATTTCGTAATTCGCCTTCATTATTAAAGCGGGCTTTTGCCAAAATAGTTTGGTTTTCTCGGTCAACCGTTGGGGAGATAAAGGTAATCTTACCTGTAGATAATTTTTCTTTGGTAGTAGGATCGATTAAATCTAAGGGTAAACCAAGCTTAAGCTGATTTGCTCGATTAGATGGGACTTGAATGTTTAAGAATAAGTCATCTAATTGGGTTATTCTCGCCACTACAGATTGACCAGCAGTTACATAAGCTCCCTCCTTCACGGGAAAATCATCCACAATCCCAGCGATAGGAGCTTTAATCGTTTTATAACCCGTACTTACTGAAGCAGCGTCTGCCTGTGCCTGTGCCTGACGAATATTAGTTTGTGCTTGGTTTATCTTAATTTCGGCTGTGGAAACATCTTGTTCTGCACTAATTAAATTGTTTTTTGCTGCTTCGGCTTTTTGTAATGTTTCGTCTAAGCGAACCTGTGCCACTCCTCCTTCGTCAAATAGCTCCTGTACGCGAGGTACATATTTACTAATTAAATCGTAGTTAGTTTTGGCACTATCCCGTTTAGCTTTGGCAATGTCGAGCTGTTTAAGCGCATTTTGATAATCGTCTTTGGCAACATTGACCGCTTCTAAAGCTGCTTGATAGTTGGGTGCGCTTTCCCCAGGCTCTAACTCCATAATAGTTTGTCCCGCCTCAACTCGCTCCCCAGCTTCAACTAAAATCTTTTTAATGCGTCCTTGAATTTCGGGATTAACCTCAACGACCTTGACCGCTTCCAAGTTACCGACAAACTCAGAGCGATCGCCAATCGTATCAGACTGTAATTTTACTATTTCAACAGGTATCGCACTTGCTTGAGCATTTGCTTCGGCATCAGCTTTCGCATCTGAGCTAGAATTGCAGGCAGCACTTAAAAATGAAATGGATAGAGTTGCTCCTAATAGGACAGGAGACAAACGCCTTTTGATAGTCGTTCTAACTTTCATGAAAACTAGGATATTTTGGACATTAATACTTTTCTTAAGAGATTTATTTATTACCGCTTGCCTTTTATAGTTGCGTAGATACCTCGATAGGCAATCATGCCATTGATAGAGATCGTTCTTTTTAAGCGTGTGTTGAGAAAGGGCTAATCTTCAAGCCAGAACAAGCGTATTGCAACCATGCAGTAAAAAATAAAACTGGTTTTACGGGCGTTGCTGAATCTGGGTATACCATATCCGAAGGTGTATCCGTGATAGACAATGTGATTTTTAATTTTAGGTCATCGATAGAAAATTAAAAAAGCTTATAGCTTATAGCTTATGGCTACGAACAGTTTACTTATCGGTTTCACGTTGTACCCTTGTCCTAAAGGATAAGCTTCGCAAATGGTATACTTCAAATCAGCAACGCCGTAGTGATGAATACGATCTGTAGCCTTCGGATTGCGTAATCTCCAGTTTAGTTAGCGGTAATAAGTAAGGCCACGATATTTCAACTTAGTTTTCTGTTGTGCTTTTAAAGCCTTGGTTTTCTCAATCTGTAAGGTTAGATCCCAACAGCGATTGAGTTCTTTATTCTCCAAATACCAACACGCTTCTAAAAATTCTCTTTTGTGTTCGTACGAAAATGCGACTGGATCGAACACTGTTTGCGATCTAGATTTATTCAATAGCTGTTTGATATATTTAATCAAAGGAAATCTATGATCGATATTTGCTTCGAGAGAATTTCCTCGATAGATAATCTCATTTTTTACTACATCTGTTGATGTTAAAAAATTTTGTTTTTCTCGATCGTATTGTATTCCGCGATAAGTTAGTTTCATTTCTTTCACCTCTATTATTGTGTCGATATGAGGTGCGTTCCTTCAGGATATTGAAATAGTTCCTTACTTCCGTCTTTTCTTTAACTCGCAGAAAAGATGAACGATGTTACAGTTTTATCTTCTATTTTTTACGCTGATAATCCTTGTAAGCTAACTATGCATTATCTACAATTCTGCCGTAGAAAATGCCTTTGATTTTAATTTCTTCTGGTTCTCCTGCACCCAAGTCTGTCGCAGAAAACTGTTCGCTCTCAAATACTCCAGTAATTTCTCCCGTATCACTATCAATTTTCGTGACGTTCAAAGACATTTTACCTTTGCTAGAAACAAACTCTTTAACGTTGGCTTTAGAGAATCTTGGATCGTCGGCAAGTCCTGGCAAAGCTACAGCGTGATCGTAACCTCTAGCAAAACTACGTCCTTTGGGATCGAGAAATACTGCTCCGCGATAGGAAGGAACGTGGAATTCACCCTCAAAATCAGTTGAAGTATTAATGCTATCGGTGCTAGCTGTAGTAGTTCCTTGGAATTGCTTGGCTGTAAACATAAAAGCAACTTCTTTACCACCAGGCAAAAGAATCGTAGTTGGTTGAAAATCGATTCCATCAATCTCGGTAAAGGTTAGAGTACCATCATCGTTGGTGTCGATAGTTCCCCGAATGTGGTCGAGACTAGAGGTATATCTAGTTAACAGCTTTCCTTCAATAAACTCGGCTTTTTGACGCTTACTGACAGGTTCTTCTTTGACAAAGAATTCCCTGGGTTCAATACACATGTCTTGGATTGCATACTGTTTGCCAGCCTCAATGGGAATCGTACCACGGCTGCTTTCGGGTAATGTTAAACAAGAGTTGGCGAGTCCTGTATTTACAATGTCGTCGTAGCTTAAGTCTCTTTTATCCACTTCACCAGAATTGCTACAGGCAGTTAGGACTCCCAAACATAAAGCAAGGAAGCAAGCAATAATCGAACGGTTTCTCATAACTTTAATCTTTTTGAATTTAATGAAGATTGAATAAGAGTGGAAGTCTTTCAAGCAAGATGCCATTGCCATAGAATGAGGTTTTTATAGGCGCGACAAACAGTCTTGGTTAACACTCTACATAGAAGATTACAAAAAAACTTATGAGGAACTTATGAGTCACAAACTCAATAATATTTGAAATTTTCATCCTTTAATCGAGAAGATCTCGTTTAGAGGTGATGTTAAAATCCTTGTCTAGATATAGATCATATTCTTTACCATAGTCTATCCAAATCACTTATCCTCAATACGACAATTTTTATCAGTATTCCAGGGATTACAACGAATCAAGGAATTTCCAGAAAACAACCGCTTAAATTTTGAAAAGTATTCCCTAGGGTTGGGAAAATCAGTACTAATATATTGTGCGCCACTTCTAATTGCTGCTTCGCGTCTTTCGGTACTGTCAAGTCTTTTTTCTAAAGTGTCTGCATCGGCACGAGTACGAACTATGTAGCCATCTTTAACTAAGCTGGGAATATCTATTCTCGGTTGGTTAGTATTGATGAATACCGCCTCATTTTCTCCTGGTTCTCTGGCGGTGGTAAATAGAGTTGCTCCTTTCATTCCTGGATATCTTTCTAAATAGAGTTCGCTGCGATTGTCCATCAAGAAAATCATCTTCCCTCTAGCTGAAGCTAGGGTAGGCCAGCCTTCACTTTCGATCGCCTGTTTTAGAATTGAATAATTACCGCGCAAATCGTCAGGAACAATTAATTCTTCTCGATCGAAGACAGCATTGATTTCTTTATCGATCTCGTCAATATTTTGAGCGTCAAACTTAACTGGTTTGGTCAGATCTAAAATCATTTTGTCTGGTATTACCATTCTAGGATAAGCCTTATTCGAGGCTTCAATTAGCACTACAATTGGTAAATGCTGAGGGTTATTATCAGACCAGGTTTTTATTTCTTGCAAGCATTTCGTAAAGGTCAAACAGGTACTTCGGTAGTCAAAATCCTGCATATGAATTATTTTTAATCCTGGCTGCTGCATATCTCCATCAGGATCGAAGTTGGGATCGGCAGGTAAACCACTTTTTTCGACCAGGGAATCTCCCAGAGGTTTGGCATATAAACCCCCTTCAGGGTCTAACATTAGATCTAGCTCTATTTGCCGAACACCCAGATCAAATTGTTCGGATAACGGTAGATGAGTATATTCAAAAGTTCCTAATAATAATCTTGCTAACCAGTTAGCATCTGATAAAGCCTTAGATAAATTAGGCGCAGGTCTTATGTGGTAAGAATTATGAGTGCCTAGAGATTGCAGCTGATTGAGTTTCAGGTTTTGGGGTTGAAATTTAACTTCAGCTTTAATAGTTTTGGCAAACAAACTAATTAAAGTTAATATGCTGACTACAGCACCGCCCCAGATATATTTTTTCATAATTTACTATTACTTAGAAGCTTAAATTACTCATCGAGAAACAGTTCAGCAGCTTTAATTAAGCCACGTGCATCCAGTAGTGCGGTGGCTGCATATTTATTCGCGCCAATAAATAGAGCTAGCTCAAGTTCATCTTGGTTAGATTCCCATTCAATCACTCTAACTTTAATTCCTAGCTCTTCTAAAGCTTTGAGAGTAACAGGTGTAACAACAAGTACCCCCTGTTCTGGTTCAACTTCTTCTCCGTCGATAAATACCTGTTGCTCGGTTAATCTAAAACTAAGGCCATCAACCACTTTTAACGTAAACTTAAAATCTACATCTAATTCTTCATCCTTAGTACCATCCTTTCGGTCGAAACCAGAAATTTTCATTTTTAAAGCAATGCGATTTTCGCCAATCAAATCCAGAGCAAAACTAGAAATTTCAAAATCTCTTCTTACATAGTTATATTCGGCTATTCGATTGAGAGTTTGTTGTAATCGCCGTCTAACAGTCCTATTGATAAACGGCGATTGCAGTATATTATCGAGTTGTTCTTGAGTTAAAACCGCCCTCGATGCAATATTGACTGGTTGTTCAAATAGTTCTCGTAATCTCAAGGTAGGAACACCATCAATTTCTGTTAATATATCCTGCTGTAACCATTCCTTTAGCTTGATGTTAATCCCGTCTACATCTAATTCTAGGACTTTGAAAGCGATCGCTCGACTAATTTTTAAATCGCGGGTGGCAACTCTAACACGTTTTACTTTTCCCCCTAAAAGATCGTGATTGGGTGCATTATCGATCCGCACTGCAATAGTATCTACTGACTCGATCTGGGATTCAATCTTATTTTTCAAAATTTTATCTCCCACCGCATTAACGGAAGTTGCGATCGCCAGTATTCCCGACATGATACTTATTAATAATTCCATTTATCTGCTCGATTTCTAATAAAACAACCACTCTAAATTCAGTCCGAAGCGACTATCTTCATCCTCAACTGAATTTTGCCTTTCGATCTCCCCAGATAATCGCAAATTAGAAGTCAGAGCGTAACCAGCAGAAAACAAGGTAATTCCTACTTCCTCACTGCCTCCTGGACTTATAAAGCTTTGAGATACAGAAATATCTCCGCCTCCCGTTCGCGAAAAAGACAACATCAATCTAACTCCCAAATGAACCCCATCGGTAGAAAAGTCGTTGCTTTGAACGTAGCGATAGCCAATCAACGGCGCAAAATTAAGATAGTCACCAAGGGGTAAGAGAAAATAGTGTAAGTCCGCACCAAAAGCATTGCGATCGCCGTTAAATGCCGTCTGATAATCAGCACTAATAGTTAAACCAGTGCGCTCAATAAAAATATCTTCAATTCCAAGATTAAGTCCCTTCGCATCATCGGTAGAGGGAAAGGCAGTAAAACCTAGTCGCAAACGGGTGACAAAAGCAGGATCTTGTTTTATTGCTTCTAATACGTTTGGTACTTCCTCTAGCCATTCCTGTAATACAGGACTTTGCTCGATTTCTTTTACAGGAATATCGATCTTACTATCTTCTTCAGATCTCTCTTGAGCAGTAGCGGGGGAAACTAATAAACCTAGAAACAAACAATTACCAATTAAAACTAAGGAAAATAATCTCATATAGGCTAATGCCGTTTTAAAATCTCTGAGATTAACTATAGGTGAATTTTTCTCAACTTCAGAAAACAACAAATTTAGGTGAGGAAAAATAGGGAAAGTTTGGTTTTTAGACGAAACTTACGCCCTGTTTTTTGCCTCCTGCCTTTCAATGCGGAAGCCTTGTTAAAATCTACTTCGATGAATGATGATGACGATTGAAGATTTCGTCAGTAAGCCATTCTGTACTTGCTTTAAAGTTATGCAGGGGAGTCGGCAGCATTTCTAAGTAAGTCTGGTTGCGAATTAGATTTCCTGCTCTTCCTTTGACCTGTATTTTATCAAACAGATTGGCAACTGCTTCGTTTAGTCCTAACTTTATTAAAGTTCCTCGCATATTTGCGTCAACCGAATGGGTTTCTTTATTTTTAGATAGGGCGATTAAATTGTCGGCAATACCCTTCGCCTGTTGATAGGCAATTTGGGCTACTGGGGGCAAGGCATGGTCTTTAACTGTCGCACAGTCGCCTGCTGCAAACACTTCGGGAAAATCGACTAATTGCAAAGTGGATCTTACCAGAGGAGAACCATGTTCATTTTTGCTTTCATCTTTTATCTGCGTCAAAGATTCAATTAAAGGATTGTTAGCTATGCCCGCAGTCCAAATTGCGGTTTTAGTCGATAGCGTTTCAGTTTCGTCTCGATTTACTAATTGATATTGCACAGAGTCTGAATCCACTGCTGCAACTTTTGCTCCTAAAAGTAGTTCGACAGGAACAGTGCGGTTTTTCAAAGCTTCCTGGGCAGTTTCTCGAAGATTTATATCATCTTTTGCCAAAATTTCTGTAACGAAATCCATCAGCACGATGCGAATATCTTCAATATCACCACCCAAGCTTGTATACCAGTGTGGTAGTAGATCGGCTAAAGTCGCTGCCGTTTCAATTCCTGAATGACCTGCTCCTACGACGGCGAAGGTTAACAACTTGCTGCGTTCTGCTTGAGATTCAGTTTGACTGGCTCGTTGCAAACATTGTCTAATATGCCGTTCTAGTTTTACCGTATCTGCCCCAGTGCGGAAAGGAAAAGCGTTTTCTTCTGCTCCCTCAGTACCAAAATAGCCTTGACTACTACCTACCCCTAAGACTAAATAACGATAGTTGTAAGACAAACCAGAAGCTAATTCTACCTGACGCTGTTCCAGGTCGATACCAGTTACCTTACCCTGTACAAAAGCTACCTTAGTGCCTTTTAGTAGTTCCTTGTATTGAGGTAAAACCTGTTTGTCATACATTTCCCCAGATAGGTATTCATATAGCAAAGGTTTAAAAACAAAACGTTCTGTAGAATCGATGAGAATTATTGGCTCGGGGTAACGATCGTGGCTGAGGTATAAGGCAGTAAAAAGTCCGACGAAACCCCCGCCGACGATAACAGTAGGTTCAGTTGAATTGTTCATGATTTTTAAGTTTTGTAGGTGAGTAAATTTTTGAGAAAAGCTTGGGTGGTATCTTTATAAAATACGCTTTGTTCGACGATGATGACGGCGCAGTATAAATTTAAACAGTGCGTCGGTCAGAAATGAGGATGAGCAGCGATCGTATCAGTAAAACAGCTAAAGACGCGCACCTTCAGGAAGCCGCTCTGCCAAAAGCAATTTTTGAGTCATAAGTCTATCTTTTAAGCTATTAGCTATTAGCTTTTAGCCTCTAGCTCTAAAGTCCTCGAAAATAAACGTCTTGTCCGCTAAGAGCTATGGGTTTAAGACCCCCGCCAAAACGAAGCTTGGCGGTACATTATTCAGTGGTGGGTCACAATCCTAAGAGCCTGTCATTTAGGGTTTCCCCAGATGTTTATACGGCACGCCCACTGAATATTAAATGCCAACGCCAACCGATAACTTAAGCTAAAAGCTAAGAGCTAACGGCTAATAGCTATTGAACTCTGGCACTGGTCTTGAAGCAGGAAATATTATTACTTCAATGCCGTTGATAATTAGGCTAATACCCACGTATACTCCAAGTATCCAACTAGCATCGAATGGCCATTGCGACCAAATGAGAATGCCGAGAATAATGCTGACAATACCATTAAACAGAACCCAACCCCACTTTGGCAGAGGACGTAATTGAAAAGCCTGAATTACGCGAAAAACGCCATCGAGAAAAATATAAACTCCCAAGACAAGAGTTAATGTAAACACTCCTGCTAATGGGTAAACTAATAAGAGAATCGCAACAATTATAGAAATGATACTAAACAGTAGCTTAAGTAACAATCCTCCTACGCTTCTCGATTTAAAGGCATAGATAAACTGAACGATACCATAAACTAGCAAAAGCCAAGCGTATATTAGTTCTACAGCTATAGAAGCTAAGAACCAAGGTCCAATCAGGGCAATAATTCCTAGCACGAGCATAATGATGCCCATCGCTAGGATCGCTCCTGAATTCTGCCGATCTCTTCTATGTTCCTGAGTTCTCACTTGATTTCCTTCCTTAATTCAGTTTTTCTCTTCAGGTTTTGTTAATAGTTGCATTCCTCCTCGCTATCAAAATCGCTCCAGGAATAAACTTGATTGATGTTGTCTTGGCAAATTCAGAGATGCTCGTCAACTTTTTTTATTAATAAGCAAATAATTTGAGGAACTTATGAGGAGCTTTGGCAAATTTTCTCCTCAAAACAAAGTAATAATTTATCCAATTGCCTCTATCGAGCTTAGTAGAAGGGATCTAGGCGGTGAAATAAAAGAGCAAAATGCTATCTGCCATCGCTCGAAAGATCAAATGCACTGTCTATAACGAGGTTTCTTCGATCTGATAATTGCACATCCTAATACAATTCGATCTCGCAAAAGACGGCGTTGCTGAATCAAGGTATACCATATCCGAAGGTGTATGGTAAACCACTAGCTTCGCGTCGTCCTTTAGGACAATGTGATTTTTAACTTTTTCAGTTGATGACTAGAATTTAAAAAGCTAATAGCTAACAGCTAATAGCTACGAATAGATTACTTTTCGGTTTCACGTTGTACCCTTGTCCTAAAGGATAAGCTTCGCAAATGGTATACTTCAAATCAGCAACGCCCAATTTGGCATTTATTAACTTTTCTCATAAGTTCCTCAAAACTTCTAGCTATAAATAACGCAATAGCTTAAAAGTATTTCTACCGATTCAGCGATACATTGTATGTCTCGGTCAAGGAATATTTTTAAAGTTTATCTAACTCGACATATAATAAGGAGTTCAATTGCAATGTTTTTTCTAAAAGCTAGATCGACTGGTCTACTATTGTGCCTTGCAAGCACACTATTGCTGCTTAAACCATTATCGGCTGATGCTCAAGCGATCAAACAGTCAGACGTTTGGGATGGTAAAAGCCTAGAGTCTTTTAATGTAAAATCGGATGCTCAGAAGCTCGTACAATTTAAACGAGAAGAAGTAAAAGTAGATGTAGTAGAACCTGTAGAAACAAGAGAAAATAATAGATCTCGCAGCTATCTAGGTATTGGTGCAAATCTTGGCTTGGGGGGCGACGACACTGCTATTGGTAATGGTGCTTTTGCTGTCTTAGGTAAAGCTGCTTTAACCGAGCATTTTGCCTTACATCCTGCGGTGCTATTTGGCGATAAAAATACTATTCTATTGCCCGTAACCTATGGATTCCCCATTAGAAATAGTTCTTCAGAAATACTTTATCCCTTCGTTGGTGCTGGAATATCAATTAAAAAAATATTTGATGATTTCGATGTAAATGTTTTAGCAACAGCAGGATTAGATGTTCCGATTAGCGATAAGTTAACAGGAACAGCCCGTGTCAACGTAGGTTTTAATGATGATACTGATGTCGGCTTACTCTTAGGAATTGGCTACGGTATCTAATTTAGATCAACTACTCATGATGCATAGAAACAAGAATAAATGAAGCCTAAAAACAGCCTTTTATCATTTTCTCGTACTTCTAAAAATCTCTTAGCGATCGCCTCCGTACTTTTTGTTGTATTTTTTATCGCCGTGAATTCATCTGCACAGGATAACCAAAAAAAACAATATCTCTCCGCGGGAGAAAGCGACCCCATAAAAATGGGTTGGATGCAGGGGTTTCCACCGCCAGAAGATAAACGCTTGAAGCTTGCCAACGGCTCTTTCTTTGAGTTTCCTGCTTTGCGCTATAGTGTGGCGCACATGAGGCAGTTTATGCCTACAGTCGAAGTTTCCCGTGGAATAAAAAAACCACCAGTTCCCTTTGAATACAATCTCGATGAGAATATTGACACGCTAACTTTTGTCCCGTGGTCTGAGGATGAAGAGATGACTTGGGAGGCTTCTCTAGGAAAGAATTATACCGATGGCATACTTATCCTGCATCAAGGCAAAATCATTTATGAAAAGTATTTTGCTGCTTTAACCGAAGTTGGAAAACACGTAGCTATGTCAGTTAGCAAATCCTTTACAGGAACGCTGGCGCAGATGCTGGTTGCCGAAGGAGCGTTAGATGATAGCAAAACCGTAGCCGAATACGTCCCCGAACTAGAAAATTCTGGCTTTGCCGATGCCACCGTCAGGGAGGTAATGGATATGACCACCGCTCTAAAATTTAGCGAAGACTATTCCAACCCAAACGCAGAGATCTGGAAATATGCGATCGCGGGAAGTCCACTGCCCAAGCCCGAAAATTACAACGGGCCAGTTGGTTATTTTGAATACCTACAAACGGTACAAAAGGATGGCGAACACGGAGAAGCCTTTGGCTATAAAAGCGTTAATACCGATGCCTTGGGCTGGATAATTTCTAGGGCTACGGGAAAATCAGTAAATCAGTTACTTTCGGAAAAAATCTGGCAGAACCTTGGCATGGAACAAGATGCCTATTATTCTGTAGATGAATTAGCAATACCTTCTGCCGCAGGCGGACTAAGTGCGGGTTTGCGAGATCTGGGGCGTTTTGGAGAAATGATTCGCCTTGGAGGAAGTTGGCAGGGTAAACAGATTGTACCTCAAACTGTCATCGAAGATATTCAACAAGGCGGAAGCAAAGAGAAATTCGCCAAGTCAGATTATGACAAGCTGAAAGGCTGGTCTTATCGAGATATGTGGTGGATTACTAACAATGAAGGCGGTGCATTTGCTGCGCGAGGCATACACGGACAAACCATTTACATCGATCCTACGGCCCAGATGGTTCTCGTGCGTTTCGCTTCCCATCCTATTGCTGCCAATTCTGCTAACGATCCTTATTCTCTGCCTGCCTATCAAGCCGTAGCCGATCATTTAATCGAACAAAATTAACCACAAATAACACACAAATGTCATGAATACAGAACTATTTAACTTAGAAGGAAAAACTGCGATTGTTACTGGAGGCGGGAACGGCATCGGCAAAGCCTGTTGTTTGATGCTCTTTGATTCTGGTGCTAATATCGTAGTCGCGGATTTAAAAACAGAAGATGCTCAAAAAGTAGCCGATGAAATTAAGCAAAAAGGCGGAAAAGCGATCGCCGTATCCTGCAATGTAACCAAAGACGAAGAACTGACTAACTTAGTCAAGCGTACAGTTGATGAATTTGGCGGTATAAATATTTTAGTCAACAATGTTGGCGGTGGCGGTGCTGGAAAAGAAAGTCCGTCAGATATTTCGGTAGATGACTTTGCTCGAACTTTTCAACTCAATGTATTTAGTGCCTGGCGGTTGTCGCAACTGTGCGCTCCTGAAATGAAAAAGTCTGGGTATGGCTCGATTATCAGTATGTCTTCAATGTCATCCATAAACAAAAGTCCTGCTATCAGCGCCTATGCTTCATCTAAAGCAGCAATCAACCATATGACTGCCAATCTAGCCTTTGATTATGGTCCTGAAGTAAGAATTAATGCAGTAGCACCAGGAGCGATAAAAACTGATGCTTTGGCCTCGGTGCTGACACCAGAAAGGGAGCAAAAAATGTTGTCACATACGCCACTACAGCGACTAGGTGAGGTGCAAGATATTGCTGGTGCAGTGCTTTATTTTGCAGCACCAATATCGTCATGGGTAAGCGGTCAAGTGTTATTTGTCAACGGTGGTGGTGTGCAAACGTTGGATTAAACATCCGAAATTTGATACACCTGTTGCAAATTAAAAAACTAATTTTGGCGTTGGTAAATGAAGGTATGATAAATAAAAAGCGATTAGGCATAGCCTACGCTTCGCGATCGCTCTTTAAGGAAAATTATTTTCTACATAAGGAACAGGGACATCCCAAAATTTAAGATAATGAATTAAGTAATCGAAAAACGCTTTGCTATTCCAAATCTTTAGTTTTTCTCAGATATTCTATTCGTTTACTATTGCATTATCTAAAATTTAAAACTGTCCCTGCTTTTGCATGAAGCATTACGCATTTACCAACGCCTCATTGGTTCAAATATGACTAATTTTGCATATATTTATACCAATTGGATTTAGTATTATGTCCGATTGAGGCTTGAGAGAACGTAAGAAACAATTTTAGGAGACCTCCATGATTAACGACGCTGAGTTGCAGAATTTACACCGCTGCATAGAACTGGCAACCAAAGCTTTGGAGGCAGGAGACGAGCCATTTGGCTCTGTGCTTGTCGCTGCCGACGGAACCGTTCTCGCTGAGGAACGTAACCATGTCGGCTCTGGCGATCAAACTCGCCATCCAGAGTTCGCTCTAGCGCGCTGGGCGGCGGCGAACATGACCATCGAGGAAAGAGCAGCGTCGACCGTTTTCACCTCTGGGGAACACTGTCCGATGTGTGCTGCCGCTCATGGTTGGGTTGGGCTAGGACGTATTGTGTACATCAGTTCTTCCACGCAACTGTCTACTTGGCTCGCCGAGTTAGGGGTTTCAGCATCTCCTGTACGGAGTCTACCCATTAACGAGGTCGTTCCAAGCCTCGTGGTAGAGGGTCCAGTTCCCGACTTAGCTGAGCAAGTACGAGACTTACATCGTCGCTTCTACAGTTTTTCATGAGCAGCAAGATAATGCTTGGTTATGGGCGGATTAATCATGAAAGCAAAGAAGCTTTATCTGTTCTTGGCTTCATCTGTTTCTCAATAAGGAAGCTGTACAACTGTCTGGATTAAATGTACCTTTTAATCTAACGTTTATGTCTCAAAATCATGGTTTAATTAAATCTATAATCGTTTGATTTAATTTAGCGTGAATTCGGCGGCGATTTTTGCAGCCATGACCCGCCAGGTTCCTGAAAACGCCCTGATCTCGGTCGATGTGGGAAACAATACCTATTCCTTTGGACGATACTTTGAGTGCCGTGTTCAATCCGTGCTGATGTCGGGCTACCTGGGTTCGATTGGCTTTGGTTTTCTGGGAGCAATGGGAGCCTGGGCCGCTGTGGGACACGATGGTCTCCGACCGACCGAAGGTCATCGCCCCATTGTCTCTGTCTCAGGAGATGGCGGCTTTGGTCAGTATATGGGGGAGTTTACCACCGCCGTGAAATACAACATGAACGTTACCCATATCCTGCTCAACAACTGCGAACTGGGCAAAATCAGCAAGGAACAGCGAGCCGAGGAATGGGATGTGTGGCAGACCTCCTTACACAATCCCAGCTTTGCTAAGTATGCTGAAATCTGCGGTGGCATGGGTGTACAAGTCACTCAAAAGCAAGACTTAGACCAAGCGATCGCGGATACCCTAGTCTATAACGGTCTGGCGCTCGTGGAAGTGATGGCAGACGTGAACTCGATCTGAAAATGGAATTTACGTTGATTGGCTACGGATTGCTGCGATCGCCTTTTGCAACCAATCTAAATAAGTCTGTTCCCGTTGCTTCACTAAGTCCAAAACTAGTCGATGCAGTTTTTGTTCGTGCGATGCAGTCGGATTACTCAAAGATAGAGCCTCGATCTCCTCACACTGGGCTAGCTTTTCTTGCCGTGCTTCCAGTTCCTGCTCTAGCAGATCCACGATCGCCTCGTGAGGCAACTGAGCCGCAAAATAGAGCTGCACCAGCAACGGCTCTCGCAACACGGGCAACGGATGATGCGTCTGGAGCCAGTGGGTTAACTCTACTTCACCTGCTTCAGTAATTCGATAAACCTTGCGATTGGGGCGATCGTGCTGAATCTCGACGGTACAGGTAATCCACCCCTGTGACTCCAGTTTGTCTAAAGTCCGATAAATCTGTGCCTGATCTGCTGGCCATAGATGGGCAATGCAATCGTCAAAGCACTTGGTTTTGAGGTCGTAGCCTGTCCGCTCCTGTTGTTGGAGCAGACCCAGAATCACATGGGCAAGAGACATAGGCGGTTTACCGAACGAACAGGGAGGGCAAGCCCTACCCATAGAATTTATATACTTCTATGCTAATATATGACTAATCATATATAGGACAAGTTTTGTAAACTGTTTGCTTGGAGGCAACTGTATGACAACTCAAACTCAAACACTCCGAACCGTTGCTGGAATCATTAATAGTGTAGAAACGCTTGAAGGAGCCGGCTTCCTGGTGCGTCGTCCTTTTCCCAAGAGTAGCTTTTCCGAGTTTGACCCCTTTCTCCTCCTCGATGAATTGGGTCCCGTGAATCAGAAGCCCGGTCAAGCAAAGGGCGCACCAGATCATCCCCATCGTGGCTTTGAAACCGTCAGCTACGTCCTGGATGGACGGCTGGAACACAAGGACTCGGTCGGTCATGCCGGACTGCTCAATCCCGGTGATGTGCAGTGGATGACCGCTGGAGCAGGCGTAGTACATTCCGAAATGCCAGAAGCTGAGTTTACCCGCACGGGTGGGCGACTGCACGGCATTCAACTCTGGGTCAACTTGCCACAGCGGGACAAGATGATTGCTCCTCGCTATCAGGAAATTCCGTCAGCGCAGATTCCAGTGGCTCAGACCAAAGATGGGTCAGTGACAGTGCGAGTGATTGCGGGAGAATCGTTGGGGGCGAAAGCGGTGATTGAAACCCGCACCCCGATTATCTATCTGCACTTCACGCTCCAACCGGGAGCAAGCATTGTTCAATCGGTACCGAAAGAGTACAACGCCTTTACCTATGTCCTCGATGGGTCTGGTTTGTTTGGCACTGAGCAGGAACGGGGTGAGGATGGGCAAATGGTGATTTTTGCACCTGATGGTGAGGAAGTGGCGATCGCTAATCCTGCGGATGCCACCCAACCCCTCGATCTACTGCTGATTGCTGGAGTGCCACTGAATGAACCTGTGGTGCGCTATGGTCCTTTTGTGATGAATACTGAAGCCGAAATACTGCAAGCGATCGACGATTACCAAAATGGAAGGATGGGACATATTTATGCTTAACACACTTCAACACCGCATTACCCAACATCAACTGCTGACCGATATACGCATCAAGTTATTGCATTTGCATAAACTGTTGTTGGATACAGAGCGTATTCATTACGAACAGGTGCGCGGACGGGTCTCTAACAGCGAATTGCTGCAACTGGCGATCGATCACGATCAATTTGCCTGGTTGCATCGCCTTTCAGAATCGATCGTGCAAACTGATGAGTTAATCCACTCTGATGAGCCTATCACCTCTGAGGCGATCGCTGTCATTGCTGATGTTCGGATTCTACTCACACCTGATGAAGCTGGAAATGACTTTGCTGTGAAGTATGATGCGGCGTTTCAACACAACCCCGATGTGGTGTTAGCTCATGCTGATTTGGTTACACTGCTAGCGACTAAGGTTCAACTATAAATTGAGCAGTTCGTCCAGATTAAATTTAATCTAGACGAACTGCTTTTATGCATTGTATTTACCGAATCGTAAGCATTCGCGACGTGTTCAGGTGTACTCTCAAACAAATCAGTGCATCCGATTCTAACTTAAGTTATAGCCAACCTTCTACTCCGCGATCGCATGGCGACTCTATCAATTTGTACTGTAAAAATTTTAACTTGATATAGACGACAGCTTGAAGGCGATCTCCTATATTGAATTTATAGCAAACAGTTATGCAATCAAGGGATTGAGCAAGTAAATTGCAAGGTTTCATTGAGAGGGCGTAAGCCAACTTTTGTATTTTTGTAATTGCAAAATAAATGATTTAAGCGTTTGTATAGCAACAGAAAAATTTTGGTCGAATAGCGAAATTTAATCAGACCAAAACATAGTCAACCGCCTTAATACGTTAGAGCAGGTTTAGTAATTCCAATGATTAAGTGAGATAAATTGATTCTGGAGAAGGATTTGAGCAGCTTCTAAATTAGCGATCGCAAACACGATTATTTTAAAGCTCATCATCAATGAGTAATCTTAGGCTCAAGAATGACTACTCTATTCCAGTTGTAGTGGATCTTAAAGTAGGAAAGTATTGGAGTTAAAAAAGTATTTGTACTAGGTACAAAAGTACTGTAGGTATTTCTCGATAGGACGCTAGATATAGAACTAAAATAACGTAATTTAAAGAATTTGTTAGCTATATTCCGCTACATTTGGTATGTGTAGCTCAATTTCGGATAATTGAAGATTTTATTGAGATTAAGGGTAAATCGCGATTACATCTGCTTGGGATCACAGCTATATTCGACAATATAACGTTTACGAAATCAAACAATATATCAAATAAATAAATAGAAGCTCAATATAACTTAAATGAGCTTTATTGCACCTATGCAGTCAATAAAAATCAGCGCGATGAAACAGCCTCAAGTAGGTGAGTTGATTCGTTCGCTTCGACAGAAGCTCAATCTGACCCAACAGCAGCTAAGTGTTGAATTAGGAGTAGTTACGCCAACGGTTAACCGATGGGAAAACGGTCATTCTCAACCTTCTCCAATGGCTCTCAAGCTAATTGAGGCAAAGCTTACAGAGTTAGGAAAACGAGGTGATGAGTTACTGGAAAACTATCTAGCTAAATCAGTTAACTAAAACTGTCAGCCTTTTAATCAAGGCGAAACGAAATTTAATCACTAACTTCTTGAACGGGTCGCTCATGGGGCTTGCACCGCTTAGTTGGGTGGAAACCCCCAAGACCGCGCCCGTCCGCTAATATTCACGTCTTTACGCACTTATCGGCAGTGCGTGACAGGGATTCTGCGTGCTTTTTTATGGAGAATTATTATGGTTCAAGCTCCAATTAAATCCGAAAAAATTAAATCTTTAAGCTTTACGACTCAACAGTTTAAATCTGTTATGAGTGGTGATGAAAAAAGCCGTGTTGAAGCCCTCAAAGAACTATTAGATTATCCGATCGCACTGCGCGATCGCTCTGGTTCTCGATTTTGGTTTTTGCGACCAGGAGAAAGTCACTCAGCAGCAGAAGAGACACAGCCGATCGCAGTTGGGTTTTATGACGAACTTAATTCTAAGGGCGATCGCGAAATTAAGGCATTTTTAACCAGTCCCGAACAGCAGCAAGAAATTTATGGGCATTATATTGATCGAGTTAATGAACAGAAACCTGTGATGTATTTGCTGTTGCCATCGGGAGAGACAGGGCAGGCGACTTTGGTATTGCCGACTGAGGGCGGGCTAAAGCAGCGGAATATTCAAAACTTTGAGATGGGATCGGCGGAGTTGCGATCGCGTCTAGAACGCCTTAAACAGGGTACTCTACCTGTGGCGCACAAGGCGATGCTGTCGATTCCCCTGGCGGAGTTTGCGTTTTATAAGCCAATTGAAACTGCGAAGGAATTAGCCCAGCAATTAGCGACGGTGGCGAAAAGAATCGAAGGGATTATTCCCCAGGTTTATCGGCAGGAAAAGCAGGATGGTTATTTGCACAAGCTGTTGGCAAGTTTTCAGCAGGAATTACTACCTTTTTTGAAGCTGGAGGCGAAAACTGATAAGGAGTATGGGTTTGCCGATATCTACGCTCAGACGGTAGCTTATGCCTTATTTACGGCGCGAGTATTTAGTCATATTAGTTGGCAGAAAGAGTTGCAGCTAGATCCTGCGGTTAAGCAGCCATTGTTTGATCGAGAGTCAGCATGGCAGCAGTTGCCAGAGACGAATCCGTTTTTACGACAGTTATTTAAGGATGTTTCTAAGCAGAAAGCTGAAGATCTGGGTGATGAACTGATTACGGAGATTGCCAATATTTTTGGAATTCTGCGGGCGGCGAAGATAGAGGCGATTTTGAGTGATTTCTCCCAGACGGGAAATCGTGACGATATTATCATCCATTTTTATGAGCCGTTTCTAGCCGCTTACAATCCCAAGCTGAAAAAGAATCGTGGAGTTTACTACACTCCTGAATCGGTAGTTTCTTACATGGTGCGGAGTGTGGATATTCTGCTCAAGGATAAGTTTAACAAGCCGCTAGGGTTGGCAGATCCTGATGTGATGATTTTAGACCCAGCTACGGGTACAGGCACGTTTCTACTGTGGATTTTTCAGTTGGTGGAGCGGCGGTTTAAGGGGACTGATGGGGATGTAGAGTCTCAGCGGTTGATTAAGGAACGGTTTGGGGAGATGTCGTGGTCGCAATATGTGCGCGATCATTTGTTGCCGAGGGTGGCAGGGTTTGAGTTGTTGATGGCTCCCTATGCGATCGCTCACCTGAAGCTGAGTTTGTTTTTGCAGGAGAGTGGGTATGAATTCGATCCCAATCAGCGGTTGAAGGTGTATCTGACGAATACGTTGGATAATACCCCGCGCAAGTCTGAGACTCTATTTGATGAGTTTATTGCCGATGAAGCTCATGAGGCTACCAGCATTAAGCAGGATGAGCCAGTGATGGTAATTGTTGGAAATCCACCGTATTCGGGGCATTCGGAGAATAAGGGCGAGTGGATTAGCAATCTGCTCAAGGACTATTACCAAGTGGATGGAAAGCCTTTGGGTGAGAAGAATTCCAAGTGGTTACAGGATGACTATGTGAAGTTTATTCGGTTTTCTCAGTGGCGAATTCAGCAGACGGGGAAAGGGATTTTGGCTTTTATTACCAATCATGGTTATCTGGATAATCCGACGTTTCGGGGAATGCGGCGCAGTCTGGACAAGACTTTTGATGAGATGTATGTTTTCGATCTACATGGTAATAGCAAGAAGAAGGAAGTCGCACCAGATGGCTCGAAGGATGAGAATGTCTTTGATATTCAGCAGGGTGTCGCGATCGGTTTAATGGTTAAATTACCTGCTCAGGAGTAAATAAAATGGCAAAAATTTTTCACGCGAGTTTACACGGCCTACTAAATATAAAAGACCAAACTCTGTTGGCTTTAGATATTGGTAAAACCGAATGGTCAAGTATTGATATTGAAACATCTAGCTTTTATTTATTAATTCCTCAAGATTCTGATTTGCGTCGTGAATATGACAAGTGGTGGAAAATAACTGATATATTCCCTGTTAATAGTGTGGGGATTGTTACCGGCCAAGATGCTTTGACTATTGCCACTGAAAAGATAGATGCTGAGATACTGGCAACAAAGCATAATTTGTCAACTTGTAGTGTCAAACCAATTCTCTATCGACCGTTCGATTTACGCCATATTGTTTACGATTCTAACGTTGTTACTCGTCCACGCAGTAAAGTTATGAATCATATGCTGATGGGAGACAATTTAGCAATGTCTGTATCTCGCTCAGTTAGAGGAGAACCTTGGCGTGATGCACAGGTTACAACCCACATAGTTGAATTTGGTGTGATGGCGACTAGGCCAGGGAATTCAGCACCTTTATTTCCCCTTTATCTCTATCCTACGACCCCAGCAGAAATAATGATGGGAATTACCCGTAAGCCCAATATTGCCAATGAATTCTTCACTGAAATCGAATTATTTCTCGGTTACACTCCTACTCCTGAAGCAATATTTAGTTACGTTTATGCTATTCTTTACTCTTCAAATTACCGTAGCCGTTATGCGGAGTTATTACAGATTGATTTTCCTCATATACCAATTACCCGTAATGTCAATTTATTCCGTCAATTGAGTGAATTGGGAGAGCAATTGGTGAATTTGCACCTGATGAAATCCCCAATCCTCAACGAAACATCATCCCCATTTATCAATAATGGTGGCGGCTGTATTGTCGATGCTGGGCATCCTAAATATGAAGATGGCAAAGTAATCATCAACAAACAAAAAGACGGCTTTGTGGATGTACCTGAAGCGGTTTGGAACTTCCATGTTGGCGGCTATCAAGTTTGCCATAAATGGCTCAAGGATCGCAAAGGTCGCACTCTGAGTCAAGATGATATCGGGCATTATCAAAAAGTTGTTGTTTCTCTCAAAGAAACGATTAAATTAATGACAAAAATTGACCAAGCTATTCCTGACTTTCCGATTCAGTAACTATTAGGATAGGTCGGCTTCAATCACTGTAACTATGGCAATAGTAATTTCAGACATTTTTTCAGGAGAAACAATTCCTAGTTTACGAATAAATCTCTGCGTATCAACACCACGCAGTTGTAGCACATCTACACTTGATTCTTTCGCTAAACCATTAGCTTTATTGGGTTCAATTTTGATGTGCCACAGATTTTCCCTATACCAATCTTTCCAATCTGTAAGAGGAGCAACTAGCTTGATGGGCAATATACCGATCGCATTAGAACTAATTACAACCGCAGGTCTAGTTTTTTTGATCTCTTTACCAATAGTTGGGTCAAAGTTGACTAACCAAATTTCCCCTCTCTGGGGCAGTTTTGTCCTAGTCATCAATGATATCCCCAGCCATCAATTCCCGCCACTCAGTCGAATTTTGATAGTGTTTGGCTATTTTCTCGGCTTGGGTAGCCAGAATAGATTGTCGCTCTGCCAAAGGCTTATTCAGAAAAGCCTTACGGTCTTCTAAGGTAGGACTATCTAAATCTTCAGAACTATTATTGCCATTAAAGGCAAATAGTTTTTGTTTGACTAATTCTCTTTCTGCTAATGGGAGATTGCCAATCATTTGAACGATCGAATCTACTAATTGAATATTCATTTACACTCTATTTCACAAATCTTTCTCTATTATTATGAATAAGTTTCCTGTAACGGTAAAAAAAACGTGAGGATTAAACCATGACTATCAAAGAATTATTATTTCAAGAAATCGAATCTACTCCAGAAGAACTTCTAGAAGAAACTTTAGACTTTTTGCGAAATTTAAAAACAAAACAAGATTCAGAGAAGCCGAAAGTTACAGAATCTCAACAACCTTATCGCCCTGCTTCTGGGCGTTCCATTCTTAGACACGCTGGTACGTGGGCAGGTGACGACTTGGAAGAATGTCTTCGTGCCGTTTACGCCACTCGCGGCAAAGCCAAATTTGACTATGACCTTAATCCCTTTGAATAATGTACCTTCTCGATACGAATCACTGTAGCGCAATCATTCTAAACGTACCAAACGTTATTCGTCGAGTCACTGAAGTAGGGGAGTTGAATATTGCTACCTGCATCATCGCCCAGGGAGAACTCACATATATGGTGGAAAAATCGACTCAAAAGGAAACTAATCGCGCTCGGTTGGCAGAATTTCTCGAAGATATACGTGTTTACCTAGTTACTGAGGAGGCAGCCATTATTTATGGACAACTGAAAGCAGCCTTATTTAACCAGTTTGCTCCTAAAGAAAAAGGCAAACGCCGAAAGACAAAAATTACCGACTTAGGATTTGATGAAAACGATCTTTGGATTGCTGCTCTCGCTCTACAACAAAATCTCACAATAGTCTCAGCCGATAGCGACTTTCAACGAATTCGTACCGTTAAAGCCTTATCTGTTGAATCCTGGCTTTAAATATTTCTTACTGCTTATACAATCTTTTATGCTTGAAACTATCATCTCCGACCTAATCCGTAAACAACGCCCTTACTACCTACCTCAAGGAAATCCCATTAAAGGAGTTGACAATCAATACTGGCTAGTTTTTCAACACCGCGATGCCGATAATCTCCTCAAAAATATTGTCAGTTTCCTAAGTTTTCAAACACACTCTACCTATAAACTAATTCGGATAGATCTCAATACCGCTCATATATTTGAATACATCCCCAAGCAAGAAGGCAATATTCCTAATGCTACTCTATTACGCACCAGCAAACTAACAATTATTGAGCAGTTTCTTCAATTAGAAAATGCAGTTAAAGAAGAAGTATTACTAATAGGAAGCTTTCTAGAATTAGAAACCAAAATTCGTCGCCGTCGCCGATTTAATTTACCAGATGATATTGACAAATATCACCAATTTATCACTGCTTATTTAGAACGCACTAAATTCTATCGTCGCTCTACTGCTTACTTTGAAAGTGGCGTACTGAAACTTTACTCTGAACCCCTGCAAAATATTGTTAAAAATGAAGGGGAAATCCGCTTGTTGATGGATTGGCAAGGATTTACTAATAGTCGAGATCTCAAGGAACTCCAAAAACTACACGACTCAGAATATCGAACCGAATACATTCGTCGTACCCTCCAAGAATTTCTTGCAGGTTTAGAAGATAGCTCTTTTTCTAGCACTGAAATTCTCGCCGAATTAGTGAGGTTGGGTACTCTAAAAATCAAGCTGGTCAAGATGGAAGAAAGACGGGCTATCTATCACAAAAAGACTGGCATCTTGAGCGATCGCCTGGATAACCACATTCTCCATGAAGGCTCGGATAACTTTACTCGCGCTGCCCATTCCAGAAATGCTGAAAGCGTTACTTTCCTCTATTATTCAGATCCTATAGATTTAGACGCTATTAAAGAGAGCATTATTGAATTTGATGAAGAATGGCAAGACAAAGAACTCACTTTTGACCTCAGCCAAGAATTTTTAGCGCAAATAATCGCCGAACGCGATCGCCGTATCCAGTTAAAGCAACCAGTTATCGAATCTATTACTCCTGACGAATTCCCCAATGGAGAAATCACCCCAGTTGAAATTACAGGCAGTAACCTAGACCAAGTTGAAACCATTGAAGTTGCCGATGATGAGTTGGTTAAAGTTACTATCGACAGTCGAGAACCAGAACGCATTATCGGTCAAGTTGAAGTATATCCCGATCATCCATCGACTTCGCTGAAGAATTTCAGAGTTAAAGCCACTACAGGAACATATAACATAACTCCAGAAAAGCCCATTTCTGTAAGCTCAGACCTAATTATTCCCGACTTTCCCGAAATTGAAGGCTTTAAGCAAGCAGTCGAATTAATCTTGGCAGGAAAACACGGGCAACCTCAAGACTTTCTCTACTGGCTGGCAATGGAACGTCCTCACCTACTGCGAGTCCAACAAAGCGACACACTAGATGAGTTTGTCTACCAAGGTATTTTATTCGAGCATCAAAAATCAGGCGCGCAGCACTGTCTTAGAGTCATGCAGGATTTTGGCGTAGCGGTTTGTGCTGATGCTGTGGGATTGGGAAAAACCAGATTAGCTGCTGCGGTGGCTAAACTGTACCGTAATGAAAAAGGTCAAGCTAAGGTTGCCATTATTGCTGCCAAAAAGTTATTTCCTAACTGGGAAAGGGAAATGACCGAACTTGGCTTTAAAGGGGGCGATTATGAACTTTATAATAAAAACTTGATGAGTCTCAAAGGCAACCGATTTCTAGATGACTTTAATCGCTATGGTGGTGCAGATCTGATCGTTATTGACGAGGCTCACGAAGGCATTCGCAATTATCGAAATCGCATTCATCAAATTTGTTTGCAGATTCAACAGAGCGATCGCGCCTCTGAAAGAGAAAGGCATTTTCTACTGCTGACAGCTACTCCTTGGAATAACCGCCGCGAGGATATCTATAATATTTTGTCTCCATTTCTTTCTCGCCCAGAAGGATTCAAAGATTTAGATTTTCCCCCAGAAGTAGCATTATGGTTCGAGCGTCGAGATGCAGGAGTCGAAAACTTTACCGACAATACCAATTTATTTCGACGCACCTATCGAGAGTTATTTCTCCAACGCACCAGACAGATGCTTAGAGAAGCTACTCCAGATCTCAATCTCTATGCTAAACGAGTAGCTCAATGGTTGCCCGTAGTATTTGAATCAGATACAGAGCAAGCATTAGACCAAATCTTCACTCAATTTGAAACCAACCTCTATATTCCGTCAGCTGACCCGATACGTTATCTCAAGGGCAGTACCGAACAGCGATCGCTCCTTGCCAATCAACGTCGCTTCTTTTTACAACGGGCAGAGTCGAGTATGTATGCTCTGGGTCGCACGATTAAGAACTTTAGCGATCGCATTGCTTTGGTTAAAGACAGATTAGAAATGGTTTCTCCTGATGCTGATGGACTCAAAGAATTCTTGTTGCTGCATTATGAATTTGGGTCTAAGAAAAAAGATAAATCATTAGATGTCTTAGATCTAAGCGATGACTGGGATGAAGATTATTTAGAAGATGAAGACGACGAAGACGAGGAAGAAACCAATGAGAAGAAAGAGGAAAAGCGTCAACAACTACGCAAATCCATAGATCTTGCTACCGATGCTCTGCGAGATGACCCAATCAGAGCTAAAGAAATTTACTACCAAATTATGGCTGACTGTGACAGCGACTTAGCTCAACTCAAACAGATTCAAAAACTACTAGTGGATGAATTTGTCAAAGACCACAAACGCGAACAAGTTACCCAGAAAGTCAGGGAAATCGTCAGTCAAGGTCATAAAGTTCTCTTGATTTCCACCTTTTCAGATACGGTGATCGATTACTACCGCTACATGGCAAAAGAAGGCGCGATCGCATCAAGCGGAATTGGTATGGCAATCGGCTCTAATAAACTTTATTACAACAGCGATTTAGACTATCCAATCAAAGTTAGTCCTAATAATGCGGTCAAAGGAACTAATCAAAAACCTGGATTAAAACGACAGCAAATATTCCGCTTGTTTGCCCCTGCTGCTACTTGTAGAAATCCTGCCGAACGTCCACAGCCAGAAGAAGAGATCTCAGTTTTAATCGGTTCAGAAACTCTTTCAGTCGGTCAAAATCTTCAAGATGCAGATTATTTGATTAACATCGATTTGCCCTGGAATCCAATGATTTTAGAGCAGCGCATTGGTCGCATCGACCGCCCCAAACAACGTCAAGTTGAAAATATTTATATTTACTACGCCAATAGCGAAAGTCAATTACTCAGACAAGCCAGTCGCCTATCTAATCTAAACAAAAAACTGGTCGGCGATCTAGTTGAAGAAAGTGGCGCAATTGGCAACATTGAGCGAATCGATACTCTAGGAGCTTCAATCTATGGCGATACTCTCTTTGATGATGAAATTTTGCCTGGATATATCGATTTCATCCACAGTTTAACTAAAGCCCGATCCTTGGAGCAGGGCAGTTTACAAGAAGAGACTTATCAAAAACAAGAAGCTAACCGAGACCTCTACACTCAAAACGAAATCTTGCACAGCGAAGAACTGAGAAAACTAATTGAGGAATTAGGATTCGATTACCAAGCCAATCCCATTGCTGTCGGACATCGTACCAACGACTCCGATGAACCAACTTGTCTTGTGGCACTGACCTTAGAATATTATGGCCCAAATGGTGAACCCATTCCCGACCATAAACAAACAATTTACTGGAACGATCTCGCACAAGAAAATGATGGCTACGGAATAGCGGTTTCTTCAGCATTTAAAACCCCTGACTCTGGTGAGGTAGTTTCGGCAAAAAAAATCCTAACTATTACTCATTCTTTGTACGAACAACTGGTGAAACTCAAGCAACAGCGTTGTTCCGAATTAGAACAACCAGAAACTTTAGAAAACATTAATTTAACTTCTGAGCGGATTAGTAAAATTCAGAAGCGAATTATGGCAATGGATAGTTTTCCGTCTGGAATCAACCGTAAAACCGTCAAAGATACTTTGAAGAAACTTAATTCTGGAAAAGAGCAAAAGAAAGTCCAAAAACTGCTGCGAGATTGCACCGATGGCGATAAAAGTCAGCTAAACGATGATAAGTTTATCAAGCAACTAGTTAATGACACAGAAATTCTTAATTTACTAAATCTTGAAGGGATTAAACCTACCAGCTTGAAAGCTTCTTTATCAGCTTTGCTTTTAAGAACGCAAGTAAAGTAGCGATATGCCCTAAAGGCATCGCACTTACCACAACGATAACTGACCCTCACTAACGCTGCTATACCAATCTTCGAGTCGGTCAACGATACAATCAGCAGTTAATCTCGACTGCACGAAAAACAAAAATAGTTCTCCCTCAGTTGGCAGAAAAATCCCATCTCTGAATTAGAGTAGGACAATCGCAAAAGTCATGGTCAAAAGCTGTGGTCACGACCCGAAGTCTTTCCACTTTCTACAATACTACCGCAACGCTCTAGCATCCAAGTAAATTTTTGACCAGCAAGATATATCTGCCCTAAACTATGATCATCGAGTTCTAGATCATATTTTACATTGCTAGCTAAAGAACTACCTGAAGAGTAAATACGCCTGCTATATCCCATTCTGTTAAGCATTTCTTGAAGTCGATCGCTAAACACAATTGCTAAAGTTCGATAGAAGCGAGAAGCAAAACCTAAATCTTGCTGTAGCTTTACGTTGAGTTTTTGACGAGAAATAGCTAATACCTGTGAATGTTCAATTATTTTCGCGGTAAAATATGGTAATTCACCATCAATAAACTGGCTCTCTCCGATAATTTCACCTTTAGATAAGCGTGATATTTCTACACCTGCTACTGTGGTTGCTTCTAATGTGGCAAAGATGCGAGCTAAAGGATTGCGATCGCTACTCATTCTTGATAGCGAAACTGCACCACTTAATAAAATATACAGGGCATCTATCGGCCCATTTTCTTGAATTAAAGTTGTATTAACAGCAAACTCCTGAAGTTCACCATTGGCGATAATCCAATCTAAATCACTATCATTCAATTGACTAAAAAGAAGCAAAACATCTTTTATTGATTGACTAGATCTAAATTTTCTGTGAACTTTGGTTTCAATGAAATTATGCAATCTATCTTTTAGTAAAATAGCGATCGCCCGATAAAAACGAGCTGCAAAATCTGCATTTTGCGCTAATCTATGTTCTAAAGACAACAAAGGAACTGAAACAATAGATGATTTTTCTACTGCTGTAATGGTTGTTGTTGCCAAACACATTCTAATTAGAGAAATTTCTCCTACAACCTCCCCACTAGATAACCTAGCGATCTCTAAAGAAGATTCTGCTCCTTCTATCGCAGTATAAGATCGACTTAGTGGATCTTGATTATTACCAGATATAGAAGCAGCTAAGGTGCCATCCAGCACAATATGAAGACAATCAATTGATTGTCCTTCTTCGATTAAGATAGTTCCCGCTTCTATTTCTTGACGATGACCACAATCAAGCATCCATGTAAGGTCATTACGACTTAATTCTTTCAGTAAAACTTCTCCCATCGGATTTTCTCCTTGTAAATTGCAAATAATTATTTTTATATTTCAAACACAGATATCTTCTTGTAGTCGTTCAAGAGCTTGTAAAATACGCTCAGGTGCATTGGCTGAAGCTAATTCTTCAAGAGTAAAACAGGTCAAAGCTAATAAAACTTTATGCCGCTGTTGGAATCTGACATAGTGACGATCAAAATACTCTAAATTTTCTGCTGCCGCCTTAACTAACTGTTGCAAAATGTTAAATGCTCCTGTGGAAAGCGATGCAGCGCGGTCTTGGGAAGCCAGTCCGTTGCGGGGGTTCCCCCCGTTATAGGAACTGGCGTGGTTTCCCCCATGAGCGATATCCGAAGGTGTATCCTTTAGGACTGCATCAAGAAGTGCTGGCTTGCTCTGATAATTTTGAAATCGACCTCCCTTTCGGTAATGAGGAAATGATTCTAGCCCCATAAAGCGTAAAAACCAGTCGGCACGGTATTTTCCTATAGCACTGACAATTCCCTGATAATCAGCAATTAGCTCGTCGAGCAGATTATTACGCATCGAACCTAAGACTCGATAAGTAAAATAATGAGTGCATTCATGTTCTAAACGAATAGTTAAAGATAAACGTCGCCATTCTGCCTCTGATAGATTCATCTCTTGAGGAGTGACACCACTATAAAAACCATCGCTCAGAATAATAAAGCAATCTTGATATAATTGTTTTTGAGGAATAAGTCGGCGAAATTCTGATTGCCAGTCTGTTTCAGAACAGTTGCCATCATTGTTTAATGACCATCGATCTCGATATTGATTTATTCTCCCCCAATTATTGTAGTTAGCCACCATGCACGCACCCATAGAATCAGGTATAGATTCTGGCTCATTTTTTTTTGTTAATGCCTGCACTAAAGAGACAAAATCAGCTCGGGTTTCTGGTAATAAGACTGGAATAGATCCTGCCAAACAAGAATGAATTTTCAACTGGAGTTTTTCTGGGTACTGAAGCTGTAAACCTTGTACTTGCTGCATATTTGCCGTTGCTTGACCTTTAAGAGTCACTGCACGATAGACCTCAGTTTGACTAATCCCTTTTTGAATCGGAAATTGTAGTTGGACTAAAATGGGTTTAAGAGCCTCAAATATGCCCGTAGCTGTCGCTGTAGTTAAAGATTTTCGCCAAATAGTTAGATGAGCTTCATCGGGGCGAGAAAACCGCAGAAAATCTTTGAGATGAGTAAGATCGAAAACATTACGATTGTAGTTTAATATTTCTTCAATTTCTGAAGCAGAAGCTCCATAATTGGCGATCGCTCTAGAACGAGATAGTTGTTGATTCATTAGAAATTACGGTTGCTTACTAAAACTTTTTGTCGTTCACCAAGAATCTGCGCAGCAATTTTTGCTATTGTTTTGCTGATAGAGTGATCGGGATACTGTAGACAAAAAATACCGCTGCTGGCAAGCTGCACCATTTCTGCCGATAAAGGTATAATTCCTGCCAATGGAGTATCGTAGGTAGTCTCAATATCTTGGCGCAGAGCGTCAAAATCGAACTCTGGTAGTACTTTGTTTACTACCATTAGCATTTTGGGTACTTGCAGTTTGCGAGCTACTTCAACTGTTACTCCAGTTCCTTGAAAATCTTGATTGTCTGGACGCAAAAGAACTACAAGTGTATCTGAAATAGCTATAGACAGTAGGGTTTCTTCGTTTAGACCAGGGTGAGTATCAATCAATAAATAGTCTAAATTTAAACAATCAATCAGTTTTTGAAAGCCATCATTGAGTTTGCTTACGTCATAACCTTCTCTAAGAATACGAGCGATTTGACCAGCTTTAATACTAGAAGGTATCAGGTAAATATTGCTGTTTATTTGCTGGGGAAAAATATGACTGACATCATAAGCAGTATCTTGAATACCACACTTGCCCCAAAGATAATCATTTAAGGAATAGTCAATTTTATTTTCGTCTAAGCCAAAAAGAATATGAATTCCTGGAGATTGAATATCGGTATCAACCACACCGACATTTTTTCCCTGACTTGCTATAGTGGCTGCGACATTAGCAACTAAATTAGATTTGCCAGTACCACCGCGAAAAGAATGAATTGAAACAACTTGACACATTTTTTTTCTCCTAGTAAATAATTGAAATAGATTAGTTGACTTATTTAGAATTCGGCTGTTTAGCTAGTTGTTAGCGAACGAATTCTCATTTTTTGAGCCTTTTTCTGTAATTGTTGGAAATGTTCTTGCCAATTTTGATCGCTTGAAGTATTGCGCTGTCTCAGTTTTTTAGCTCTTAGTTGCAACTGCTGGAAATACTTAGTTCCTGTAACTTCTTCTACTTGACGTTCTTTTTTAGCTCTGTCGACTTCAATATTTAGCTTCTGGACTTTTTGCTTGAGTTTTTTCTCTCTAGACTCTACTTCTTGAGCCATGTGTATAAAGACTCGCACTAATTGACCAATATCATCTTGGCCATGGGAGATGGAAAGTAAACGCTCATATTCAAAATTACCTTGCTCCAAGGATTTGGCTGTTTTGGTTAATTTGCGAATTGGTTTAGAAATACTACGAGCCAACAGTAAAGCAAAAGCTGCTGCGATCGCACCAACGATAATTACATTTAAAATGTTTTCCCAAATTAAGCTATTTTGAACAAATGCAGTTTTTGGCTTGCTAACGCCCATTACCCATTGCTGGACTTCAAGAGGTGCAAAACCAACCATCTGGAGACTATGTTCCAGAGGGGAAACACAATTTACATGACCTGGTTGCTGAGAACCAATCATAGCTTCGGCTACTTCTGGAAGATCTAAACTTTCTACTTGAGAAATTGGATAACGTCGATCTTTGGCGATCTTTGTCTGTACTTCTGGAGATAAAGTAGTTAAGCTGTGATAAATATAATCTTTTTCTGGATGATTAATAATCACTCCCAAACTATCAACCAGAAAAGCGTAGCTGCCAGATTCTAGCCTGAGGCGATCGACGATCTCATTAATGCTATCTTCTTTAATTTTGAGTACCGCTATCCCAATAATTTTGCCTTGACTAGACCAAATTGTTTGGGATAGATAAAAACCCGATTTTTTGGTTGTACTGTCGGTAATTAGATCTGAGGCATAATTATTTCCTTGAATTGCCTCTCGAAAATAGTCTCGTGAACTAAAGTTGCGATTGACAAAACTAGAATTGGTAGAAGCCAAGCAATTACCTTGTCTATCTATCAAAAAGATCGCATCATAGTTTTTGTTAGAGCGAAAAATATTGTTTAATGTTGATTGAACAGCAGATTGTAATTCTTGCTGCTTTGTTACTGTCGTTGCCTGTAATTCTTGCTGCTTTTTTGCTGTCGTTACCTCAATAAAATTTAATACTTTTGGCTCAGTACTAGCCTGAGTAGATTGTAATTTTTGCTGTTTTTTTGCTGTCGTTGCCTCAATAAAATCTAATACTTTTGGCTCAGTACTAACCTGAGAGACAACGTTTTGACTATCAATAATTAGCTGATCTAGACGGCTAGCGGTACTAGTTGCTAATAATTCTAATTGACGATATTCACTTTGTTCTGCATTATACAAACTGTGTTGGAGATTGTAATAAGCATTAAAACTCATTGGAATGAGTACCGCCGATAGCAATGCTAGTGAAATTTTAGCAGCGATCGACCAAGCTGGAGGAAATAATAATCGATATAAATGTTTCATGTGCCAAAAATTAAACCGCTAAAACAATTGGGTTGGATTAATTGGCTAGATTTGTTTTAGAAAGAGTCTATCTAAACCAATATTTAATAACTAGATTAAAAGATACGTCATGGTAATACAATGCATAATATTTGGCTGCTTTATGATGTTTTTTCGGTTATAAACTTAATTTCTTTATTTGACTGAAGCAGCGATCGCACCTAGTAGCTCTTTTGGGGTAAATGGTTTAACCAGATAATCATTTGCGCCTAATTCCATACCCTGATGCATTTCTTGCTGACTACTTTTATCCGTCAGAAAGATTAAAGGAATAATTGCCGTATTTAAATTTTGACGTAGTGTTTTCAGAACTCCGTAACTGTCTAATTCGGGCAGTGTAGCATCACAAATAATTACGTCTGGTAAATGGATATGAGCTTGTTTTACTCCTTGAAGATCATTTTCAGCACTGATTACTTCAAATCCTTTTAGTTTCAAACATTCGAGCAATATCTCTCTGGTTTCTCTGTCGTTTTCAATTACTAGTATTTTAGTCATTGTTGATCTCCGAATGATTTTGGTTATTTACCCAGCAAAATCTCTTGAGGTTATTCAAAATCAATTGATTAACTTTTGCTTTGGTCTTTAACTATGTCAATCATAAACAACAGATTCTAGTCAAATCATCTGAAATAAGTCTCTAATGTCAATCGACTAAAGATATATGCTTTATATGCACTTTTTATAACTAAAGTTATAAGTAGCTCTACCTAATTAAACATTAAATGTTCAACAGTATAATTTGCCAATTGTCAAAAAAAGATACACAACGGGGCAAAGAAGCAGAAAAAACAAATTATTAAGCTCATCTAAATTTAATTTTAGTTTTGTCAAATTCTAGATACAGAACAATTCGCTTGGTATCAGACATATTCAAGGCAAAATGCTCGTATGAGCCATCAAAAATAATTGACTTACGATTACACTGTTCTTCAAACTTGTTGTCTACCCAAAGATAATTTTTGCCTGGGACAACATCTATTCCTAGGTGATAAGTTAGCAAATTTCCTCCCAAATCCTCATGTTTGTGAGGAGCAATAAAAGAAAACTTTTCCATCCGAGAAAAAGCACAGACTCTAAACCCAGATAATCTAGTCAGTAAAGCAGCTATGCTGGGGAACTTTTCTGGCGCTTCGGATGGCAATAAACCTTGATAAGACAAAGCATAAGTTAGCCAATCATAATTAGGCTTTCTAGAGTTAACTTGCCAAGATGGCATCCAAGCATTGTTATACATTAGTGTTTTGAAATATGCTTGGTGAGGCTGATTGCGATGTAAATTTATAATATGGCGATCTAGCTGGTAATATTCATGACGAATTGTTTGCCAATTGCGCTCGAATTCTTGAGTAAAATCAAACAATGCGGGGTTATAAAACACGATCTTGGTAATGATAAATAATTTAGTTTTCTACTAGTTGTCTGCGGATCAAATCGGCAAACAACCCTTCACAATTAGATAACTCTTCAAAGTTACCCTGTTGGATAACACTCCCTCCTGACAAAACATATATGCGATCGGCATTTTGAATCGTACTCAGCCGATGAGCAATGACAACTCTAGTCACTTTTAATGTGTCTAAATTTTTACTGACTATGGCTTGAGTGCGATTATCTAAGGCACTGGTAGCCTCATCAAAGAGCAAAATATTTGGCTTTAAGATTAAAGCTTTGGCAATAATTAGCCTTTGTCGCTGACCTCCAGAAAGATTGCCTCCTCCTTCGCTAATTACAGTATGCATACCCATGGGCATCGCCGAAATATCCTCGGCAAATCCCGACATTTTTGCAGCCGCCCAAGCTTCATCGAGGGTGACTTGTGCCCCTCCAGACAGATTGTCAAAAATAGAGCCTGACATAATCTTGCCATTTTGTAGTACTACTCCTAGCTGACGACGAACGGCATTAATATTGAGTCCAGATAAGTCTTGTCCATCAAAATAAACTTTTCCTTCTTCAGGAGACTCAAATCCGAGAATTAACCGTAAAAGCGTCGATTTTCCGCTGCCAGAGCTACCAACTAAGGCAATAAACTCTCCAGGTTCTGCTTTGATAGTTACATCATTTAAAATTAATGCTCCATCTGCTTGATAGCGAAATGAGATGCGGTCTAAAGTAATTTTGCCCATCAGTTTTCCTGGATCTGCCTTCGTCAAATCTACTTCTGATACCGCTTGAGTAATTGGTCTAGCTCGTTTCCACTGGGGTAAAACTTGGAGAACATCGGTAACGGTATTGCTAACATCAGTCGCTCCTTTGATAAAGGTACTAAAGGCAGTGTTGAAAGCCAAGAAAGACCCAACAGTTAATGTTGAGGCTGCACTAGCTTCGGGGTCGGTAAGCATTTTAATTGTGAACCAATACAAAATTCCTGAAGTGATGGTCGGCATTACGGTATTAAACAGTGCCACTGCGTCTTCTATGTATTGAGTGCTGAGTTCTAGTTTAATTTGTTGACGATAGCTTTTACTCCAGGAGGCAAAAGCACGTTCTTCCGCCCCCGCTACGTGGAGTTTGGCAATGCCATTAATTAGTTGAACTACGTGTCCGAAAATATTACCTTCCATTTCTAGTAAGGGATGAACCTTTTGGACTAAGATCGAACCAGAAATTGATGTCACAACAACTATTAATAAAGATACAGCTAGAGCTACCAAAGCTAATTTGATGCTGTAATAAAATAGCAATGCTAAGTTGAGCAGGGCAAAACAACCAGTAATTAGATTGATTAAAGTATTTCCCCCCAATTGACGGCGGATAGAGGTTACAGAGTTAACCCTAGACTGTAAATCGCCTGTAGTGTATTGACGAAAAAAAGATATAGGTAAATTGAGTAAGCGATCCCATACTGCTGCTTGAGTAGAAGCATCAGAAGCAGTTTCTACCCTCAGAAGAGAAAGTCCTTGAGTTAGACGAAACAGAGCTGTAGCGATCGCTGCAATAATTAGTCCTAGACCAATTTGCCATAGTAAACCGCGATCGCTATCGGGAATGGCACTATCAATTAAGATGCTCGTAGTAAAGGGGGTAAGCATACCCAATAGGGTGCTGGAAATGCCCATTGCCACAATTAGCAGTAAATCTTTTTGACGACCGAATAGGGCAAAGCGGCTAATATCAAAAAGCTGGAGTACTTTATTGGGGAAAGAACGATAAAACATATAGGCTTTAGAGGAAATAGCTGCTGCCATCTGCTCGTTAACAGCTATTTTGGTTTTGCCAATAGGATCGAATAGTAGATAGCGATTACCAGCAGTAGGCAATAACGCTATTGGTAGACGGTCTGATTTTGTATATGCCACCAGAGGGCCACAATCTTGTTGCCACCAATCATCCTCTAACAGCACCTGGCGCATACGTAGCCGAGAAGCTCGGGCGATCGCTTCTAATGGCTCTTTAATACGAGCTAAATCCTCAGATTTGGCAGGAGGACAAATTGTTACCCCTAAAGCTTTCCCCACTGCTCCTGCTGCTACTAATAAAGGTGCGCCTTCTAAATATAAGTAATTTTGTTGAGGCATTAAAGGAGCTGCCAATTCGCCAAAAGCTTCTGAAGCTACCTGCAAATTTAGATTTTTTTGCGCCTTTAACCGCTCTAGTTCTTCGCCTTGGTCTTGCTTTTCTTGAAGCTGAAAACAATAAAGGTAATATTGATGGAGTTGGTCAACTCCTAGAATAAGGTCGTCTAAACTAGAAATTGTCTCGCCAGATTTTAGCTCTAGTTGAACTGCCCCATCCGCTTCTAGCCAGGTATTATGATTCAACGGCACAATTGCAGTGGTAGAAGTTAAAAGTAGTTCGGAAAATCCGCGCCAGCGTAAGTAACCTGACTGTAGTTTGAGCCAAACTAACTCTGTATCAGTTTGAAAAGTTTGACTATCCGTCAAAGAAAATCGCCCTGCTATATTGGCTTTAATTTGAATTTTGGGACTGCTAACTTGAGTAAGAGCCTTGTCTAACTTTGTGAGCCAAATTTCAATCCAACCAAGTACCTGGGATTTATAACGGGCAAATAATTCTTGAAGATCTGCTCCGCTTATTTTACGTAACTTTGTGTTGCCAATTGGTACGGCTATTAGCTGAGAACTACTGCCACTACTGTTGCTGCTGTGGGTAAGATTACCAAACATTGCTTCTTGGAGATCGCAACTACATAAATAGCGACGAGTACCTTCAATCACACCCTGGTTGACTGTAACCGCAAAAATAGCAATAGAACCCGATTGAACCACCCAAAGACTTTGAGGATCGTTAAGTAAAATTGGTTCGCTAGCTTTAACCTGACATATTTGTCCTGGTAAGTCCAAATGCTCTGGTTCTTCAACTTGGTCTTGCTTTTCTTGCAGGTGAAAACAATAAAGGTAATATTGGTGTAGCTGGGAAATTCCCAGAATAAGGTCGTCTAAATTAGAGATGGTCTCGCTAGATTTTAGCTCTAGTTGAGCTACCCCATCCGCTTCTAGCCAGGTATTATTATTTAACGGCACAATTGCAGTGGCAGAAGTTAAGAGTATTTCGGGAAATCCCCGCCAACGTAAGTAACCTGACTGTAGTTTAAGCCAAACCAAAGATCTGGCATTAGTTTTAAAAGTTTGACCATTCATCAAAGAAAATCGTCCTAAGATATTGGCTTTAACTTTAATTTTTGGACTAGTAACTTGAATAAGAGCCTGGTCTAACTTTTTGAGCCAGATTTCAATCCAATCAAGTACTTGAAATTTAGAATGGGCGAATAATTCCTGAAAATCTACTTCGTTTATTTTGCGTAACTCTGTTTTACCAATCGGTATAGCTAATAGTTGATAACTAATGCCACCACTGTTGCCACTATGAGCAACACTACCAAACATTGCCTCTTGAGAATCGCAACTATATAGATAGCGACGAGTACCCTTGACAACACCCTGGTCAACTTTAACCGCAAAAATAGCAACAGAACCCGATTGAACCAGCCAAAAACTCTGAGGATCGTTAAGTAAGATTGGTGTGTTAGCTTTGACCTGATATATTTGTCCTGGTAAGTTGGTCTGATTAACAATATTCATAATTAACCTTCGCTTTTAATAAGTCGGGAATATACTCCTTCTTGTTGCCATAGTTCCTCATGAGTACCTTGCTGAACTATTTTGCCCCGATCTAAAACTAGAATTAAGTCGCAGTCACGAATGGTACTCAAGCGATGAGCCACAATCACACAGGTACATCCACGACGACGCAGACGGCGGTCGACAACCTTTTCTGTTTCAGAATCTAAGGCACTAGTGGCTTCATCCATAATCAAAATCGTGGGATTATTAACCAAAGCGCGAGCAATTTCTAATCTCTGCCTTTGTCCACCACTTAAATTGTCAGCACCTTCAGATAAATTAGCGTTATATCCTCCAGCTAATTTGTTGACAACGTCTTCAATAGCTGCGTCTCGACAAGCTTTTCTAATATTTTTTTCGGGAATAGTAGAATCCCAGAGGGTTAAATTATCCGCGATCGTGCCACCAAACAAAACAATATCTTGCTCTACCATTGCCAGCGAATTAGTCAAAATCTGGTGAGGAATTTGTGATTTTGCTCGACCGTCAAGCAAGATTTCTCCCGACCAAGGTTCGTAAAGTCCGCTCAATAGCTTGGCAATCGTAGATTTACCAGAACCACTACCACCAACTAGAGCGATTCTTTGTCCTGGTTTAATTGATAAATTAAAGTTTTCGATCAAAGCTGGTTCGAGACGGCTGTAGCCAAAGCTAATATTTCGCAGCTCAATATAACCTTGTAGTTTAGGTAAATCTATTTGAGCAGAGTTTTCTTCAATGGTTCTGCTATTTTCTACCTGGGAATCTGTGGGATTATCGAGAACGTCATCTAGACGAATTAAGTTTCCTTCTAATTCTTGAAGTTTTCCCCCTAGACTGACTAAATTAGTGACAGGAGTTTGGAAATTTTGCATCATGCCCTGAAAGGCAATTAGCATTCCAATACTGATATATCCATCCATAACTCGCAGACCACCTACAAGTAGTAGAAAAGCAGAAGCCAAAGCTGATAGCAATACGGGTAATACCGCTAAGGTTTGATTGGTAATTCCTATTTCTTGCTGAGAATCGATCGCTTTGGTGTAGTAGCCCGACCACCGACCAAAGAAATCCGACTCCAAACCAGATGCTTTTAAGGTTTCAATGCTTTGGAGGGCGGCGATCGATGCTCCAGCAGCTTTACCGTATTCTTGGAGTAATTTTTGATTGGCATCTTTGCGTTGGCGCGAGATCCACTGTAGAGTCAAGATATTTACTGTGGCGAAACTCACGACTACTGCCGTAAGTACTAAGTCGTACTGACTCATAATTATGGCATAGAACACTATCATCACCGCATCGATCGCCGTAGTTGCTAATTCTCCTGAGATTACATCGGCAACATCACTGTTTAAACTAGTCCGACTGCTGATTTCTCCTGCAAATCTTTGAGCGTAGAAACCAACGGGCAAACGTAGAATATGCCATAAGAATCGGCTAGACATACTTACCGACAGCTTAATTTTAAGACGACGCAGATATCTTAACTGCAAGAGTGTCAAAGCAGCTTGAAGTATGACTGAGACAGCCATTGCCACCAATAGTGGATTGAGCCAAAGATACCTTTCTTCGATTAAAATCTCATCCACAAATATTTGACTAAATACAGGAACGACTAATTCGGCAAAGGTAAGAAAAAATCCAGCTAACAAACAGTAAGCTAAAGCTGCGCGATCGCTTTTAAGTCGCGACCATAATCCTAAAGCTAGGTTTAATTTGCGACCACCTCGGCGAAATTCTGCACCAGGCTGCATTATCATAGCTATGCCAGTGTAGCTCTCATCAAATTCTGCTAAAGAGACGCTACGAGGCCCAGAAGCAGGATCGTTGAGATAAACTTTGTTTTGATAGAAGCCTTCAACTACTAAAAAGTGATTGAAGTTCCAAAATACAATATAAGGAGGATTTATATCTTTCAGTTGTGTTAGTTCTTTTTTAAACCCTTTTGCCTCTAAGCCATAATTTCGCGCTGCTTTAAGAATATTAGAGGCTTTACTACCATCACGAGATACGCCACATTCTGCACGCAACTCGGTTAACGGCACAATACGTCCATAGTAACTAAGCATAATACCTAGAGCAGCAGCACCACACTCAACTGCTTCTATTTGTAATAAGGTTGGGGTTTTGACTCGCCGATTTAAATATTGGAGCAAGTTTTGCCAATATTGCTCAAGATTAGGTGGCAAGATCGAGTTGCGCATAAAATTAATAGATACCACTGATAGACCTCAAGATTGGTAGGATAAAAGTAACTGGAGCTCTTTCTTCTACTTTGACTCGAACTGAAGTGGGAGTTCCCGAAGAAACTTTCAAATTAGGGCCAGAAGATGAAGACCATTGATAGCCACTAAAAGTATCAGCATCTTCGTAGGGAGTAGCAAATACCTGCAGCACACCCTGTTCTTTGTCGGATACAAGACCTTCTACAACTTCTGAGTTGCCAATTACTTTAGCAGCAGCTTCTTTACTGATGGGAAAAGCTGAAACTTTAGTAATATCACCCATAATGCCACCAAAACGCTCTCTTTTAACAGTTTGGGGCGTGATTTGAATTGTCATGTCTGGCTGAATTTTTTTACCATCTTCCACAGAAAAATAGGTGATGCCGACTAGTTTTCCCGATAAATTTCTAATATCTATGTTGGCAATACGAGTTCCTGCTTCGATAACTTGTCCTGGACTTACTGTTGTTTCTAAAACACGTCCTGTATATTGGCTAACAATTTGACTTTCGTTTTTTAGTTGTTCTTGTAGTTGAGCAATCTCTCTTTCAACCTCTTGAATCTCTTTCTGGCGGTTAGTTGAGCTTTCAGAATCTTGTTGGGTAGACTGAGCTTTTTGGCTATCGAGTTCTTGTAACTGTGCTTGAAGATCTTTGATCTCGTTCAAGTTGGAAAGATATTCTTTTAAAGCATCCGCCTCTTCAACTTCCAGCTTTTTTAATTGAGACTTAGTTTCATTTTCGCTAGCAATGTTGTCTAAATATTGTTGTCTTGCTTCTAACAGCACATCATCGGAGATCGCTCCCTGTTTAAATAAATTCTCGCGAATTTCCAGTCTCTTTTTATATGTAGGTAACAATTGCTGAAGATTGTTGAGCTTTTCTTCTTGACTAGTGCGATCGCTTTGAATTGATTCAAGTCCTTTAGTTTTTAAAACTGGAGCTAAAGATTGAGTAAGATCTAATCTTTCTTGTAAAGTTTGACGTTGCTCCTCAATTGCTTCCTGGTCTTGATTTTGACGTTGACTTTGAATGGATTCAGCATTATTATTTTGCGATCGCAACTGTTTTAATTTGTCTTGAGCTAACTGGAGTTTTTTACGTAGATCGACTTGGTCAACCGTCGCTAAAATATCTCCTTTGCGAATTAAATCTCCTTCTTCAATTTTCAAAGATGTTAGCTGTCCAGAACCTTGAGTCTGCAAAGGTACAACTTTGCTAGGATAAATTAACACTCCTTGACCATCTACCGTGACAGGAATACGTCCCACCACACTCCAAATTGCAGCAGCGAAAACTACAGAACCTAAGGTAACTAAAGGTATCCAGCTTTTTGGGTTTACCACCCGCATTAATTGGTCTAATCTTTCAGGAGAAGCTAAACGTTCCAATGACTCTTGCCGAAAGAGCTTATTTTGGGCTTTGGGCTGAGATATACTTAGTTGGGTGATATTTTTATCTGTGGACTTGACGATGGCTGTCTCTGTATATTTGACGATGGCTGTCTCTGCTTTTTTCTTTGCCAACATCAGACGTTCAAATAATTCGAGACTAATTTGAGGATAGCCTCTTTGCAGAGAGCGAATTCCCTGAATTAGTTCTTTTTGGGGAGTGCTTTTTGGCAAATAGCCTTTAGCTCCTACATGAAAAGCTTTATTCAAATACTCCTCACTTTCGTGAATGCTAAAAACTAGAACTTTGCAGTTAGAAAAACGTTTAGAAATAATTTCAGTCGCTTTTATGCCATCCATTCCTGGCATTTCTAAATCCATTAAAACTATATCAGGCTGTAAGGATGCAATTTTGTCAATTGCTGTCGAACCGTCATTAGCATGACCAACTATTTGAAAGTCGGATTCAGATTCTAATAACATTTGCAACCTTTGTCTGGCAAAATTTTGATCGTCTACAATCAAAATGCGAATTATACTACTATCATTAGCATTTTGCTCGAGTTTAACCTGAGAATTTAATGGCAGCTCCTTGGTTGTTGTATTATTCATTAATGTCATTCGCCTCTTTAAATAATAGTTTGTATCGATCCAAGTGGTTAAAGTTTTATAAGTGCAATTAATTAACTGTGATGCTTCAGTTCTAGTTTTACCTTCAAACAATAGTTTAATTACTGCTTTTTCAGTTTTACCCTCGGCTTTTCATTCCTGTTGCTCTATTCCACCTTTTTTAGGGTAAATATAAATAAAAGTGACATATTAGAACCAAGAGATTGCATTCATTTTCTCTTTAGAATTGCTGTCTAAAAAATTAATTGATAACAGGATTTTTCTATCCATTAACACTTTTGGCAACATAACCAGAAAGGCTATTATGAAGATTGGCTTTGCGCCAAGCTTTAGGACTATTTCCATAGTATTGACGAAACTGACGGAAAAAATGATTGAGACTTTGATAGCCTACCGCCTCGGCAATTTGTTCTACTGATTTTTCGGTTTTTAATAATAAGTTTCGTGCTGCTGTGACTCGACGTTTAATAATCCAGCGATTAATCGGTTCTCCTGTTTGATTTTTAACTAACTCGGTTAAATAGGCAGCAGAAAAACCAAAATGCTTGGCAACATCCTTTAAAGCGATCGACTCGTGATAGTGTGTTTCGATAAACTCATAGATTGTTTTGAGTTGGCAGCAAGAAGCAAACAAGGGAGCAAACTTAGCAAAATCATCTGTTTCCAGCTCAGGTGACTCCGTGGTGTTTTGAGATTTGACAGCAAACCACTGCTGGAAAATATATCTTTGTTTGACTTGAGCGGCGATCGCACCATGTAGCTCTTTTGGGGTAAATGGTTTAACCAGATAATCATTTGCGCCTAATTCCATACCCTGGCGCATTTCTTGCTGACTACTTTTATCCGTCAGAAAGATTAAAGGAATAATTGCCGTATTTAAATTTTGACGTAGTGTTTTCAGAACTCCGTAACCGTCTAATTTGGGCAGTGTAACATCACAAATAATTACGTCTGGTAAATGGATATGAGCTTGTTCTACTCCTTGGAGACCATTTTCGGCACTGATTACCTCAAATCCTTTTAGTTTCAAACATTCGAGCAATATCTCTCTGGTTTCTCTATCGTTTTCAATTACTAGTATTTTAGTCATTGTTGATTGTGTTTCTGCGAATGATTTTAGTTGTTTACCCAGCCAAAGCTCTTAAGGTTATTCAAAATCAATTGATTAACTTTTGCTTTGGTCTTTAACTACGTCAATCATAAACAACAGATTCTAGTCAAATCATCTGAAATAAGTCTTTAATGTCAATTGACTAAAGATATATGCTTTATATACGGTTTTTCTAACTAAAGTTATAAATAGCTCCAGGGAGCATCCCACTTTTTAATTAAGCAGAAATACCTAAATTGATTTCGCCATTCAAATAAGTACACCGAAGTTTTAAATAAGGATTCACTTTCTCAAAAGTAATAAGAGAGTTGGTATAAGACTCCACTTTTATCTATGTGAAATTTTTTTTAAACGATTTTAAATATTTTGACAACTATAATCAGATACTCCACAAAAATACGATTAAAACCTGATAAAAAAGTAAAAAATAGATAATCAAAGTAAGAAAAGTAAAAAATAAGCGCAACTAATAAAAATAAATCCGAAAGATAAAACTTACTATTAAGATTAAACAATAGTAAATATCATCTCTTAAAAAATTAACCTGAATTAACAGTTCAACAAAAAACCAAGTTAAAAAAGGTAAAAAAAATCAACCCTATTTTAGCCGTAATGCACTCATTTAAAGAAAATTTTGATATGCCTTTGAGCCTAATTATAACTAGGTAGCAAGATTATTATCTCTATAAGATTGAGTTAAAATGCTCAACAATATTATCCTTAAGCTTTCAGACAATTAGACGTTGGTTGGAAAAAAATTATTTTTTACTTTGATTGCCGAACTACTCAAGGTGTAGTGAAGGAAATTAATAACAAACTTAAATTGATTAAGAAAGGAGATTATAGGTTTAGAAATTTCGATAACTTTAGTTCGCGATGTTTTTTAACTTGGCTTTTTCCTCTTGATTTTACATCATACTGCGCTTTTCAATTGAGTAGACTATACAGATTAAACTTGTAGGCTAATAGCTAATAGCTGATAGCTAAAACCAGCTAATTATAAGCGTAGTCCATTAATTGAAAACTGCTGTAAGTTCGGTAGAACCTAAATTTAAGACTTCTGCTAACATTTGGTAGGCAAGTTTGCGCCGCTCAAAAATATGCCATGGAGAAATCATAATAATTTCAGATACTTGATATCGGTGCTGAATTTCTAGTAATTGTTCTTTGCATTGTTCGGGAGTGCCAGCCACATTAACTTTGCTAGTTTTATCTATTCTTTCTACTAAAGTTTTCTGCTGTATTGCTTCAGCTTCGATTTCAGCGCAGACGACACTTACTGCCAAATTACATTTTGGCTCGTGCAGCATAATACTAGGTTGAAATTTATAGCAATATTCTCGAACAATATTCGGCTCGTTTTGACTACAAGCATGATAAAGCGAATAACAAAACGCCGTTCCTAATAAAGCAGCTTTTTGCATATTTCTTGTTCCAGTTCCTAATAACCACATTTGAGGAATTTCGGTAATTTTAGGAGTTGCCTGCAAAGCAAAGTCTCGATCTAGACGGAAGTTATCGGTTAGATAATCAATTAGTTGACTGACTTTTTGACCATAAAGATCGTTTTTAACTGCTTGTTTGATATCGAACCCAGGAGCAAGTGCCTGCATAGTTTCTTCGTCTCCAGCTATTCCTCCAGCTATTCCCAAATTTACTCGTTTAGGATATAAAACTTCTAAAAGTCGGAAAACTTCAGCAATTTTTAAAGGACTGTAAAAATAAAGTAAGATGCCCGCAGTTCCAACACTAATACGATCTGTAGATTGGGCAATCAAAGCTAACATTATTTCTGGACTAGCCCAGGCAAAAGAAGGTTCGTGATGTTCGGTTAACCAATAGCGGGAATAGCCTAAAGAATCTGCCAAAGATGCAGATATTAAAGTTTCCTGAACTACCTCTACTGCGGCTTTACCTGGAGTAATCCAACCGCTATCTAAAATTCCCAGCTGTAAGGATTTAACTGAATTAGACTCGATCGCTCTATTATTAGAAGACGAGCCTTGAGATCGATCTTCACGAATACTTTTCTTGGGAAAATAATTTATTTTGGTTGAATTGGCTATCATAGTAATTTTGTTAATTTTAAGTGTTTACGATTAAGCTACAAACGATTTCAGGTTCAAAACTTCTGCTAACATTTGATAAGAAAGTTGGCGTTGTTCAAAAGAAGAGGATGCAGATAGAAAGATAATTTCTGCAACACCATATTGTCTTTGGATCTCTAATAATTGCTCTTTACATTGTTCTGGAGTACCTACCACATTGAGTTTGGTAGTTCCTTGAAAATCTTGGTCAAATGCGATCTGCTGTTGTTTGGCTTCTGCTTCTGTTTCAGCACAGATACCAGCTACAGCTACATTACATTTTGGTTGAGACAAGATCTGACTCGGCTGAAATAGACTGCGGTATTCCGAAAGAATACCAGGATCGCAAGCACTGTAACCGTGACAAAGAGAGTAACTAAAAGCTGTACTTTTTGCTGCTCCCAAATTCATACTGCCTCTACCCGTTCCCAAGAGCCACATTTGGGGAATATGGGCAACATTTTGCCTAGTCGGAGTTGCGCCTTGGGCAAAACGATGTTCGATGGGAAAGTTATTAGTTAGATAATTAATCACAGATGTAACCTTGTGAGCGTAATAATTTTTCCTAGATTCAATAGACTCGGGGAGAGATGAAATATCTGAACTTAATAGTTTTACGGTTTTATTTCCCTCAGCTAAATTACCCGCAGCAATTCCTAGATCGAATCTTTGGGGATAGACTAACTCTAAAAGTCGAAAAATCTCGGCAACTTTCAAAGGACTGTAAAAATAAAGCAAAATTCCTGCCGTACCAAGATGAATCCGCTCAGTACATTGAGCCAAAGAGGTTAATAAAATTTCTGGACTAGCCCAGGCAAAACAAGTTTGATGATGCTCGGTTAGCCAATAGCGGGAATAGCCCAAAGAATCGACTAAAGATGCAGACATCAAAGTTTCATCGATCGTCTGAGCTGCCGTTTTGCCAGCACTGATTAAACCTGAATCGAGAATGCCAAGTTTTAACTTAGAAGGATCATAATCTTGAGGTTGCTTTAATTGTGCTTTCAAATTCGAGCCATGTTTGGTCAAAGGTGTTGAGATCATCTTTTTTACTTAATTAAACAAGGTTGTTGTAATTGGGATACTTGGGAAATTAATAGTTTTTGTGTTCCTTTGGTTTCAGTTAAGGAAGTTAAATAAGGACTCAATCGTCTTTGGACAAATTGAAGCATGGGAGCGTTGGCAGCTTCTACACAGCAAATGTTATGGATAATTTCACTATTAATCTGTCGTCTAATTGCTTCAGTCAACATAGGAATAGCACGTCCAATTTTTTGGAGATCTTTTCTCACAAATAAACTGGTATAGCGAATCATGTCTGGCTCGATTCGATGATTGATCGTCCAGCCCACTACTTCGTCGTGATGGAGTAAAGCTAGACTATTTAATGGTTCTAGCAAGTCTGGCTCGCCAAAAGGATTGAGACTCTCTGGATACCATTCTTGCTGCTGTTGTCGTTGAGCAATTTTTTGCTTGTATTTGGGTGCTAAATCTACCCAAGGTACAATACTGTACGAAGAAGGTAACTGACGTTGGCGAAGCCAAGGAGCTTTGGCTAATTTTTCTGTAGTAGACTTACATACCAACAATCGAGACTTGAATTCGCCCCAACCGAGTTTAGTGAGTAGTTTTTCTAAAGCAGTAGTTGTTGCTTTCCCGCTCATGTAAATTAGCTCGACTCTGTTACAGCCTCTTACTAATAGTTTGGCTTCCAATTTGATCATTAACGCCGTGCCAATGCCCAAATTACGGTAACGTTCTTTGACAAATAAGGAAAGTACTGTGGCAGATGTACCGTCGGGGTACGATTTAATTTCGGCTAAAGCCAGCCCAATGGGTTGTTGCATTAAGGATGCTCCTATGGCAATGGTAGTAGATCCTATTTTTTGTAGTTGCTTTTGATAAGATGGAAACGTCAAGCATTCGTAACGCTGGGCAGTTTGATTATTGAGAGAAGAAATAGTATACATAGTTCTTGTTCGCTAAAGTGATTGGTTATTTGTGTAACAATCTGTGGGATTGTTTGCTTTCTCGTACCTGAGTTAGAAATGGCAGCAGTCTTCGCCGTACAAATTTGACCATAGATTGATTTCCTACTTCAGCGGCGCAAATATAATAAGGAATATTACTTTTAAGCTGAAGTTTAATTGCTTCGGCAATTAAAGGAATAGCTCGACCCATCTTTTGCAGATCTTGTCTCACAAACAGACTGCTGTAGCGTATCGTATTAGGAGCAATGCGATGAGTTGCCATCCAACCAACTACTTCTCCTTGATAACGTAAACCTAAACTGTTTAAGGGTTCGACTGGCAGATCACCTCGAAAGGGAGAGAGCATTTCAGGATACCAAGGAGAGAGAGCTTGCTTTTGCTGAATTATTTGATATTCTTGGCTGGTAAGCTCCACCAAGGGAAAAATACTAAAAGTTGCTGGCAAATGATCAGAATATAGCCAAGGCGCTTGTTTCATTCGCTCGGCAATACTGTAGCACACCAGCATCTTAGGTTGGGGAATACTCCATCCTTGTTGAGTCAATAATTTTTCTAACGCAATAGTCGTTGCTGAAGCGGTATATCCTATGTCTAATTGGCGACATCCCGACATTTGTAATTGTTGTGACAGACTGCGGAGTAATGACCCCCCAATACCCTGCTGACGGTATTCAGGCTGAACGTAAATAGATAAGATTTGAGCTTTTTTGGTGTGAAAAACGATGTTGGCGATCGCCAACCCGACTGGCTGAGAATCTATTTCAACGCCAATGGCTATGATCGACTCTCGATCTTCTGGCTGTTGTAATCGAGTACGCCAAATCGGATAAGTTAAATGTAGATATGGTTGAATTGTGACTTTATTGAGCAAGATCAAATTAGATAAATCTTGGCTGGTGGCAGTTTTCAGCATAATTACTAACTATTTAAGAATTATAAATTCACTAATTATTTACCAATAGAGATGCCAGACTCCGCGATCGCAAGTACCATGTCCTTGGAGAGTAATTCGGCGATCGTCAGGCTGCATATTTTTAGCTGGGGCAATTTGATGGATGAAGTGACCCGAATGCAAAGCGTATTTACCTATTTGGTAGGGATAAAACTCCTTTTGTCTGGATGCAGCCAGAACTTTCACTTCTGCTTGAGATAATTCATCTACCTCATGGTGATGTAAATCCCAGATATTCATACCACCGCCAGTTCGAGGTAGTTCTAGAGACAGCGTGAAGGAAATATGGTTTTTATTTTCCTGGTCTTCATGCCATTGATGTTGTAGATATTGTAAGTCTCGGTGCAGGTGGGCTATAGGCTGTTTAAAAATTGGATGATACAGAAAAATATGGAATCCTGGCAGTGCCAAATTATCTGGGTAGCAGGTTGGGGCGTTTAGCTGTTGAGATAAGCTGTCTGCTAAACGTTGGTAAAGCCAGCCAAAATGTTTTTGGAGTAGAGGATTGTATTGTTTTAGTAGAGTATCGTAATCATGCTTGAGCAGCTTGCCCGATACTGTATGAAAGTAGCTGCCATTACCTAGACTATAGAAAGGTACTCCTGACCTTTGAGGAATCCATAATTCCTTTAACTTATGGACTGTAGAGCTTACTTGCTGACATTCGGATGATGACAGTAGATCGATATTGACTACGGACTCTTTGAGTTTTAATGCTGATTTGATCATGATTGACTATTAGTAAAAAATGTAAAAAATGTTGTGTTTGTGCTTTATTCCCATACCAATAAAGAAGGGAGTAAATCTGGATATGCCATGCGCAATAGTTGATAGCCAATTCCCGAGCTACCTTGGAAAAAACTAGGATCGTAAGGGCCAGTTTCCCAATTTAAGCCAAATTTACCTTTAGAGGTAGCGCGAGCAGCTACTTGAGATATACGTTGGTGAGCGATCGCTTTAAGATCTGGTCGATCTAACTTTTGGGCGGCATTTAAGAGAAACTCCATTCTGCCTAAGTTGCCACAGCATAGTTGATCGATGCGTTCGAGGGGATATTCTTTGGTTGTCGCAATTGCTGCTTCGATATCAAATTGAATTGTATCCGCTGGTAAAATATCTAGTTCGGCTATTCTTGCCATGCCAATTCCCGACGCGCCATGACACCAAGAATTCCAACAGGAATAACCTTTTTCCGTAGGAGGATAGCGGAAATCTGGCCAATTATTTTGTTCGGGAATGAAAACATTAGCTTCGTAGGCATTACTTTCCAATGCTGCAATTAAAAATTCCTCTTGTTGAGTAACTTCAAATAAACGCGCTAGAGCATAAGCAATACCTGCTGCACCGTGAGAAAATCCTGTCAGCATCTGCTTGCCTGTCATCCAAGCTCGATGTCCAGATTCACTCTTGACTCGATGCTCTAATAAATGACTACCGCAGGCGATCGCTTGTTCTAGAATCTCTTCTGTGGGTTGAACCTGATAGAGAGAGAGTAAGCCTAAGATTGCCCCCGCACTGCCACCTAAAAGATCAAATGTGCGATCGTCAGCAATTCTTTCTGTGGTAATGCTGGCAGCGACTTGTTTGGCTGGTTCGAGAAAATCTTCTCCCAACATTTGACCGCTTTTAACCAGACTATAAATAAATCCCCCCGCACCCATGCCTCCACCAATACCCAATTCTTGAGTAAGGCGATCGCAGCAGTCGTTGATTTTTCTTAATAAGGGGTTTAAAGTGGCCAAAGCTAAATCTCGATGACTTTTGCTATTAGTGATTTTTGTTAGTCCTGCCAAGAACATCGCCACTCCCGAACAACCATCAAACAGACGCAAGCCCATTGGTAGCATTTCGTACTGTTGAGCATCGGGTTGATAGATCAGAGAAATCCAGGTAGCACTGCCTTCGCTGGTATAAATAGCTTTTTGCTTTAGCTCCTGAGCAATTTGGACGCTGTATTCTACTAAGGCATCTGAAGTTAAATTTTCTACTCGAACCAGATCTATTAGTGAATCGCTCAGATCTAAAGCTGGGGGAACAAGATTTCCAGTTATGTCAAGACTATCCTCCATCGAACTAGCCTGAATCGTCCCCCAAATATAACCAACTTGAGTTTCTAAATCCTGCTCGTCAAGCTTTTGAATCCTCGATCCAACTAAATCATTACTAGATTGAGCAAAGCAACTATCTATTTTTTGACCATCATCTAACACCAGACAGTCGCTATCGGAAGAACCAACAAACATCGGAATATCCAACTGCTCTAAGCTCTCTTTTTCTGCCTGGAACAATGGCCAAAAGACTGGTGGATTAGCTGCTTTCAACATTGCTAAACCTAAAACTTCCATTTCAATACTGCGATCTACACCATTTTTGAGATATTGGGGACTAAGAACAGTCCTGCTTACAGAAGCATAAATTTTAGTGTGACGGAAGATAAAGCGTACTCGTTGAGGAGCTAGTTGACTAAAGGGACTATCTGGAGCGAGCAAAGTTTCTTTATTGGTCAGCCAGAAATTGTACATTTGACGAAATCCTGCAACCAAATCCTCAATATATAGGTTGGCTGGTAAAGGTTTACCGTCTAGGAAAGGAACATTATTACTAGGTTTAGTAATGAATTTTTCATAGGTCAACTTCATCGCATCAGTATTGAGGTTTGACCATTTGGGAACTAAAAGAGGTGTTTCTCTACCGCCAAAACCCCCTAATCCACTAATGTCGTAACTTTGACCGTCAATGCCAAACTCCCAACGAGGTAACATATAGGTGCGTAAAACTGAATTCTGCATCTGTTCGTTGGCTAAATCTAGGGCTGAATCTCCTAGACTGTCCATCTCCTTAATTCGGTGGTGAAATAAGGTTTCCATGTCAACTAGTACAGGATGTTCGCCACAAGCCACAATATTTTCATGATGAACATCAGTTCCTTCAATTACGTATAGTAAGCAAAGAAGCATTCCCGCACGTTGATAATAACGTTGAGCTTCCTCTGGAGATTGACAGGGTAACTGCTCGACATATTCTACCCAACCATGGGTAGAGCGATTAAAAGTTTTAAATAGTTTAAAGGGTAAGGGACTGCCGTGCTGGTTTAACCAATCAAGTAGCTGAAAATATGTAGCTTCTTGTCCGATATCTTTAGGTTTATAAATTAGTTTTAAATCAGACGCAAACTGAATCGCAAATACGGTACGACCCTGATGATGACGATCGGAGAGAAAAGGTCGAATACTAACTACTTTGTCTAATGACGATTCAGAACCAAAGATTTCCTCAATACCTGCCCAATCAGTATCCAAACGTGCCAAAAATTCCGCGATCGCATCTACCCAAAAATCAATTAACGTACCCACCAAACGTCCTAAAACACTATATTCTTGAAAGAATGAGACTAATTTACCCGACTGCATTTCAGTAACAAAGGCGTCATACTGTTTGGTAGATTGACTGCCAGGAAATTGACCGAACCAACGAGTTTTGGATACAGTCGAAACTTGCTGTTGGTAAGCACGAAAGGCTTTAAATTCCAACTCCATCGCTTTAGAGCAAAGACCAGATAATTTAGTCAATAAGTCGAGCTTCAAAGTTTTATGGCACTCACAATTCAAGCGATCGTAGCTTGAACCAGCCACCTGTTTCAATCTTTGGGAAGCAACTGCTACAAATGGTAAATATAGTGCTTCAAATGGTATTGGTTCTTGTTTAGATTCGTCTGGAGTTCTGATTGCTTCTACATCACAAGAGTTTTCCAGCGATGCTTTGAGGGTTTTTGCCCATTGAGGCAATGATGCAGATTGGGTAAGTTTAACCTTTCCTAAGACTGTTTTGACTGTATTCAGGTCTAGATTATCCCAAGCAAGACGTTTGTTAAATTGTTCTACATCACCTTGGGCAACAACCTGATACCAACGTTCTAATCTACGAGAGATTTCGTTTTCGTCAACAGTTGAACTAGCCTCAAAATCGGGACTTAATCTTTCGGCAATGGTACTAGCTTGCTCGACAATCTCGATCAAATCTGGCTCGGATAATTTTCTTTTAGCTGATTTGTGAGCGATCGCACCTGGCTCGGAAGCTGTGGTGATTTCATTTTTTCTTTGAAGACTGACCATGAACTGCTCCTTATTGTTTTAATGCTGATTTTTGGACAAAAAGCATAGCAATCCCAAACTTGCTGGGTTTTAACCAGTTTGGCTGGCAAACAAATTGAGACTGCTATACTAGATCGAGAACTAAACTGTAGTTTTAGCGAACGGTTGAGGTTTCAGGTGGCGAAAACCAAAAATCTCAACTTTTTGCTTTTAAAGACCAGTTAGACTTGGGATACCGATACAAAGACAACCACCAGGCCCTGTTGCACCACAAGATATTCCACATTTGCCACCACCAGCTACTTGGTCTAATTCTGTATCAGATAATTCTGCTGACTCTTCAATAATGTCTGGTAACACTACAGTTAAGTCGGCACGTTTGTTGTCCACAAACTTAAGAACGTAACCTGGGGGTATTTCCTTGCCAGTGGCTTCTTGAGCTGCACAATTGGGATTGTCTAGACATAATTGACGGAACTCGCTATCGGTTTGAGCGCGTTTGATAATTCGCTCAATTGCTTGTTCTGCTTCTTGTTGAGTAATAATTTGATTCATGATAAAAATCTGCTTGTGTTTGTTTGCTCATGTTCTTGTTGAACAAAAGTTCGACTAAATATGTTCATACTTGGGTTTGGTTGAGAATTATTTTTTAGTAAAAGTAATCCCAATATCCAAATTGCCACCCTTAAGATCGTCGGAATAGCCACAACTAACACCACAGCTGGCAGCACAATTTGGTTTGTCGCCACCGCCAGCAACTTGTTCTAATTCTGCATTAGAGAGTTCGGCATTACCATCAACTAAATCGGGTAAAACTACAGTCAAATCTGCATTTTGGTTATCGACAAAGCGAAGGGTGAAACCTTCAGGTATATCTTTGCCAGTAACTCCTTGAACTGCACGATTGGGATTGTCTAGACACAGTTGACGAAACTGGCTATCGGTTTGAGCGCGTTTGACAATTTGCTCAATTGCCTGTTCTGCTTCTAATGAAGTAATGACTTGATTCATCTTGATAAATTCTCCTTTGTTTTTTAGCTACTTAAAGCCATGAAGTACCGCCACAGCTAGCCGCACATTTGTTAGTACCACCAGCAACTTCTTCCAATTCTGCATTAGAGAGTTCGGCATTACCATCAACTAAATCGGGTAAAACTACAGTTAAATCTGCATTTTGGTTATCGATAAAGTGAAGGGTAAAACCTTCAGGGATATCTTTGCCAGTAACTTCTTGAGCTGCACGATTGGGATTGTCTAGACACAGTTGACGAAACTGGCTATCGGTTTGAGCGCGTTTGACGATTTGCTCAATTGCTTGTTCTGCTTCTAATGAGGTCAAAGTTAGTTCATTCATAGTCATAAAATCCTGTAGATGTTTTTTGGTTTATCGTGGGTGTTCATATTGGCGATCGCGACGAACAGGGAGTCAGAAAATTATTAGAACTCGTTTACCACTGCCGAACCAAAAGCACATTTAGTAAGACCACCAGCAACTTGTTCCAATTCTGCATCAGAGAGTTCGGCTTCAGCATCAACACTATCGAAACAGGGCAGATCTTTTAAGATCCTCTGTTTTAATAGTGCCTCCTCCAGCTATTTTTAGGTCGCCCCCTGCAACTCGTTCCAATTCTGTATCAGAGAGTTCGGCGTCAGCATCAACTAAATCGGGTAAAACTACAGTTAAATCTGCATTTTGGTTTTCGACAAAGCGCAGGGTAAAACCTTCAGGCATATCTTTGCCAGTAGCTTCTTGAGCTGCACGATTGGGATTGTCTAGACACAGTTGACGAAACTGGCGATCGGTTTGAGCGCGTTTAATGATTTGCTCAATTGCCTGTTCTGCTTCTAATGAAGTCAAAGTTAGTTCATTCATGATTAAATAATCTCTCGCTACGTTTATACGAATACGGTAATCTTGCAATTTGTATTACAATTAGCACCGCATTTGCCACTTGCAACTTGTTCGAGTTCTGGATTAGAGGGAAACACCACAACTAGCACCACAACTACCACCGCATTTGTTGTATGCGCCACCAGCAACTTGTTCCAGTTCTTGTTCTGCTAGTTCGGCTTCAGCATCAACACTATCGGGTAAAACTACAGTTAAATCTGCACCTTGGTTATCGACAAAGCGAAGGGTAAAACCTTCAGGGATATCTTTGCCAGTAACTTCTTGAGCTGCACGATTAGGATTGTCTAGACACAGTTGACGAAACTGGCTATCGGTTTGAGCGCGTTTAATGATTTGCTCAATTGCCTGTTCTGCTTCTAATGAAGTCAAAGTTAGTTCATTCATGATTAAATAATCTCTCGCTATGTTTATATGTTTACGGTAATCCTGCAACTTGTATTACAATTAGCACCGCATTTGCCACTTGTAACTTGTTCGAGTTCTGTATTAAAGGGAAACACCACAACTAGCACCACAACTACCACCACATTTGTTGCCATAACCACCAGCAACTTGTTCGAGTTCTTGTTCTGCTAGTTCAGCTTCAGCATCAACACTATCGGGCAATACCACAGTTAAATCTGCACCTTGGTTATCGACAAAGCGAAGGGTAAAACCTTCAGGTATATCTTTGCCAGTAACTTCTTGAGCTGCACGATTGGGATTGTCTAGACACAGTTGGCGAAACTGGATATTGGTTTGAGCGCGTTTAATGATTTGCTCAATTGCCTGTTCTGCTTCTAATGAGGTCAAAGTTAGTTCATTCATAGTCATAAAGTCCTGTAGATATTTTTTGGTTTATTTGATGACTGGCAAGATTGAATTGCTTCAATCCCAGATAAGAGTTTTAAACTCCATGACTGTAGATTAATCGAACCTAACTAATGAATACAATGCTTTTTTTTTAGGATCAAACTAACTTTTTTTTGTTAGATATTTAACCCATATCAATAAAAATGCAACTAGCTATGGCTAAAAAAGCGTAAAAGAAAAAGATAAAGGAGTAAATATTATAGGCGTTTGGTTTGACAAAACAAGATTGAAATTTACTTTAAAAAAATAACTAAAGGCATTTAAAATTGAGATAAACTTAAATTATTCTGTAGAGAGAATTTTTTAGCTTTAGTGTAAATTGAGAAGACAGGCTTCAGGGATGGTTGATAAGTTAGCAGAGAAAAAATTGCATCCATGCAATAAAAATGGAACTAACGAACCTGAAAATCAGCACGGACATCTCACGGGGTGGAGTTTACAAACCACATTCCGCAGTTAGCTAAAGTTTATTACCTCCCTACCTTTGTTTTAGAAAAGCGTTTTTTGGAGTGCGATCGCTCGTATTGAAGATGCAAATTGAAAGTTCAATCTTAACGGAGGCTGTTAATCTCAAGCATTCTTTTTATCAAAAAAGCTTTTAGCTGTCAGCTGCGGACGCTACCGCGTCCCAGTCGTCGTAAGACGACGATCTGCGCGAAGCGCTGCGCTTTTAGCCTTGGTTTAACTTCTAAAAGCGCGATTGGGTTTAAGACCCCACTGTCTTTACGGTGTCTACGATCAGGCATAGTTCAAGACTATGTTTGATCGAGCTAAAAGCTAACGGCTAAGAGCTAATAGCTAGGGCAAAGCCCTTTATTATTTCTCCCCAATAACTTATCTCGCAATTTCCAACTGCGATTGAGCATAGGCTACACTTGGCGATCGCTTTACTGGCTGCGCCAATTGCCAAGTGTGAACTATCCCCAATTATATTGTGTGAAATACTTACGCCACAGTCTGATAAATTACAGGTTTATATTTAGGTACAGGAGTTACCTTTTCTTGAAGACTTGCCGATCTAATCGGAAACCAAAAGCTTATACTAATGAAACCATCTCATCAAATTGAATATTCTTTGAACCTAACAAGATTTTTTCCAGCAGTTTTTTCTTTTTCATTCAATTAGATTAATAAACCCTTACTTATTACTTCTCCCCAACAGTTTATCTCTTAATTTTAAAATGCGATCGCGATATTTAGCAGCCTCCTCAAACTCTAGATTTTTGGCAGATTCTTTCATTTTGACTTCTAATTGTTCAATGAGGGCGGGAATTTTTTCTAGAGGCAGATCGTAAGATTTCTCGTAAACTTCTTCTAGTTGTTCGGAGTTTAAACGGCGAGAAATATCTAAATAAGCCAGAATTGAATTCTCTTCGTTTTTAATAATCGGCTTGGGCGTAATATTATGGCGTTTATTATAAGCAATTTGAATATTACGTCTTCTTTCCGTTTCTTCGATCGCCCTTGCCATACTATTAGTCAGGTTGTCAGCGTATAAAATTGCCTGTCCTTCAACGTGCCTAGCTGCCCTACCAATAGTTTGAATAATTGAGCTTTCCGAGCGCAAAAAGCCTTCTTTATCGGCATCTAAAATTGCCACTAAAGATACTTCGGGTAAGTCTAAACCTTCCCGCAATAAGTTGACCCCAATCAAGACATCCACATCACCTCGACGAAGAGACTGCAAAATTTCAATCCGTTCAATCGATTTAATTTCCGAATGGAGATATTGCACCTTGAGATCTCGTTCGGCAAAATATTCGCTCAAGTCTTCCGACATCTTCTTAGTTAAGGTGGTAACTAAAACCCTTTCCCCTTTAGCAATACGTTCACGAATTTCGCCATACAAATCATCCACCTGTCCTTCAGTGGGGCGAACCAAGATTTCTGGGTCAATTACTCCTGTGGGGCGAATAACTTGCTGGGCGATGCGATCTTCCGACTGTTCCAACTCCCACTTAGCTGGAGTGGCAGAAACAAAGACGCACTGGTTAACTTTCTCCCAAAACTCATCGGCTTTCAACGGACGATTATCCGCAGCAGAAGGCAATCTAAAACCATGTTCAATCAATACTTTCTTTCTAGCGCGATCGCCATTATACATGCCTCGTAGTTGGGGTACGCTAACGTGAGATTCATCAATTACCAGTAACCAATCATCAGGAAAATAATCGACTAAACATTCTGGTGGTGCGCCTGGTTCTTTTCCTGCTAAATGTCGGGAATAATTCTCTACCCCGTTACAGTAACCAACTTCCTGTAACAATTCCAAATCATAACGACAGCGCTGTTCTAATCTTTGGGCTTCTAGTAGCTTATTCTCACTTTCCAATTCAATTAAGCGCCCCTCCAATTCCTGCCGAATATTCAGACAGGCTGCTTCTAGTCTTTCTTTCGGAGTCACAAAATGTCGGGCGGGATAAATACTCACGCCGTTCATACTCTTTAAAATCTCTCCTGTGACAGGATCGACATAACGGATCGCCTCGATTTCATCCCCAAAAAACTCAATCCGAATCACCCGATCTTCATAGGCGGGAACAATTTCCAAAACATCCCCCTTAACCCGAAACCGTCCTCGTTCCAGTTCAATATCGTTGCGGGAATACTGCACTGTAACTAAATCCCGCAATAATTCCCGCTGATTAACTTCCATGCCCAACTTCAGCGGTACGGCAGCCTTCAAATACTCCGCAGGCATCCCCAAACCATAAATACAGCTAATGGAAGCAACTACAATTACATCTCTGCGTTCAAAAAGCGATCGCGTGGCAGAATGACGCAGCATATCAATCTCATCATTAATCGAAGCCGTCTTCTCAATATAAGTATCACTAACAGGAATATACGCTTCTGGCTGATAGTAGTCGTAATAACTAACAAAATACTCCACCGCATTATCAGGGAAAAACAACCGCAACTCATTACACAACTGAGCTGCCAAGGTTTTATTGTGCGCTAAAACCAAAGTTGGCTTCTGTACGTTGTTAATTAAATTAGCTACCGAAAAAGTCTTACCCGTACCAGTTGCCCCTAAAAGAGTTTGAAAACGGTTTCCTTGCTGTAGAGACTCGGTTAATTGGGCGATCGCTTCAGGCTGATCTCCCCCTGGTTCAAAAGGCGCTTGCAGGTTAAATAAGCTCATTTAAAGTAAGTATCTCGATCTTCTTATTTAAAATAACGCAAATTTAACTAGTAGTTCATTTGTTTCAAAAAAAAGTTAGTACTCAAACAAACAGCATCTGTCGCCAAGGTTTTCTACGGAATGATGTCCCGAAAAATTCTTGATCTTACGCTTATTTGGTGTGATATAGGTCAAGTTGCTTGATACCATTCTAAATGAGGTAGATATAAGGGAAGTTTCCGCATAATAAATAGTTATGCTGCTTGAGTTTCCGATTATGACTATTAAACGCTATCGGTTAAGATTCGATGTTGAGTTATTCTAACTGAGGATGGACAAATCATTGAAGAGCCACTAAAAACTAGATATCTGTGTTGACCGCCACATAATAAATTGTTTACTTGAAATAAGAGCGATCGCATTACTTGTGGAAGTTTTAAGATTATTGGTTACTGAAAAAATGCTGGTATAAATCGTTAAAATATTACCAAAGCGAACCAATCAATGATTTCCCATGATTTCCAGTAGAGAAAACCTTCCTAAACTTACCTCAGAAGAATACTTTGCTTGGGAAGAAAAGCAGTTAGAAAAACACGAGTATATCAACGGTGAAGTCTATGCCATGAGTGGTGGCAGCGTCAACCACGGTCGCATTGCCATCAGACTCACAGCTCTGTTCGATACCCATTTAGAAAATAGCAATTGCATCATAGGTAATTCTGATATCAAGATTAACATTGTTGAAACCAGTAACTATACTTACCCCGACGCTAGTGTAACGTGTGATGATCGCGATCAAACCACAGCCCAATACATTACCTATCCCTGCCTAATCGTTGAAGTTCTTTCTCCTAGCACCGAATCCTACGACAGAGGCGGTAAATTTAGAATGTATCGCAAAAATCCAGTTTTACAAGATTATTTATTAGTCAGTTCCACCAGCATCGAAATGGATTTGTATCATAAAAAAGATACAGGCGAATGGCTCATTATTAACTACCAAGCAGGCGACACCATAGAACTCAAAAGTATTAACCTCAGCTTTTTAATTGAACAAATTTATCGAAATCTCGATCTCACCCCAGAAGAAGTATTGTAGTAGCGATCGCCGATCTGGTAGAATTGCCGCTTACCAGGAACATTAACAATTACTGATCAAAGCGATCGCGTTGCTGAATGTCACAGCAGATCAATCTCATCATTAACTAGTAGTTCATTTGTTTCAAAAAAGAGTTAACGCTTAAGTAAAAGTTGAAAAGCTATTTGCATAAAGAACCTTAATGCTGTTATACTAACCAAGTGCCAAGCGCAAAACATGGGGGCGATTAGCTCAGCGGTAGAGCGCCTGCCTTACAAGCAGGACGTCACTGGTTCAAATCCAGTATCGCCCACCTCACTACCGTTCGGTCTCTGACTGATTCTGTGACAGGAAGCATAACTGTGCCGTTTTGGAAGCATAAAGCTTCCTCTGACTCTTGGCAATTTTATGCTTCCGATTAAAGGTAATTTTCAAGAAAATAGCAGTTTAATTACCTTGTCTATCAAATTTTTTATATTCCTAATTCTAATACAACTCGATTTAAAGATTTTCTAACTTCCTTATATCTAAAATATCCAGGTTGAGAGATTAATTGCGATACACGAGCTTCACTCGGATATTTCCCTGCTTGATGAAGATTACGTACAGTCTGTTCTACTTCTTGGCAACATTTTTGTATTCGTTCAGATGTTTGTTGTTTTTGGTATCTACGATATTTGGCAGATATAGCTTTACATAAGTTAGGGAAATAACTATGGATCGTACGTTGGCCAGTGTTTAATCTTTGAGCAACTTCTTTCATCGTTAAGGGACGTTTGGGACTATCTAAAACGTTTTGTAGATACTTTTCAGTTGCCATATGATCAAATGTCCTGGGTGAAGCTCGTCTGAGGCGTAAACTGCTTGGCAATCTTTGGGAATTAATACGTGGCAATTGGAATGCTTGTTGTTTTAACGTAATAAAATCGAGTAAGGAAATATCCAAACAATAACACACTGTTAAAATCGCTCTAAGTTTAGGCAAACTTTTACCTTTACACCATATCCATACAGTGTTTTTGGGCAACCCAAAAATCTCAGCAAACGCAGCAATATTTCCTTCACAAATAGCGTCAATCATTAAATTGAAGGCTTTAGATATATTTGTACTTTGAATCGAAGACGATCTTGATGGAATCAATAAAAGCACTTCAGCGAGGTTTTGAGCGATCCAAATAGATTCAGCCAAATCAAATTCATTGTGACTATGGTGATTTTGAGAATAACTTCCCAACCAGCAATCGCATCTAGAACAGAAACCAACTTGAGATTTTCCAGTTAACCAAGGAACAGAGCGCTCGCATTTTGGACATTTATTCGCTAGAGGTTGAAAATGCTTAGGACAGACTGTAATAGCTTCAAAGCTCCACAATAATGGCTCGTAAATAGTTTTTCCAGTTTTTTGCCATTGTTCGTAACAATGAGAACACCAAGCTTTAGACTTACGTAATAATTTTCTGGAAGAAAAGACGTTGATGTCTTTGAAAGGTGAATAAAATACTTTTAAATGCTTTCAAATCTTGAGGATAATTGGGTTTATAGCGAGGAAAGTGAATATCAATAGTTCTTCGACTGAGTTGTGCGCTGAGAGCGCGAAAAATCAATAATTCATAAGTACCAAATAGTCCGTGAACTACCCCAGTCATATTGGCAAGGGACTTGAAACAATCTAACTGGGTCTGTAATTTTTGACCGCTCGATATTTTACCTAAATGCTGGGCTTCATCAACAAAAAAGATATCTGGACGACGGTGAAATAAAGCTTTTTCCATTAGAGTCGTAACTTTTCCTTCAATCATTTGTAAAACTTGTCGAGTTTCAAAATCACTAGTTCGCTGTTGAAATAAAGATTCTTGGGCTTCTGCTGAAGCGAGAAAGTTAGCTAACTTTTTGGCAGAAACTTTGTTGTTCTTCGTGTGATTGCGATCGCGTTTTTTGATTTCACTACTGGCAAGCTTTAATTCTTTCTCTGTATGACCTTGAAAATCAATATAGTATTGGGAAGTACATTCAACCCATTGACTTTTAACGTAAGCATAAGCAATGCCAATATTGAATGGGTCGTAGCGCACTGAAACTTGGGTATTTTCAAGTTCGGGGTCGCGAAACAGATTAGACCAATAGTAAATGTAGTTAACTTTAACTCCATGACCAGGTTGAACTTTTGCCGTACCTCTTGAAGTTGTAGGCAATGTTAGTAGGCAAAAATCTTTATTGTAAGGAATCATTTTATGAGCGCGATCGCCTCCTTGTAACATTCCTTGAGTAAAAGCTTCTCTGGGACTTTGATGGAGTGCTGGATGATCGATAGTATTGTAGATCTCATAAGCCCAGTGGCAAAGATAGTCATAAAAAAAAGCCAAAGTCCATACTGCCTGGTTTTTGGGGTTAACCGACTTGGTGACTTGACGAACATTACGAGTAATTTGAGTATTGCCTTGGAGATTATGCACGAACTGTTTATTGGAAGTACCAAACAGTCGTTCGCAAACCGAGCCAAATCTAGCTTGTGCTGGTGGTCTTTGTTTTTTGGTAATTTCAAAAGCAGCTAGTAAAGTCTCAAAATAAGTGCTGTGGAATTCTGAACCGTTATCGACCACAATTATTTGGGGTAAGCGTCCGTGATTTTTAACACAAACCCTTAGAACCATTAAACAAGAACGATATGAGGGAGGATCGAAAGTCAGATATACAGCAAGTAGTCTTCGAGAATAAGCATCACTAAAAAAAGTTGCCCAAGGACGACCCAGATTACGCCCAGTTTTGGAGCAAACCAATTCAATATCTAGTTCTGTATGGTCAATGTGACCGACTTCAAAGGGACGATCTTTTAAAATCGGTGAAAGTCAATTTCACATTGGCATTCCCGACGAATATAAAGCTTTAACTTCTGCCCCAAGCCTGTACTCACGTTTGGTTATCATTCGACGCTGTATCGAACCTCAAGTCTTTATTGAAGCAGCACAACGTCAACTAGAACAACTAGGAATAACAGGCAAGATTAATCTTTTGCAGAAATCAAACGGACAATTACAGTGCCGACAGCTAGTGATGAGAAAAAGAGAGGGAACTTTTCCTCCAAATTTTTGATTTGTTCGTAGGTCATGTTTTTATTCGCGATCGCGTCATTACCCTACTTTTCTCATTTTCTCTCGATTCATGCAAGAGGTCTATTACCCAAGAGTTTGCCTTGGAAAAGGCTCATGTTTACCCAGGAAGAAAGCAGACAATTGCCGAACTCAAACAAGTTATTACTAAAGATCTGCAAATTACTCTGCCTCAGAAATAGAAATGAATTCAGTTGCTTTGTATGTCCATGTTCCTTGTGCTACTTTTCGCACCTCACGTAGTCGCGAATATGGCAAAACTTATCCTGTTCCTCCTCTCTCTACAGTGTACGGAATGTTACTTTCATTAGTAGGGGAAACTGATTCTCAAAGACATTGTGGAGTTAGGCTGGCGATCGCAATGTTATCTCATCCGCAAAAGTCTAGGGTACTGAGAAAGATGAGACGCTTTAAGGAAAAAGATTATGGTCATAAATAAAAACACTACAATAGTTTTATTGACGGAATCACTTTTGAAGATTTTCAGACCGACCAAAAAACTATTTATGCCGTTACTAGTGCTGTTGTAATTATTAGTGAATCAGTCAAAAGTATCCCCATTTCGTCACGAGAACAATATCCCCAAGTTCCTTGGAAAAGTATCACGGGATTGGGCAAGAAATTAATCTATCACTATTTCGATGTGAATTTACAAGTACTTTGGAATACCGTTCAAGAGGAGTTGGTGATCTTAAAACCAATTATTCAAGAAATTCTTGCTCAGATAATTAATAATCACGGCGATCGCCATAATCAACTTACGTTAACAATCTATGCCTGAAATATTCGTCTTTAGTGGCTGCAATGGTTCTGGCAAAACTACTCTTGCTACCCGAATTTTAGCTTCTCTCAACCCCTCTCCCGAATTTGTTAATGCTGATATCATTGCTGCACAACTGAATCCTAACGATGTTGATGCAGCAGCGATCGCCCAATGCGATGATGATGGCAATGTCATAATTATCCAGCCTGAAGATATCACACCTTTAGCGGAGAAAATTAAACAAAGACAAGGACAAACGGTTCCTAAGAATTAACCAAGGCAAAGCACAACCAAATAATTGATCATGCTTTGATTTTTTTGAACAGGCAACTATCGTACTATCACAATTAAGTCCATTGTTTGAAGAAAGGCAGAAGAGCTTCGCCCGATAAAGCTACCAACCAACACCTACTGCTCTAGCTTCCACCAATACATCAGATAAATAACCCAACCGCAACATCTCCAACGGAGTGCGTCCCTCAAAAGCCCGATGAACCTTACTCAGCCAACTCAACTTAACCAAGGGCGATACTTCCAAAGTTGCTAACACTTCAGGTTACCCCTCAACTAGCCCCCAATTCTCTTCAAGTTCAAACTGAGACAAGGGAAACTTATAAACTCCCAAATCCTTTAGAAACTTTTTTGCTAGTAATGATTGGTCATCTGATTACGATTCAAATATCCGATTCAGATACAGTTTATATGTGGAACATCAACAAGATTAAAGTTAGTTTGTTTGAAATCCAAGAACGTAATCGTTTTATGAATTCTTATTACATTAAAGCTGATGGCTGGCTCAAGCATTTTGAGCATAAATTACCCAGAGCAATATTGTTAGCATTAGCTCGTGAGGAAATATGCAGTCAGATGAGTTTAAAGAGGCTACAGTCATCTATCGACTTTGAGCTGTTATATCAAGATACGATGGAGCTACTTAGTCTTACTTATAATAAAAATGCTTATGAAATCGACAGGTATTTAAGAGATAAATGGGGTGAGCGTGGTTTTCATTTTTATTAGCTATAATCTAGTCTCCCGAGATTATCAATGAAAGCAGCCAAATACCCGAAAAACAAGAGCAACAGCAACAAAATGCTCACGTTCAATGTCGATTAGTTTCTCGCATCTGAAATAATCCTTTTTCCCCCTCCAAAGGACAATTAAAAAAATCACACAGCTTTTCGATTGTTTCGCGGTCAACGCGCTTAAACTTATTGCCATAGAGCTTACTAATGGTATGGCTAGCTAGACCCAACTTAGAGATTAAAGCACGTTGAGTTAAGGGAGGTTCTTGCTCCGCCATTAAGATTCTGAGCCGACAATACATCTTGTTCATGCTCTCTAACTTATACAGTCTTGGCTCTGGTCGCAAGCTGAATGTATTAATTAGAATCTAGTTAAAATGTAAACTACATTTTGATGTATTAAATGTAATCAATCATCTTCTCTTGTTTCTACATCTTGTAGTTTGATTATTTGTGACTGTAAATCATTAATTTTACGTTCGGTAGCACTTTCCAACTGAAATTGAGTTTTTTCTTGAAAGATTTTTTCTCCCCGAGGAAAAACATAATAAACCTCTCCTTGAGAGGAAACTAATTTTTCTCCCTCCAATTCTTGAACGTATTTATCTAAAGTTGATTTGGCGAGCTTCGGACTTATTTCAGCTTCGGTTGCTAAATCGAATACGGTAATATAGCCATTACTCGAACTTCGCTCTGAAAGCGATTTTAATCTCCTGAGAATAGTTTTGGACTGAGAAATGCGTTCGGGAAGATAAAATATTACGCCGTAGACAATACCAAAAACAGCCGCAATTGTGCCTGTGTATATCAGCATTTCTATCAATTTAATCATCTAACTTCTGCCTTCGTTGCATGAATTTAACCGATCTAATGCCAGAATCTGATTCTTAATTGCCAATTGTCGCTCTCTTGTAGAAAGGTAATATTGCATACCACTTTCAATTTGCTCGTTTCGGGGTAAATCGGCAGAACCATAGCAGATAGATCCCATGAAACTGATCGTGGCTTTTTCTCGTCGAGCATCCGAGGCCAAATATTGCTCAATTCTCTGGTCAACTTTCTCTTCTACCATTGCTCTTAATTCCGCATCGGTCTTATCTGCTAAAGATAAATCAACAACACTATGTTGACGAATTATCGACCAAACTGCCATTGGGATTGTTACCGTAACTTCAGACTGTGAGGCGGTAAATTCTACTCCTTCTAGTTGCAGATAGACATTTTCTTCATCAAAACATTCTTGGTAGAAGTGAAAATTATCGCCGTGAGCAATTGAAGATTTTGTACTCATAAATAAACTATTTAAACGAGATTTTTCTTTTTTTTGATGTATAAAGTATAATCCAAGTAAAGAAAAATAATCAACTGATGTCTTATAAACAGCAAATTTTACGAGGAGTACAACTGGAAGAATCGGCTAACAAAGTACAGTTATTACTAGATCGCCTCAATAGTAAGTATGAAGAAAGCTTATCTGGTGAGTTACATCTACCTCAATTATCCCTGGCTGGATTTCGCCTACCACGTAATTTGGAGGATTTAGGTATTTTTTGTGTAGGCTCTCCAGGTTCAGGTAAAACTCAGGCTCTAGCTAAATTGATTAGTGAACTACAACAAAGAGATGATTTTAGAATTGTTTGTTTTGACCGTAATGGGGAATTTACAGAAGGTTTTTATCGCTCAGGCCAAGATATTTTATTTAATCCGACAGATGAACGTTCTGTTGGCTGGTGTCACCACACCGAATCAGCTTCATCTGAAACTATTGCTGCTGCGCTTATTCCACTTAATCAAACTCAAGATCCATTTTGGCCCCTCTCTGCCAGAAATTTGTTGAGCGAGATTTATAATTTGGCTCAAACTAATCAGGAAGTGTGGTGGATTATTGCTCAAACTAATATGGATCAACTTCAGACACTTTTAGCTGAATCGATGTTTAATAAATACTTTGACGCGGAGAAAACCTTTGCTTCGATTGTGGCTTCGGCCACTGCCTCGGCTCGATTTTACCGTCAATTACCTGACAAGTCAGAAAATATAGATTTTTGGGACTGGGCAGCAGGTGATGAAAAACGTTCTTTGTTTCTGCCCCTATTTGAACGGGATGCTCAGTTGTATAAGCCTCTCTATAGTATGGCGTTTGAATTGATTATTCGAGGCTTACTGAGTAATGAGTCGCGACAGATTAAAACGGCGATTGTGATTGATGAATTGGGGGCGTTACAACCTCTGGGTTCTTTATCGCGATTATTGGCTGAGGGAAGAAAGTTTAAAGCGACACCGATTATTGCGACGCAAACTACAGCCCAAATTGACCAGATTTATGGCAGTTATGAACGGCAAATACTGCTTCAGGCTACTGCCACCAAGTTAATTCTCAACTGTCGAGATCCTGATTCAGCCAAAACGATGGCAGAAATTTATCGATAATTAAAATTAGCAGGCATCGCGAAGGAGTATTTAAGTTTTTTCGAGGTAGATACGGTTGTGGTAAAACCTTCATGTCTCGCTTAACCCTCAATGATGCTCAATTTCAAGGATTTGCCACTAGTTTTGTCGTAGTTTCCGATAACGATCTTTACTTCCATAAATTTGATGATGTTTACCGTCGTGTAGTCCAAGAATTAGGGACGAACTCCTGTCCCCGAGGCGCATTAGCTGATATCCTCGATCGCTGGATTGGGAAAGTAGAAGATAGTTTAATTGCTGCTGGTGCAGATGAAAATAGTTCCGATCAAAGCTTTACTCAACAATCAAGCAGAAAGATTTAAAACCTACAGCGAAATGGTGGGGCTACGACGCTTTGTTTGGCATGGAGATATCAAAGCATCGGAAAAAAAAGCCTTTATCAAAGAACCAGCCCATATTTTAATGACCACCACAGAGTCATTAGAGGTAATGCTGTTATCCTCTAAAGTGCCCCATGCCAAACTCTTTGAAGATCTACGAGTAGTAATAGTTGATGAAATTCATGCTTTGGCTGGTAGCGATCGCGGGACACATTTAATTTCTGTCTTGGAAAGACTAATTCGTTTTACAAATAACGATGTGCAGCGTGTTGGCTTAAGCGCAACCGTTGGTAATCCTCAAGATATTCTTCAATGGTTACAGGGAACATCCCAAAGAGAAGGCTGTGTTATCGATCCGCCTCACGTTCCGTCTAAAAAAGACCTTCGCATTTATTACCAAGAGACCACTAGAGCCATTTCTGAACAAGCTTGTCAAATCGCTCAAGGTCAAAAAAGCCTGTTCTTCTGTCAAAGTCGCTCCTTAGCTGAGAAAATTGCCGAACAGATGCAGCATAAAGGTATTGATGTATTCGTTCATCATAGTTCGGTATCAGCAGAAGAAAGAACCACTGCCGAAGAACGTTTCCATCGCGGTAGTAACACCAGTATTATCTGCACCTCTACTTTAGAACTAGGAATTGATGTAGGCGACTTAGATTTAGTTTTGCAAGCCAATGCTCCTTCTACTGTTTCCTCGTTTCTTCAGCGTTTGGGGAGGACGGGCAAAAGACAGGGACAAAGAGCTAATACCACCTTTTTTTGTGAGGATACAGAGACAGTTTTACAGGCGATCGCTCTCATCGAACTAGCTAAGAAAGGCTGGGTGGAGTCCGTTCCAACTAATAATCGAGTTTGGTCAGTTTTAGTCCATCAAATTTTGGCTCTTACTCTTCAATTTGGCGCAATTAGCGCAGAACAATGCTGGCAGCAGTTATCTATCGTTCCCGATTTTTTAGGCATCAGTCATAGTGAATTTGAGCATTTGATTGCTTATATGGTAGAAGAAAACTTTTTATTTCTCTCACAAGGATTGCTTTCCATTGGAGATCAAACTGAAAAAACCTTTGGTCGTCGTAACTTTATAGAAATCTATGCCGTTTTCAGTAGCCCACAACTCTACAAAGTCTTAACTGAAGCAGGTTACATTATCGGCTCACTAGAACAAAATTTCGTCGATAAATTAGTTGAAGAAATGAGTTCATTTCTTCTAAGCGGAAAAGCTTGGGTGGTAAATTATATCAACCATCAAGACCGAACAGTGAAGGTAATACCTGCCCCTCGTGGAAAACAACCTACTTGGGGTGGCTTTATTCCTCAATTACTTAGCTTCAAGATTTGTCAGGAAATTAAAGAATTGCTTTTAAGACGCGATCGCATTCCTTACATAGACGAGAAGGTACAAACATTTCTCGATGAATGGAGATGAAAGTTATGTTCGACCTTGAATCATTCGGAGCTTAATATTAGTATAGTTTAAAATGGCAAAGTTATGCTTCCAGTCACAGTTTTCACCGTAGTTTCCTTTTTGTAACTCCTGCAAGAGGTCTACTGCTGAAAATAAGCTGTAATATATTGATGGGAACTAACTAGCCGATCAATGAGAATCTTACTTATAGATGACGACGAACAGTTAATGGAGGCTTTGGCGAGCAAGCTAATCGAACAGCGTTATGCTGTAGATATCGCTAATGCAGGAGAGATGGGCTGGGAGTTCATTCTGCTGTTTGACTTCGATCTAGTGGTTCTCGATTGGATGTTACCCGATATTGATGGCATCGAACTGTGTCAAAAAATCAGGGCTGATGGCTACAGTATGCCAATTATGCTCTTGACGGCTCGCGATCGCCAGACTGATAAGGTTTTAGGGCTAGACGCAGGGGCAGATGATTATGTAGTCAAGCCTTTTAATTTTGACGAACTTACCGCCAGAATTCGAGCATTACTACGCCGAGAAATTAATGTATCCTCACCAATCATCGAATGGCAAGATCTCAATCTCGATCCTAAAACCCATGAAGTTCATGTTCACAATCAGCTTTTACCTCTGACTCCCAAAGAGTACGGCATGATCGAACTATTCATGCGCCATCCACAGCAGGTATTTAGTCCAGGGGCAATTATTAACAATCTTTGGGCGGGGGAAGATCCGCCAGGAGAAGAAGCTGTTAGAACCCACATCAAGGGATTACGCCAAAAGCTTAAGGTGGCAGGGATGGCAAAAGACACGATTAAAACTGTTTACGGTGTCGGTTATCGCCTCAAGTCTGATGATGATTTTAAGGCAAGTAGTAAATCTTTACCTACAAGTAATGCAGGGCAAGATAAAAACGCAACCATCAGTCAAATTTGGTTAAAGTTTAAAGATTTGGCTTTTGAGAGATTAGCAGATCTAGAGAGTCTAGCCATAGCATTAGCAGATAATTGCGTGAGTGATGAACTACACGCTCAAGCCAGAAGTTCGGCTCATAAACTAGCAGGTTCTTTAGGTTGCTTCGGTTTCCCAGAAGGTTCTAGGTTTGCTAAACAGATTGAAAAGCTACTTGGTCATAATCTGAGCAAGCAAGTAGATTTAGAGCAGATAGTTAGACTGACAACAGCTCTTAATGCCGAACTGCAACATCAACCCTTTGAGGAAACCGTAAAAGATGCCCTCAGCAAAAATATTTCACTGTTAATTGTCGATCGCACTCTCAACACAGATTTCGACCACAAGTTAATTACAGAAGCTAACAATAGCGGGATGAAGACTTATACTGCTGCAGATTTTGTTCAAGCTCAGACCATAATTAAGCAACAGTCGATCGACGCTTTACTCTATCAAATTGCTTTTCCTGATGGAGAAGATTTAGAATTTCTCGAACAGCTACATCAACGTCAACCCAGCTTACCTATAGTTGCGATCGCCCAATCTCCTCAGTTGTTAGATCGCTTGAATTTCACCCGCAAGGGAGGAAATTTGATTTTACCAAATTCGGTTGAGCCAATCGCTGCCATCTCAGCAGTTTCCGAGCTGCTGGAAAATCTCGGTCATGCTGCTAAAGTATTGATTATCGATGACGATCCTCAAGTGCTGCTCTCTTTAAAAATGTCTCTCCAACCTTGGGGTTTTGAGATTACTACCTTAAATAAATCAACCGAGTTTTGGGAGGTTTTGGAAGATGTCGAGCCAGATATTTTGGTGTTAGATATAGAGATGCCAGATATCAATGGCATTGAACTCTGTCAGATTTTAAGAAGCGATCGCTATTGGCAGCATCTACCCGTTTTATTTTTGAGTGTACACCAGGATGAAAAAACCCAGAATCAAGCATTTAGTATTGGTGCCGATGATTATGTTTTTAAGCCTGTAACTGGTTCAATATTGGCAAACCGAATTTTGAATCGTTTAAAACGCAGTCGGGTTAAGTAGAGGGCTTCGCCCTGGCTTTTAGCTTTTAGCTCTTAGCGTATAGCAGAAAAAGCTTTGACTCTTCCTCACAAATTCCTCAAAGTTTTGCTTTACTTTCAACTAATTGGAATGACCATAGCTGTAGAACTTAATATAATGATCGCGACCGAAACTGCTTTTATCCTCTTCATTTATTTAAGATTATTGAATAATCTTTTGATTACTTAGCTGTTGTTATCATAGTGACTATCGATAAATATATTGAATCTCATCCTGTAACTATTGCGCCAGATACTTTACTGAAGAACGCAGTTGTTTTACTTGCTCAACAGCAAGCTGAAAATAAGCCCAGATGTCTACTAATAGTCGCAGCTAATCAATTAATTGGCATCTTGACTCAAAGTGACGTAGTTAGGTTGGTAGCCACAGAAACCGATTTAGCGACTACGACGGTTAAGCAAGTAATGACTCAACCAGTATTAACTAGGTTGCGATCGCAATGTTACGATCTCGATTCAGCACAGTTATTTTTTCAGCAACATTTAATTAGCTATTTACCAATTCTGGATGAGAATCAGCAATTAGTTGGGATGATTGACTCTAAAAGTCTGATTCAATTGCCAACACTTCAAGCAGAACAGGAACTAGATCACAATCACAATCAACAGCAAGTTTGGTACGAAAAAGGAGAACAGCTGGGGCATTTTTTTGATTCCACCCCTAGTATGATTTGTGTTGCGGGTTTGGATGGCTACTTTAAATGGATCAATCCCGCATTGTTAAAGAATTTGGGCTTTATGGATGGGGAATTATTGACCCAACCTTTTATTAACTTTGTTCATCCTGAAGACTGCGCGGCAACTCTAGCTGAAGTAGAAAAGTTGAGCGCAGGGAAAACTACGGTTGCTTTTGAGAATCGCTATCGAACTAAAAATGGTGCTTATCGCTGGTTCTTGTGGACAGCAAAACCCGATCTAAAGAAGCAAACTATTTTTTGCGTAGTGCAGGATATTACCGAACAAAAGCAAGCCACAGCATTATTAAATGAAAGCTATAAGCAATTTAGACTATTAGCGCAAAAAGCCCCTGTAGGCATTTTTCAAACTGATGCTGAAGGGAATTGTCTCTATGTAAATGCGCGCTGGCAGAAACTGACAGGGTTATCCGAGCAAGAAGCAATGGGAATGGGTTGGTCAAATGCCTTGCATCCTGAAGATCGCGCCAGAGTAATTGCCCAATGGCATCAATGTACTCAAACTGGTCAGGAATTTTTCCTAGAATACCGCTTTAAAACGCCCGATAACCAAGTGGTTTGGGTGTCTGGTAGTGCAGGGGCTTACTATAACGATGCTGGTGAAATACAAGGCTATCTAGGAACGGTTACTGATATTACCGAACAACAGATAGCTCTACAAAAACGTCAACAGGCAGAACAAAGGTTGGCTCAAAGCGAAAATTTGCTCCGTACCATCATTGAATCTGAGCCAGAGTGCGTCAAGATGTTGGCAGACGACGGCAGGTTACTAGAGATGAACCCTGCTGGGCTAGCGATGATCGAGGCTGATTCTCTAGCAGAAGTGATCGACAAACCAGTTTACTCTTTAATCAATCCCAATCATCGACAGGCATTTGTCAAGCTAACCGAAAGCATATTTGAGGGCAAGTCAGGTAAATTAGAGTTTGAGCTAACTGGGTTAAAAGGAACATCGCGCTGGCTAGAAACACATGCTGTACCGTTCAAAACAGGTAATGAGATCAATGCATTGTTGGCTGTTACCAGAGATATAACTCAACGCAAAGAGGCAGAACTACAACTTAGGCAGGAACGGGATTTCTCTAAGGCGGTGATTAATACTGTCGGTGCATTGGTAGCGGTACTAAATCGGCAGGGGGTAATAGTTAGTTTTAATCATACTTGCGAACAAGTTACTGGATACTATTTTGAAGAGGTTCAAGGTAAACAAGTTTGGGATTTTTTGATTCCTGCTGAAGAAAAGGCAACGAGCAAAGCCATATTTGAACGACTACTGGAAGGACAGTTTCATAACCAATATGAAAACCATTGGATTGCTAAAGATGGTCGTCAAAATTTAATTTCCTGGTCGAATACGGCCCTGTTTGATGCTCAGGGAGAGATTGAATTTATTATTGCCACAGGGATTGATGTTACCGAACAGAGGCGAGTTTGGAATAAGTTGGAATTTCAGTATCGGCAAACAAAACTATTGACCGAAATAACGGGTAAAATTCGCATGTCAATTGAGCTTGACGAAATCTTACAAACTGCCGTTACGGAAGTGCAGCATCTACTGGCTTGCGATCGCGTTTTAATTGTCGAGATCAAATCAAATAGTACCGTGATGCCAATTAGCGAGGCGATTTTACCCGATCTACCGCCTATGTTGGATTATGAACTGGCAGATCCCTTATTAGTAGGTGAATATTTAACCAGATATCACCAGGGAGAAGTGTTGGCGATCGATAATTTGGCAACGGCCCCGATCGATCGAGATATCAAGCAGCTCTTAAAACAGTTTCAGGTTCAGGCAAAATTAGTTGTGCCGATTCTTGCTCAGGGCAAACTCCAAGGTCTTTTAATTGCTCATCAATGTCACCATCCGCGACAGTGGCAGCAAGAGGAAATTCAGTTACTTAATCAGCTAGCCGATCAGCTGGGAGTGGCATTATCTCAAGCTCAACTCCTTAGTTATGCCGAAAAACTCGCCTTAGAGCGTACCAAGGAATTATCTGCTACCAACGAGCTATTGCAGGCGGAAATTAGCGAACGAGAGCAAACTGAACAAGATTTAAGAGAAAATCAGCAAAAGCTAGCGGGTATTCTGGACAATGCTGATGAGGCAATTATTACCATCAATGAGCAGCAGCAGATTCAGCTATTCAATCAAGGTGCCGAGAAAATCTTTGGCTATCAGGCGCAAGAAATTCTGGGACAGCCTCTAGATCTTCTTTTACCTGAAATATTTCGTCAGATACATCGTCATCACATTAGGCAATTTGCTAAATTACCAGAAAAGTCTCGTCAAATGACAGAGCGTAATACTAACGTTTATGGTCGTCGTAAAGATGGTCATGAATTTTCTGCCGAAGCCTCTGTGGCAAAGTTACAAACTAATTCAGGAATGCTATTTACGGTTATGCTGAAAGATATTAGCGAACGGCAACAAACCCTTGAAAAACTGCAAACCTCTCAGGCTTTACTGGCAAAAGCGGAAAAAATCGCCAAAATTGGTAGTTGGGAATACGACTATGAAACTAAAAAAAGAAGCTGGTCTGAAGAGCTATTTAATATCTTAGGCTTTGATAGCAATCTGCCGATCCCATCCTGTCCAGAAATATTGGCGCATATTCACCCAGAAGATCGTCTCTTGGTTAAAAATACATTGGTTGAAAGACACGGTAGTGGGCAATCTTGGGAACTAGACTATCGATTGCTGCTACCAGACGGCACGATCAAGTATATCGAAAGTAGAGGCGAACCAACCGTAAATTCTGAAGGCAAAGTTCTCAAAGTATTAGAAACCATTACGGATGTAAGCGATCGCATTGCAGCTGAAAAATCTCTCCAAAGAAGTGAGGAACAACTAAAGTTAATCACCGATGCGCTGCCAGTATTAATTGCCTACATCGACCAGGAACAGCGTTATATCTATAATAATCGTACCTACGAAACCTGGTATGGTATACCCCGTTCTACTTTGCAGGGTAAAGCGATCGAAGAGCTGGTGGGTGAGAAAAACTATCAAAAAATGCTGCCCTATATCAAAACTGCATTGGGGGGAAAAACGGTTACTTTTGAAACTCAGCCGATTACTAATAACGGTAGTTCTTACTGGATGAATGCCACCTATGTTCCTGATTTTGATTCGGATGGCAAGGTTAAAGGGTTTTTCTCCATGGTCGAAGATATCACTGAGCGTAAAGCCGTAGAACAGATGAAAAGCGAATTTATCTCGATCGCTAGTCATGAAATGCGCACTCCTCTAACCTCGATCCATGGAGTAGTTAAATTACTCTGTGCTGGTCGTTTGGGAGAACTATCAGAGTCGGGATCTAAAATGGCAGATATGGCTTTGAGAAATAGCGATCGCCTGATCCGTCTAGTTAATGATATTCTCGACTTGGAACGGATGGAATCGGGAAGCGATGAAATTAATCAACAACCATGTGATAGTGCTGAGTTGATCCGACAGGCAATAGATACCACACGCCCTTTGGCAGATGAACAAAAAATTAGCCTTGAAGCCGATGCCCAATCTCTAGAGTTTTTAGGCGATCGCGATCGTCTGGTGCAAACTCTCAGCAACCTTATTAGCAATGCGATTAAGTTTTCTCCTGCCCATAGTAGCATTAAGATCTCATCTAAACTAGAAGGGCAAAATGTGCTTTTTTCCGTCCAAGATTGGGGTAGAGGTATCCCCAGAAATAAACTCGAAAATATCTTTGAACGCTTTCAGCAGGTTGATGCTTCAGACTCACGCCAAAAAGGAGGCACGGGTTTAGGGTTGGCTATCTGTCTTCATATTATCGAGCAACATCAGGGCAAAATCTGGGTTGAGAGCGTTTATGGTCAAGGCAGCACCTTCTATTTTCTGATTCCGCAACAATAGTAAAGTCAGAAACCACAAATGCGGTAACATTGGGTGGGAAAATAATCGATGTTCACAACATCATCATATTAAGCCGATATGATCTTATAGTTTTTTGAGCCTGAATAACATGAACGCAAAACGTATTTTATTTATTGACGATGAGGATGATATCAAAACCTTGGCTCAGTTTTGCCTCGAAGCTGAAGCTGGTTGGTCAATGATTGGTGCTGCTAATGGTTTAGAAGGAATTGCGATCGCCCAGAAAGAACAGCCCGATGCTATCCTTTTAGATGCCATGATGCCTGAACTGGATGGTCTGCAAACTCTCGCCAAGTTACAAGACATCCCCGCAACCAAAGATATTCCGACCATTTTTATCACCGCCAAAGCTCAAGCAAGCGATCGTCGTCGTTTTTATAATGCAGGGGCAAAAGGCGTAATCAACAAACCTTTTGATTCTCTTACTTTAGCAAGTCAAATATCTGGATTTCTCGGCTGGTAGCTCAGAATCGAGTTCGTACGACACAACTTAAACTAAAATTTACTTCAATTTACTTCAATTTCCTCAATTTTTCATTCTTTAAGATCCAAACTTTTACCCATTATCCCTCTTCTGTCACTCTAGACTGTTCATCCGTACTTAATATCACTGCTCATTGCTCACTGTTTGATTGAGTTGTTTTTTCCAGTCGCGACCAAGCTGTACTGTGACATCAGAGCCGATTACTCCCGTACTCTCTACTACTACTTCCCCAACGCCAAGGATCGAACGTATTTCTTCCGCTGCTTCATTATCTCCAGATTGAGCAATTACTCTAGTTGTTTTTAGAGGCTCTTGCCAGTTTTTGCTGGCGGATACTTGTCGATAACCTGCTTCTCTGAGCAGATCGAGGGAAGATTGCAAGGTTTGTTGACTGTCGGTACTGTCCTGAATCGAAATTCTGATGCGGGGATTACTGATATTAGATCCACCTTCGAGAGTAGCATAACGGTTCTCCGCGATCGCAGCATAGTCTGCATCGTTTTTAGGCAACTCAAAATGCTGCGTCATTAACCGATGAATTTTATTTTCATTGGGTACCCAATAACTCACCCGTTCATTTGGATCGTTAAAGTCTCCAGGCAGCATCATCATATTGATGCCAGATCTGTCAGTTTTAGAAGCGAAATTGGACAGCGCCATTAACTCTCTAACGGTTAGATTGGTGTCTAAATGGGACTGAATTACCGATAATATTTTGGGAATTTTAACTATTGTTGCTGGTTTTAGGGTTTGCTCTACCGCCGAGCGCATCAGCATTTGTTGACGTTGTACGCGAGAAATATCACCATACTCATCATAGCGAAAACGTAGAAACTGCATGGCTTTATCGCCATCAAGATGTTGAACACCTTTTTTGAGATCGATATAAAGATGTTGGCTAAAGTCGTTGTATTTCATATCTTTAGGCACATCTACCGTAACACCACCTAAAGCATCAATCAGCTTTTCTACTCCCTGGACATTAACCCGTACATAGCGATCTATTTTTACTCCGCCGAGTAAATCGCTGGCGACTTTAGCAGTCAAAGCAGGCCCACCATAATCGTTAGCATGATTGATTTTTCTAACCCCATATCCGCGAATATTGACACGGGTATCTCTAGGAATTGAAAGTACTGAAACTTTTTCTTTCTCAGGATCGAACCTCAGCAATAACATGCTGTCACTTAAACCATGAAAAGAATTGACCAGGTGATCGTAGCCAACATCTTGTTTTTCAAACTCGATTCCTTTGTTTTCTAAGTCAGAGCGAACTACTTTGATCCCTAATAAGAGAATGTTTACAGGTCTTTTTAGTTCGGGCAAATTCAGGTTTTGGGCAGCTACCATATCTGTTTCGCTAAAAACTTGCTGCTCTTCCTTACTTAGCTCCACTTGCTTTAAAGGTGGAACATCAGACACGGCAACCGCCAAGAATGCACCAACAACTGCTGAAACTAGGGAGATACTAACTAAACCCAGTCCAACTAAAATAGCTTTTCCTTTATTCAATTTTTTTGGCTGTTTTTTAAGAGGGTAGTTCACGGAATTGAATTGAGCGGTTGATTTTCTTCCTGAAGGAGTCGATTCATAAGCTTTTTTCATTGACACTGGAACCCCTCTCCTATGATTAAAATAAATGATGTTTTTTAAAGAAAAATTAAGATATATGTCAAGACAAATATAATTCAATTAATATTAGCAGCTATTTACTCGAAAAAATACTTAGGTGGACAATTATTAGACAGATACTCGAACTAGATACTTTAGCTGCTAGCGCATTTTAATTGCTTGCTAAAAGCTGCATAATGCTTTCTAATTTTAGCTAGCTCATTAGAGTAACGACAGGGGGTTAAAGCTGAGTAGAAAATGCTTTTCCTTTATAAACCAATTTGAGATAAATTAGTTCATTTAGTCGGCGTAAAACAATCTTTTTTTTCCTAAACGAGTCATTAGAAACGTACAAGCAACAAAGTAACTCGTGGTAACTATAGCATTGGCGTATAAAAAGCGAAAAGCAATAATTTCTGTTGCATCAGCAGCGCCACAAGAAAGCAGAATGTAAGAACATAACCAAATAAGAGTTAAATTAAGCGATAATCGACTTGCTTTTAGTTGCGGGAGCAACTCAGAAGAGTCTTTTAGGGGGTTGTTTTGAGAATTAGCGATCGCCCGCTCCTGAGATTGAGATATAGTCCAAATAGCAGGGATAACACCGACAACAGGTAAGAAATAAATCCAAAGCTGAAGATGTTGCTCTGTTTGTTTTTTAGTATCTAAGTGATTGCTCATGGTCTTATCAGTCGATCGATTAGAGTTTTATGGTATTAATTGAAGATCGGGTTACGGCGATCGTTTTAGCGGGGGGTGAGAGCATCCGCATGGGTCAAGATAAAGCTCTCTTAGATCTAGACGGTAGTACGTTACTAGCCCAGGTTTGTCTGGTAGCTAATGAATGTACAGCACAAACTTATGTGATTTCACCCTGGATTGACAAGTATCAAAATTTTCTCCCCCATAATTGCCAGCCTGTTAAAGAGCAGTTAGTGTTAAACGCCCCATCTAATACCCCTTTGATTGGTTTTGCTCAAGGATTAGAACTGGTCAAAACAGAATGGGTATTATTACTTGCTTGTGATCTACCTCACTTATCTTCATCTCAAGTAAAACAGTGGTTATTAGCTTTGACAACAGTATTACCCGCAGAAATCGCCTGTTTGCCTCGTAGCCACAAGGGATGGGAGCCTCTTTGTGGTTTCTATCGTCGAGGCTGTTTATCTAGTTTGCAGCAATATATCAGCGAGGGGGGAAGATCTTTTCAATCCTGGTTAGCGGAGCATTCTGTCAGAGAATTAGTATTGAGCGATCGCCGTTGTCTATTTAACTGTAATACGCCTCAAGACTGGGCTTTAATTAACCGCAATCTAAAGCGAGAAGACTTGCTTTAGTGAGATTTTTACAGGCAAAATTATAAAATAACAATTATTGACATCAGACAATCATTCAAATTTTAATATGGCTAAACCGACTCAGGCTCATTTAGAGCGAATCATTAATAAAAACGATCCTGTGGAAGTTAGACAACAAACCCTCAGCCAAATGCAATATTACATGGGCGCTAAGTTAGTCGAGGTTAGGGTCAACCCCCAAAAGGTAACTTACCGTTGGTCAATTGAAAATCAGGATGATCGGCAAATTTGTACTCTCAGTGCTTTTTGGGGAGAATCTCAACGCAAGCTACTGTCAGGAGAAGAACCCTTGACAGGAAAAGAATTAATTAGCTGTGCGGGCGCTAATGCTTCAGGCGGATTAGAACAGGCAGCTAAACTATGTGGCTTTGGCTCGAATACAGCAGCATTCAAAACTCAGTTAACCGAAACTGCTGAAAAGTTAGAAATACCCTTAGAATCATTTAAACAACTTCTAGTTTAGGTTAATTTTTGATCGACAGTGATTTCTCGATCATTTGAGGGAAGGTTGTTCTAGAGCGATCGCTTTCAGTGTTGGGTTCTAATTTTGCTAGAGTCAAATTAACGGCACAGGCTTTTAATTCTGGCTGTAAGGAGGTGGGGCAGCTTTCAGGATGGGTAAATAGATTGGCTTCGCCCTCATCCGTCCACAGTGCGCCCCAATGCATCGGCACAAAAACTGTTCCAGGAACGATCGCTTCGGTCACTCTAGCGACAAAACGCCCCTTGCCTCGACGCGAACTTATTTCCACCATCATTTCTGTTTCAATCCCTAATTTGCGAGCATCTTTGGGGTGAATTTCAATAAATGGTCGGGGTTGTTTTTTCATGATTTTCTCAATCCGACCTGTGCGAGTCATGGTGTGCCAGTGTTCATAAAGGCGACCAATAGTTAAGACAAAAGGATAGTCAGGATCGATGGGTTCGGCTAGTCCTTTAGAATGGAAGGCGGCAAATTTTGCCCGACCATCAGCCGTATTAAATCTACCATTGGTGTAAAGTCTTTTAGGAGCTAGGGTTTCATCTTTGGCACGAAACAGATTGGAAAATAGACCTTTGGCTTCTTCTTGGTCTTGAGCAATATTTTTCTCGGTGCTGCAAGTCAAAGCAATGCTGTTATTATTTGTTGCTTCTTCTAAAGGACAGGGCCATTGAATTGGGCCTTGTTGGCGTAATCTGCCGTGGGTTAAACCACTCATATCACAAGGACGACCTTGAGTTAACTGGACAAATTCTTGATAAACTTCGGCAGAGTTAGCAAAGTCAAATTCTTTAGTAAAGCCTAAACGACGACCTACTTCTGCAAAAATTTCCCAGTCTGGTCGTGCTTCCCCTGGGGCTGGTCGAAACTTACTACAAAGGGTAACAAATCGCTCAGAATTAGTCATTGTCCCTGTCTTTTCTCCCCACTGGGCTGCGGGCAACACCACATGAGCAAAGCTGGCAGTTTCCAGGGGATAGTAGGCATCCTGGACAATAGTGAAGGGCGATCGCAATAAAGCCTGTTTTGTTCTTACTAGGTCAGGCATACTTACCGCAGGATTAGTCGCTGCCACCCATAATACCCCCACTTCACCTGTTTCTAAGCCCGTAATCATACTCCAGGCATCTTTTCCAGGCAGCGGATTAATGCTACCTGGGGGCAACTGCCAAGCCTGTTCTAATTCCTGGCGATGACTTGGGTTGGTGACAGTACGATAACCAGGCAGAATATGGGATAAACCCCCAGCTTCTCGACCACCCATGGCGTTTGGCTGTCCTGTCAAAGAAAATGGCCCTGCTCCTGGTTTACCAATATTCCCTGTCATCAAATGCAAATTGATAATGGTGCGAACTTTAGCTGTTCCCTCAGAAGATTGATTAACTCCCATAGACCATAAAGACAAAACTTTTGACGACTCTGCCCAATAGCGGGCTGCTTGTTCGAGTTGAGCGACCTCAATCCCACAGCGACGAGCTACTAGTTCGGGCGGATAAGCTTGAATTACCTCAACAAACTGACCAAAGCCTTGAGTACATTCATCAATAAAGAATGTATCCAGTTCTCCCCAACGCAACAATAGATGCGCTATGCCGTTAAGCAGATCTATATCTGTCCCAGGCTGAATTGCCAGGTGTAGATCGGCATCCTTTGCTGTTTTAGTTTCGCGGGGATCGACCACGATCATTTTTACCTTACGGTTTTTCTTGTGGTGCATCCGCAGACGGTTGTAAACAATCGGATGACAGTCGGCAGTGTTAGTCCCAATCAAAAAGGCACAGTCGGTCAACTCCAGATCGTCATAACAAGCTGGAGGCCCATCGGAGCCGAGGCTTTGCATATATCCTGCTACCGCTGACGACATACAAAGACGAGAGTTAGCATCAAAGTTATTCGTCCCCAGGCAGCCTTTGAGTAGCTTTTGAGCAATGTAATAATCTTCTGTCTGAAACTGTCCCGAACCATACATACAGATGCCATCCGCCCCCTGAGTCTGGATCACCTGCTGCATTTCGGCGGTAATTCTACTTAAAGCTTGATCCCAACTAACTCTTTGAAATTCTCGATCTAGGGAATCGCGCATCATCGGATATTTGAGGCGATTTTTATCCAGAGATTCGGCGACTGTTCCCCCCTTGACACATACTTTACCTTTACTAGAGGGATGAGAGCGATCGCCTCTAACTTGCCACAAAAGATTGCCTTGACTATCTCTATTGGTGGCTTTCCCCGATTGTGCAGGGGGCAGTACTTCTAAACCACAGCCAACGCCACAATAAGGACATAAGGTTTTTATTGGTTCGCTCATCCTTCTCTCCCAGTTAAATATTTACAGATAGTTAAACTTAATTAATTTGGTTATTTTTATTAATTTTGATTTTGGCAGCTATTAATTTACCCATACTTTGCAGCCAAGTTTGCTGATTATTGCTCATAATATTTGATTAAACTAGCGATTACTGTGTCTTATCCATCAAAAAGTGCTGAGAAAATCTAGCGACATTCCCAGCACTAAAATAACTGTGAGCTACAGATAGGTTAAATCCTTTCCCGCTCTAGATTTGAGTCTGGTACGGCAACGTTGTCTGTTTCACCTTCATAATGAGCAGCAAAAGAGGCTTTTGGTTCTTGCAAGAAAAAGGCACAACAACTAGCACAGATTAGAGCCGCCACGCCCATCGTACCGAACAAGGTTGAAGCATCAGTTAAGCTAAAAATTGTTAGGAATACTACACCACCGAAGTTACCATAAGCACCGACGTTACCAGAAATTTGTCCCGTAATTTCTTTTTTAATTAGAGGTACCATACCGTAGGTTGCACCACATCCGGCTTGGGCAAAATAAGCAGAAACCATAGTTACAGCGATCGCAGCTGGAATCGACCAACTGGCGTCGATCCTGAATGCTATTAAATAACTAATCCCCACTCCCAATGCAACTAGAGTCATTGTCCATTTACGCGAACCTAATTTATCAGAAATCAAGCCACCGCTGGGACGAGAAAATAAATTCATCACAGGGTATATAGAAGCAAGCATTGCTGCTGCTACATGCTCAATAGCAAATGTCTCCTCGAAAAAGGCAGGTAACATGGAAACAACTGCTAATTCCGAACCAAATGTAGTGATATAGGCAAACTCTAGTAAAGCTACTTGACGAAATTGGTAGCGTTGAGCAGGAGAGTAAACTTTATTCCCCTGGACGACTTCCCGATTTACCAGCCAAGATTTATAAGATTGATAGAGATAAAGTGCGCCGAGAAAAGCCCAAATGCCTAACATTTGCCCTTGGCTGAGGAAATGCAGTGCAGGTTGTGCTAAACGCCAGGTTAATAAACCTAGAGCGAAGATCAAACCGAAATTCATAATCAGCATCGCAAAAAAGCTTTTACGGCTGGTAACTTCCATGCCCCCACTACGTCTAGGACGACGATATACTTGCCCAGCGGGAGTATCTTGAGCATTCTTTAGATAGATGAAGCCATATAAAGCGGTAACGATCCCACTAAGGGCGATCGCTCCACGCCAATTGCTCGCACCACCTGATAGAAAAGCCGTTGCTAAACCCAGAATTGGCAAAGAAAATTCTGCTGCAAATGCACCAAAATTGCCCCAGCCTCCGTAGACACCTTCAGCGATCCCAATATCTTTGGGGGGAAACCATTCCGATACCATGCGAATACCGACCACAAAACCCGAACCCACAATCCCCATTAACAACCGACTAATTACCAAGTGGGTAAAGTTTTGGGAAAGAGCAGTAGCAAAACAAGGTATTGCAGCAAAAAACAGAATACAAGAGAAAGTAATTCTCGGCCCGAAGCGGTCTAGGAGCATACCGATGATGATCCTGGCGGGAATTGTTAGTGCCAGATTACAAATTGCTAATGTTTTAATTTGGTCTGGTGTTAGGCTAAGTTCTTTGCCAATTGTAGTTGCGAAAGGAGCAAAGTTAAACCAACAAACAAAAGTTAAAAAGAATGCGATCCATGTTATGTGGAGTATTTTATACTTTCCCTGAGTTGCTTTACTGATGAATTCTGTTAAAAACACTTATGGGTCTTCCTGATGAATCTAAAACTACAGTAGTTAAAATCAAAAGACTGAATAATAAAGCTGGGCAGTACTAATAATATTTGTATTTTTGCTTTAAATTTTGCCTAGTATATTTGCTTAATAGCTGCGCTTAACTTTATTCGTCATTCATCTTTTTTGACATTTAGTAAACCAAGTAAATCGTATTTACTGTAACTAGATGCATTGATCTTGAGGTAATGATTGCACTCAAAAAAAGCTTGTATGGTATATTTTGCTACTAAAATAGCGGTTTGAATGTTTGTTTTGCATCGCTTAAATACTTTTAGTGCATAAGTAAAGCAACGAGCAAATTAATAGATAGTTAATTAATAATTTCTATCGTATTTATAGCGAATTTCAGTTGGATAAAACCCATTACCCATTCAGGGCTATTTCGTTCTAACTGTAGTGAACCAAGAAATAAATTTCTTGGCTGAAAATTAAAGTCCGTTTAAACGGACTTAATGTACTGAGACAGAGAATTTATTCTCTGGATATATGAGAATAAAATAGCCCTGATTACCCATTACCCATTACTTCGATAAATTAATGTGTCTACTCAATTGAAAACTGCTGTAACTTATTTCGTTGTGGATTGCCGAGATCCCAATTATTTTCTTGAGCCAGATTAAAGTTATTTGGTACTAGTTGCCAGGGTTTAACTAATTCATTCAATAAACTGTCTTGTTGTTGGCGAAAATATTGAACGGGACGACCATAGTTGATCATGCTGAAGTAGACGTTATCGCCTTGCGCAGCTATGCCTTTGGACTTATCCCTCTTAGGAATTACCCCCGCTAAAGCACTAACGTTATCCAAAGTTCCCGTCTTGATCGTTGTACCTTGGGGTAAATCTCGATCCTTTACTGTCCCCACCAAATCTCTACCTGCGGTGGGAAATAAGTCGGCTACGCTGTAGTTCTTAGATTGCAATAAGCGATCGCTCGCCATCAGCATTTGACAAACTGCGCGAGGGGATATTTTGTTCTCTTCTCCTAAACCCGAACCATTGACCAACTTTATTTCTGCTTCGGGGAAACCTGCTATTTTTGCCGATGATTGAGCAACGACATCTGCACCACCTACTAGATCCGCTAATATTTGCGCCATCTGGTTATTACTATAAATATTCATCTGACGCAGGATTTCTGCTAGGGGTAATGAGTGATGACTGATTAATAGTTGCGCTTTGATGGGAATTTGTTGAATTTGTTTGATTTGTCCTGTAATTATTACTTCTGGCTGTTTTGTTCCCGCTGGCATTTGTCGATATTGCTGAGTAATTTCTGACTGCCACAAATTACGATCTAATGCTTGCTGTAATAGTCTGACTGCTGCTAAAGGTTGCGATTCAAAGTTCATATAAAACTTATCTGTAACCAAAATATTGCCCTGAATCTGCTTAATTCCCAGTTGATTTAAAGCATTACCTAAAGCGATCGCTTCTTCCCAAACAAACAGAGGATCGCCAGTTCCCTGAATAACTAAATCTCCCTTCACCACACCATGATTAATCTCACCTGTAAAGTAGATATTTGTCGTAAATTGATGGTTTGCCCCCCATTTATGCAATGTAACTAGAGTAGTGGCAATTTTGGTTAAAGAAGCAGCAGGAAGAGGTGTTTTGCCCAAATTACTCGCCGACACATCCCACCCCGATTGCACCCATATCCCTTGGCGATCGCGATCGAATCCTTCGCGATCCAACTTCTGGAGATAATTATCAGTAATGGTTTGAGAAAGGCGATCGCGCTTAAATTCAGGCAGTTCAAACACAGCCGATTGTTCCCAGGGAAATAATTCTAGAGGCTGTAGATCAGCTTGGGCTGAGGGCAAGGGATTAAACCGATTAAACCAAGCCGTAACACTTGTGACACTCACCACGAGCAAATCTAACATAGTAATTATTGATAACAACACCATTTATAACGTTTTTGGAGGTTGTTATCCTTAAATCAGCAATTGAGTGTAATAAAATGTTGGTTATTTATACTACTTTTGTGGCGATCGCCTGGAGATTTTTGTAACTATTAATACTGTTTAACGAAAAAATTATATAGTCAATCTATAGTCAGAAATCAAATCCGCTCAATTTACTTTTTCTGACATTTTAATTGAAGTCAGCAAACTAATAAATAGAAACTAATATTTAATTGGTTTTTATGGATTAATTGTTTTTCTTTTTGAGGAGGCAAATAATTGCTTTACAGCATCTTTAATAAACATTTCATCTTCAGGATTTTGATACGGATTTCCTGCCCGATGTCCCCAAATTGAAGGAATAGGCAAATACTGAGCATGAGGAATTAAATCCGCTTCAGCCAGACAGTCTTCAGGAGTAAAATACAAATCAGTGGTTGCTGGCATTACTAAAGTTTTAGCGGTAATTAACTTGAGTGCCTGTTGGTAATCTCCTTGATAAGTTGGATTATTACTAATATCACAATGCAACCAGGTATCAATCATAGCTAATAAGTTATGAGGATCTCGTTGACGATAATTAGCTTCCCAACCTCTTAATAAATAATCTTCTAAAGAACTATAGCCAAACTGATAATAGAGTCCTTGACGATAGTAGGCTTGAGATGCTGCCCAACTTGCATAGATTAGAGCAAAAGCCTTAAAACCTCGCTCGGGAATATTCTCAAACTTAGTACCATTCCAAGCAGGATCTGCGGTTAAAGCAGCGCGTAAACTTTGGAGAAAAATTTTATTATGGTCTGTTGTACGTGCCGTACCGCATAAAGCAGCAATCCGTTCTACACATTCAGGATATAATGCGCCCCAATGATAAGCCTGTTGCGCTCCCATCGACCAACCATAGACTAAAGCCAGTCTTTTAATTTCCAAGCTATCGAGTAATTTTTTTTGAGCGCGAACATTATCTAAATGGGTAAACCAAAATCCTGATTCTGTTAAGCCACAAGCTCGATCGTTACTAGGAGAACTAGATAAGCCATTACCAAACATATTGGCAATAATTATAAAATATCGACTCGGATTGAGAATACTGTCAGGACGAATTAACCATTCGATATCTGCATGGTTTGCTCCATAGGAAGTAGGATACAAAATAACGTTAGTGCGTTCTTGATTTAACTCTCCATAAGTCTTGTATACTATTTTTGCTTTGGGTAGTATTGTTCCGCATTGTAAGGAAAAATCTTTAATGACGAATTTACGAGGTTCGTTGCTCATCCTATGTTCTGGGAAATCTTATTATCGCAGTAGCGATCGCTTTTAATTGTAGTTTTACCAACGGTCACAGATTACTCACTTGTTATAACAAATTTTGGCACTGTTTCTACTATTTCTACTATGTAAAGCAGCTTACGGAATAACTCAGCGTCGTTAGTTTTCTGTCTCAAATAGTCGAGCAAAATAACTTTTTCGGTCATTTTTGCTGAAGATTAAAAATCTTTGACCTCAGACTGTTAAAATTTGTAAGGCTTAATATAAAATTTGCTACATGGGATTAACGCGCGCAAGGATTGCAGTGGACGCTATGGGGGGAGACTTTGCCCCTGAAGAAATTGTTGCAGGAGCAATCCAAGCTTCGGCAGAATTAGGCGTAGATGTCTTACTGGTGGGAGATGAGCAACAGATACACTCTCTGGTGAAGAAACACGGCGGTAAAAATTCAGACCAGATCAAGGTGATTCATGCCGAAGACGTGATCACCATGAAAGAAGAACCGTTGATGGGGATTCGTCGCAAACCTAAAGCTTCGATTAACGTGGCGATGAATTTGGTTAAAGAGAAACAAGCTGATGCAGTAGTTTCAGCGGGGCATTCAGGTGCAGCTATGGCATCGGCATTGCTAAAACTAGGTCGGATTAAGGGTATTGAACGTCCAGCAATTGGTGCAGTTTTACCCACAATTATTCCCGATCAATCGGTAATTGTTTTAGATGTCGGGGCGAACGTCGATTGTAAAGCAAGGTATCTAGAACAGTTTGCGCTCATGGGTACAATTTACAGTAAATATGTTTTAGGGCGTCCAGAACCCAAAGTCGGTTTGCTCAACATTGGCGAAGAGTCGTCTAAAGGAAATGATTTAGCATTGTCTACTCATAAATTGTTGACTGATAATTCGCAAATTCACTTCCTGGGTAATGCTGAAGGTAGAGATGTCTTATCTGGTGAGTTTGACATTATTGTCTGTGATGGATTTGTGGGTAATATTGTCCTCAAGTTCGCCGAAGCAATTGGCGAGGTAATGCTCCAAATTATGAAAGAGGAATTACCCCAGGGATTACACGGAAAATTAGGTACTGCCATTCTCAAACCAAATCTAATGAACATCAAGCGTCGTATCGATCGCGCTGAACACGGAGGTGCATTATTGTTTGGGGTAGCAGGAATTTGTATTATTAGTCATGGTAGTTCTCGCCGTGGTTCGATGTTTAGTGCCATTCGCTTGGCCAAAGAAGCGATCGACAATGAGGTGTTAGAAAAGATTAAAGCTAATAATCAGCAACAATCGGTAACGGAAACGCCTACTGAAGCAACAGCTAATTAATTTATAGATAGCCCAAACAAGTAAGGGAGTAAGACATTGAACAATATGGGTGTAGGTATGGCGATTACGGGATGTGGTTCAGCTGCACCAAAGTCAATTTTAACCAACGATCATCTTGCTCAGATGGTAGATACTTCTGATGAGTGGATCAACGCTAGAACAGGCATGAAAAATCGTCATATTGCGTCACCTAGCGAATCTCTAAGTCAGCTATCAGCCGTTGCTGCAAAAGAAGCGATCGCTATGGCGGGAATTTCCCCGACGGATATTGATTTAATTATTCTGGCGACTTCTACCCCCGATGATTTGTTTGGTAGCGCCTGTAGAATTCAAGGCTTAATTGGAGCAACTAATGCTGTAGCCTTCGATCTAACTGCTGCCTGTTCGGGCTTTCTATTTGCCTTAATTACCGCATCCCAGTTTATTAGTACGGGAATATATAAAAATGTGCTAATTATTGGTGCAGATGTGCTTTCTCGCTGGGTAGACTGGAGCGATCGCACTAGCTGCATTTTGTTCGGTGATGGCGCTGGTGCAGCAGTGTGTCAGGGAGTAGCCGATAACCGCTTACTGAGTTTCGGAATGTATAGTAACGGTAGCCAAAATGATTCTCTTAACTTAAACTATGGTGGCGATCGCAAGCCTCTGGTGGAAGAGATTACGGCGCAGCAAGGTTCCTATAACCCCATCACGATGAACGGCAAAGAAGTATATCGCTTTGCTGTAGCCAAAGTCCCCGAAGCACTCAGTAAAGCAATGTTTCAGGCAAATCTAACCACTGATGACATTGATTGGCTATTACTTCATCAGGCAAATCAACGAATTATGGATGCAGTCGCAAAACGTCTTAATATTCCTCAATCTAAGATTTTGAGCAATATAGCTGAATATGGGAACACTTCGGCAGCTTCAATTCCCCTTGCCCTCGATGCTGCGGTAAGAGACGGTAGAGTTAAGCCTGGAGATACGATCGCTGCTTCTGGTTTTGGTGCGGGTTTAACATGGGGTTCGGCGATCTTTAAGTGGGGCTAATTTTAGTGATTAGTTTCAATTGCCTAGAAATTTAATTCAATTTAATTTGATTAAAAAACTTTTCTGATTAGGTATATTAATATACAATTACGCCAATTTTGTTACTTCAAAAGTTGATTGACAAATTGAGTTGCAAAGTAAACTTATGTATCGTTTTCAAATATTTAAAAGAGTAGATGATATATTACTAACTAGAGTCTAAGAAGACTCTCCTGACAGAGATTACAGGTTTATCCATATTCAATTAAGGAGGTTAAAAATCTGTTTCATCTAATATCTGTCTCGTCAAATAAAAACAGCAACACTCAACTAAAAAGCTGATATTTTCTCAATTGGAAATAAGGGAGATAGCCTACTGAATACTTGTGTTCTGTAGAACTCCAAATTGAGTTAATTATATGAGGAAATCTCTCGGTGAATTTAGCTTGGGTGTTGTTGTTTTCAGAGAAACATCCAATCACTTCAAATTTAGGGAGGGAATGGTTATGAAACCTATGATTTGGCATCCTGAGCCGAATGATCAAAAAGTCAATAAGTATCTCGATCGGACCAATCACGAACCATGGTTAACGATCGTGGGGGTAGCTTTGATGCTCGCATGTTCTTTTACAGTCTTGGTTTTATTAGGTACTTTTTGAAAACCAAAGTCAGAAAACCAAAGTCAAAGGAGTAGAGAGACGAATACGAGAACTCAAACCAAATTTAATAGGCGATCGCTCTACTTCTCACTCTTAATACTCTTACATATAGTCAAGTCACTTTAGCAGTAATCAATCGTCTAGCTTCAGAGAGAATCAATATTATCTTCGCCACAGTTACAGATAATTTTTTCTTTGAGAGCGAGAGCATCAACTGTTAGGGAACGTTAATCGCCTTTAGCCTATGCGGGACAATCTAGCTGCATAGGAATCGCCATGCAACTCTTTGCCTTGGTGAATTCCAGTCTGACAACTATAATTTTCGTATACAATCTTGAGAACTAAAAACTAAAAATTAATTAGTAAACAAAACAAATATTTATTATTGCGCTGATAGGTTATGTTGACTTTCCCCTCGTTGGAGGACTCTTTAAAACATTATTTTGGCTATGACACTTTTCGTCCTGGGCAAAAGAAGATTATCGAAGCTGCTTTACGGAATAAAGATTTACTGACGATCATGCCGACGGGGGGTGGTAAATCTCTCTGTTTTCAGCTGCCAGCTTTACTGAGAACTGGTCTAACTATTGTGGTTTCGCCGCTAATTGCTTTGATGCAGGATCAGGTGGATGCTCTACAGGATAACGGAATTAATGCCACCTATCTCAACAGTACTCTGGAGTATGAAGAGAGAAGAATGCGCCAGATTGCGATTCTTAAAAATCAAATAAAATTACTCTATGTTGCCCCTGAAAGACTGCTTAATGAAAGATTTGCTTTATTTCTAGATCGGGTGCATCATGATGTGGGCATAAGTGCGATCGCCATTGATGAGGCTCACTGTGTATCGGAGTGGGGACATGACTTTCGCCCAGAATATAGTCAGTTAAAACAAATCCGCCAGCGTTATCCGCAGATTCCGATCCAGGCACTTACCGCCACGGCGACTAAAAGAGTGAGAGAGGATATTGTTAATCAGTTAAATTTGCGATCGCCTGATATTCATATCGCCAGTTTTGACCGCAGCAATATTCATTACGAAATCCAGCCCAAAGACCGTGATATCTACCCTAAATTACTACGGGCTATTCGCGGGGAATCGGGAGCAGGGATAGTATATTGTCTGAGTCGTAATCGGGTTGAAGAAATTGCCACTAGACTTAAGCATGACGGGATCGACGCTTTACCCTATCACGCTAAATTACCCGTAGAAGAACGCAGCCGTAATCAAACCAGTTTTCTGCGGGATGATGCTCAGGTAATTGTAGCCACCATCGCTTTTGGTATGGGCATTAATAAGCCCGATGTCCGCTTTGTGTTTCATTATGACTTGCCCCGCAGTTTAGAAAGCTTTTACCAAGAATCAGGTAGAGCAGGTAGAGATGGTGAGCCTTCTAAATCAGTGTTATTTTTTAGTTTTGGCGATCGCAAAAAGATTGAATTTCTGATCGAACAAAAACCCGATGCTAACGAACAAAAAATTGCTCGACAACAGCTAAGACAGGTAATGGACTACGCAGAGGGCAATGATTGCCGTCGTCAGATTATCCTGCGCTATTTTGGCGAGCGACATTCAGGTAACTGCGGTAAATGTGATAACTGTCTCAACCCCAAGCCGATTGAAGACTGGACAGTGGAGGCACAAAAGTTTCTTTCCTGTGTTGCCCGTTGCCAAGAAAAGTTTGGCACAAATCATATAGTTGATGTGTTGATCGGCTCCCGTAAGCAAAAAATTCAGCAATACGGGCATCATCTTTTATCTACCTACGGCATCGGTAAAGGTCGAACCGCAGATGAATGGAGAATGTTGGGGCGCAGCCTGATACATCAAGGTTTAGTGGGGCAAACTACCGATGGTTATCCTGTCCTAAAGCTAAATAAACGTAGTTGGGAAATTTTCCGTGGTCAATTAAAAGTTGAGGTAGCAGTTGAGAAGTCTACAGCTAAAACCACCTCAGCCTATAATCCTCGGAAGGCAGAAGCAGAATTGCTGTTTGAAAAACTGAGAAAGCTACGCAAACAAATTGCCGATGGCCACTCTCTCGCCCCTTATATGATTTTTGCTGATTCTAGTCTGAAATTAATGGCGCAGCTACGCCCGAAAAATATTACTGATTTTGCCAACCTATCGGGGGTTAATGAATATAAAGCCCAACAATATGGCGATCGCTTTATCTCAGAAATTCTTGAATTTGACGAACAGCACCAGCTACCTGTAAGTATTCCGTCTAAAAGCCAAATGGCTACTCTCCAACTCCACCAACAAGGATTGAGCGTCACCGAAATCGCCCAACAACGTGGTTTTGCTGTTGGGACAATTAATACTCACTTGAGTGAACTAATGGAAATGAATCAGCCAGTTGCCCTTAATAAGCTAGTTACAGCTGATAAACAGCAAGTAATTATCGAGGCAATTAAACAGCTAGGAGACATGACTCTAAAAACTATTAAAGACAGTTTGGGAGAAGAATATAGCTATGAGGAAATTCGCTTAGTTCGTGGCTGGTGGCGCAGTCATAAATGAAGTAGGAAGTAGGAGGAAGGAGGTAGGAAATAGGAAATAGGAAATAGGAAATAGGAAATAGGAAATAGGAAATAGGAAGTAGGAAGTAGTATTTCCAAAATGTCCTGACGTTTTTACGTATTGCTATAACTTACAGCGAATTTCAGTTGGATAGAACCTATTACCCATTACCCATTACCCATTACCCATTACTTCGATAAATTAATGTGTCTACTCAATTAAAAACTGCTGTAAATTATTGATTATTAGAAGACGCTAAATCTACTTCTTCCACTTCTTCCACTTGTCCCTCTGTTCCAAAGGCAAAACGCAAGAGAGGGGGAGCAATAAAGGTAGTAAGAATGACCATAATGATAATAGCTGCCTGTAGTGGTTTATCTAATGTACCACTGGCTGCACCAATACCAGCAAAGACTAAACCGACTTCACCACGGGGAACCATACCAATGCCAATCGCCAAACGATTGACTTTCTCTTTGCCAAAAACTGCCCAACCAGTGATAACTTTACCAATAATCGCCACCACAATTAAAAAAGCGGCAATAACTAAACCTTGACGATTATCCGCACTACTGGGGTTCAGCACACTAAGATCGACTCTTGCCCCCACCGACACAAAGAAAATCGGCACGAAAACATCAGCAATGGGCAGAATTTGTTCGTCTAACTCTTTACGAGCATCCGTTTCATCTAAGACTAAACCAGCGGCAAAAGCCCCGAGAATTGCTTCTAAGTGAATTGCATTCCCTAAAAACGCCATGATGAAAGCAAAAATTAGGGCGGGGATGACTAAATTACCTCTAGTTTTTAATTTGCCAGCGATCGCCACAAAACTGTTGTTAAAAAATTGACCTAACAAGATAGAACCTAATAAGAAAGCCGTGGCACTAATAATTAAGTAAATTACGTTAGCCACATCGACCTCTCCAGTCTTTGCCAAACTAGCGACTACTGCTAAAACGATAATACCAAGGACATCATCAATGACCGCAGCGCCAACAATAATTTGACCTTCTGTGGATTTAAGCTGTCCAAGCTCTGATAATACTTTGGAGGTAATTCCAATACTAGTAGCTGTTAATGCCGCCCCAGCAAATACCGCAGGAATAGTGGGCATCCCAAAGATCAGGATTAAACCTACGGTACCAGCCACAAAGGGAGCCACCACCCCCACCACCGCGACAATTGCTGCCCGTACACCAACTTTTTGTAATTCTTTTAGGTCTGATTCTAAACCGATTTCAAACAAAAGAATAATTACCCCTAGTTCTGCTAGAACAGAAACTACTTCGCTAAAGGAAGTAAATACTTCACTACTATTCTCAGTACTTAATCCTGCGAACTGTTGCAGGATAGTTACTACGACAGAATCGCTGGCAAGGGTTCCTGCTTCGGGAAAGACTAATAGGTGCAAAGCGGAAACTCCCACTACTACCCCGCCGATTAATTCGCCCAATACTGGAGGTAAATTGGCTAATTGAGAAAGTTCTCCCCCCACTTTACTAGCTAAATAAATAAAGACGAGGCTTAATAAAACTCCCGATAATACTAGCGGTGCGGCTTCTGCATTCGTTTCAGTGGTCACCTCCGTAGCTAATAATAAAGAGGGAAAGAAATCGGGAATGAACTCATGGTGCAATAGTGATGGGAATTGATACATGATTATTTTTGATTCGATAATTAAGAATTTTGAGGTTGGTTGCTTAGTTATTGTATTATCTACATCTTTCTTTATTGCACTTTTACTTATCTCGCCCAAACCTTAGAGCGATCGCATGCTGAAATAACCATCGAGACGGTTCCTGGGGTTTGTTCGCCCATGGCGATAAATGTTACTGGAAACTCAAGCGATCGCAGAGAAGTTGGCTTCACGTCAATCTTTATAAGACTTAATTATCATGATAATTAAGTCTCGATTTAACAGCCTTCTGGCCCACAGAAACTGTTCCCATAAAGTACTTCCGCGCCACAGATATAGGCAATACCCGCATAATCGTTAAAATACTTTATGGCGACCCGATCCGCAATATCCTCAGCCATCTCACGATTTTCAGTAAGTATCTCGAACTTGACATTGGCCTCGATGTCGGAACTGCTGGGTTGTCCAGACGAGCGCACGTTGCGACTGCCTTTACCGCCAGACTGCATCACCGTATACCCTTTTGCCCCAGCTTCCTCGATGAGCTTAGCGACTTTTTTGAGCAGAACCTTTTCCGTGACGATGACGAGCTTGTTGGCTTGCTTAGCCATTTTGGTTATCTCCTTAAATTGGTTATCTTCTTAAATGATGTACAATAATCTACTAGCTCTGCCAGGTCAAGGGAGCGCAGTCAGAGCTGGACTCGTTTGAGATTAGGCTAGATGCCACCTATCGCCTGGGCAAGCCCGATGAAGAACGGTATACACACGCCGATCGCAATTGGTGTACCGACGGCTGTGGAGGCACCAATGTAGGCAGAGGGGTTTGCCGACGGGATACCAGCTCTTAACGTGGGTGGGCCTGAGATGTCTGAACTAGAGGCAGCGATGACGGCCAGGATCACGACCCCGCCCATGCTGAATCCCACAGTGTAGTGGGCAATCAGACCGAGACCGAAGGCAATGCACCCATGTAAAAACGGTGCTATCACGCTATACACGATATACCACTGGGCCACCTTGCGTAGTTCGCCAAGCCTTGACCAAGCCTCTATACCCATGACCAGCATCAAGATCGAAAGCAAGCCTTTAAAAGCAGGATCGTAGAATTCTTCATAGACAGTTTCTGGCTTGGTGAGTATGCCAAGAGCGAGACCTAACAACATTGCCGATAAAGCAGAACCCTGGAGGCTTTCCTGAATAATCGGCCATACCTTGACCTTATTATCGCCAGGATCTTGCTGCTGGCTGCGATACTCCTGCCTAGTGCTGGGATAATCCTGCTGATCGGAATAACTACCTACCGCAACGGGCTGCTTGCTCAAAGACTCCTGCTTGATAGATTGGGCTGCTACACTACGCTTCTTCTTCTTGTTGAGATAAATGTTGGCTATAACAATCGCAGTTACGAGCGCTGGGATATCCATAAAGGGATAGAGTGCGCCAGCCCATGCCTCGTATTGGATGTTTTGTTCTTCCAGTACCGTCAGCCCGGCAGCCATAGTAGAGCCACTCACGGCACCAAACAACCCCCCAGTCGCAATCGCATCCACGACTTTGACATTTGGTAGCTTGGCCAATGTATAGCGCGCAATGAAGACAACAAGAACCCCTATTATTATTGCCGAGATCATGGGTAACACCATATCCAGCAGGTTGGAATTGCGGATCGCAATTCCACCGGTCAGACCGATTTTGGTGAGTAGCATGAAGACGATGATCGTACAAATCGACTCGGGAATTACCAATTCGCTACCGAGAGCAGCAATGATCATCCCACCAATCAAAAAGGCGAGTGTTGGGGACTGCAACTGAAGAATGAAGTCCTTCACGAAAAGAGAAACAAAATCCACGGATACCTCCTTATGTCTCCTCTGATGAGGAGTAATACAATAAATGAAATTTGAAATTTAACGAGTTAATTTGGAGTAAGAGTGAGCAGTCATAACCACGGTTGCTATGAGGCTAGTTGCTTCAGAAATTAGGGTGATTTCTAAGAAGTATAAATATCTTGTTTAAGCTTGAGATAGATTAAAAACTATCGTTAATCTATTTTAATTGATATTACACTATGCTAATAATAAACTAAAAAGTGATCAATGCAATATCTAATAAACAGAATAAACAGATCTTGTTGACATATGCTCACGATAGAACCTAAGCCCTGTATTGAGTTGAGTATAGCGATCGCTTTTGAGCTTTAGGTGAATCAGGAATCGGCAATTGATTGACCACGGACATGATTGGGGGAACATCTATAATTTTGCTTCTGCACGGATGAACAAACTAGCGCTATGGTAAGGATTGGCTGAAATATTATCAAGCGAACTTTAAAGAGTGAAACTAGGCATTTTAAACGGCATCAGTATCGGCACAGGCGATCCTGAATTAATTACTGTTAAAGGATTACGCATCCTGCAATCCAGCGATATTGTTGCCTTCCCCGCTGGGGTCAATAACCGTTTAGGTGTCGCTCAAAAGATCATCAAATCTTGGCTTCAGCCCCATCAGCAGATTTTGCCCCTGGATTTTCCTTATGTTCAAGATGAACTCAAATTACAAACAGCTTGGTCAAAAGCCGCCCAACAGGTATGGCAAGAACTTAGTCTGGGAAAAAATATTGCTTTTGCCTGTTTAGGAGATATCAATTTTTATGGTACTTTTACGTATCTAGCTCAAACTTTAAGACGCTCGCATCCTGAAGTAAAGATTGAGACTATTCCTGGAGTCTGTTCCCCAATGGCGATCGCTTCGGTATTAGGAATTCCTTTAACCGTAAATCAACAAAAAATGGCAGTTTTACCCGCCTTGTATTCGGTGCAAGAATTAGAAACAGCGTTAAATTGGGCAGAAGTAGTAGTGCTGCTTAAAGTGAGTTCTGTTTATCCACAGGTTTGGCAGATCCTCAAGCAAAGAAATTTACTGGCATCTAGTGCGATCGTCGAAAAAGCTACTTTCCCCGAACAAAAGATTTATCGCGATCTGCGCAACTATCCGCAACTAGATTTATCTTACTTTTCGGTTTTGTTAATTAATCGAACAGTAGAGCCTACAGGTTCTTAATCGTTATTTATAGTTATTTGTCAATAGTAAATGAGTAAATTTTTTTTACAAGGAACATTGCAAATTATTTTAAATCAGCCTTAAGTTAGATAAAGTGAGTCATCGCTATGTTAATTTTGGACAAGACAAGAAGTTAAACACAATTGGCAAATAGCAGGAGTCGAAGCGTCTTGGATATTCAACCTACAGCACCAGAATTACTACGGGAAGATATTAGCGAATATGTAGCTCAATTACAGCTTCATATGGCATTGCAGGCTCGCAATTTACTTCCCAGTTTAACCAACACCACTATGACCAATAGCCGACAGCAGATGTTGCAGGAAACTCAGGCGATCGCCGAAAAATTTGCTTCACGTCAATCTTTATAATCTTGTTAAGTTATGGCTAAATAAGTCTAGTTTCTCTTCACTAAGGCTTATTTTTGCTTAATAGAGATTTGACTATCGAAATTTACCTTCTGGTCAAATTCTGCTCGTTCCTGTTTATATTTAAATATACTTAATAACTCAAGCTATTTCTCACAATGAGATCGCTTTGGCGCTAAAAAACAATAGTATTACTCAGAGAATATACGCAAAGATAAAATAGTTTCAAACGAAATGAATCAAGTGATAGTCGTTATTGTTTGCGTCTTAAAAAATAAATGATATAACTGACATATAGTTCAGCGCCTACTAAATTAGTCAGATTTTATAATAACTATTATTATTTGATTTATTTGTAGTTAAACTAGCGTTAAATTGATTAAAATTGGACTTTAAATAGAGAAAACTTTATTGCTATAGACATAATTATATATATTGAACAATAAATTATTATCTACCTGTAGTTTAACTACTAATTTTGAATCAGTAACTCGTAAAAAACTATTTCAAGTTCAGGTAATAGTTAAAAATTTCTCAAATCACACAATTTAACTATTGCTCATTACCAATTAATGGTAGATGAATAAGTATAACGAAAAACTACAAGAACAAATACTGATCGTAGATGATTTACCAGAAAACGTCAGACTTCTATCATCGCTATTGAGTGAACAAGGCTATAGCGTCAGCTCTGCTACGGATGGGAAGATGGCTTTGTCGATTGTCAAACAAAAATGCCCAGATTTGATCTTACTGGATATCATGATTCCGCAACTGGATGGTTATCAAGTTTGTCGTTACTTAAAATCTGAAGCAAAAACCAAACATATTCCCATCATTTTCTTAAGTGGCTTAGACTCCGAGCTGGATAAAATTGAGGCTTTTAAAGTTGGAGGAGTAGATTATATTACCAAGCCATTCTTTGTTGAAGAAGTAGTTTTTCGGGTCAAAGCGCAATTAGCCAGCATTCAACAGCAACAAAAATTTCAGCAAATCCTGAAGGAACAAATAGCCGAGCGCAAAATTGTCGAACAAGAATTAAATAAATCTCGTGCTTTACTGACAGGGGTTTTAGACAGTTCTCTAGACGGAGTAGCAGCCTTTGAAGCAATTCGCGATCGCCAGGGTGGAATTGTTGATTTTCGCTGGTTAATTGCTAATCCTGTAGCTGCGATGACGGTTGGCGGTACAATTGAGACTCTTAAAGGAAAAAGACTCTTTGTCGAAAATTCCCTGGGTCACTTATTTGATGGTTTATTCGAGCTATTTGTGCAGGTGGTCGAAACCTGTACCGTCTTAGAACAAGAATATTACTATAACTCCTCCTCTCTCAAAACTTGGTTTCAAATCGTCGCGGTAAAATTAGGGGATGGTTTAGCGATTACGTTCCGTGATATTAGCGATCGCAAGCAAATTGAAACTACGCTGCAAAACGCCAATAAGCGCCTGACTTATGAAGCAAATATTGATAGCCTGACACAGATAGCTAACCGTCGCCGATTTGACGAATATATCACTCAAGAATGGTCGCGATGCGATCGCGAGAGAGAACATTTGTCTGTCCTACTGTGTGATGTGGATTATTTTAAAGCATACAACGATACCTATGGACATCAAGCAGGAGATAGCTGTCTATACGAGGTAGCAAAGGGAATTGAACGAGCTGTCAAGCGGCCTGCCGATATAGCATTCCGCTATGGTGGAGAGGAGTTTGCGGTTATTTTGCCTCATACCAATGGGGAGGGAGCAATTAAAGTAGCTGAAGAAATTCAAGAACAGATCCAAAATCTTAATCTCATTCATACTGCTTCTAAAATTGGTAACACCGTCACTCTCAGCGTTGGTGTCTCTAGCATTGTTCCCAATACTCAAACCTCATCTCATAACTTAATCTCCACTGCTGATAGTGCGTTATATGATGCCAAAATTCAAGGTCGCAACCGCATAATTTACCGTTCTGTTGAGCCAGCCTGAAGCTTAACTCTTAAGCACTAATTGCTGTCGCTATTATTTAGTTAGTCTATAACAACGTGATTACCTTGGCATGAAATTTGCTGTCATCAACTAAAAAAGATCGACCTTCAATACTGAAGTCAAAACTGATTAATTCCTGTAAGATATCATTCTATAAGTAGAACAGAAATAGGTGTTGCTGGCATTGATGAGTAATTTATTAAAGGCGGTTTATTTAAGAACCCGCTAAGATAATTTGTTTAAATTATCTAAAAATATTAACCTTGTTTGATCATAGACTATTGTTAATCCCTGACTGTTGATTATTAGCTCGATCAAAATTATCACATCTTTTACAGTTATGTTGTGATTTGTCTATCTTAAGTTACAAAAGCGACAATTATTAGCTCAATTTACCATCTCGATTGTTGAGGGTTAGTTCATCTTTTTTACTCAGTAATCGTTAAAGATAAAAATATATATATCTATTTATTCACATTTATAATTTTTTAAGATCAGAGAATATTCGTGATTAAAATACTAGTGGTAGATGATCAAAACTTCACCAGGCAAGCTCTACAGACGATTCTGGAAAATGAGCCAGATTTTGAAGTAGTAGAGAAAGCTACTAGTGGTGCCGAAGCAATTAAATATTTAGAACAACACAAGGTTGATATTACTATTGTCGATTTAGAAATGCCTCAGATGAACGGTTTAACCCTGACTAAAATACTTAGTCAACGTTTTCCTGAAACTAAAACAATCATCCTCAGCAGTCACGATCAAGAAGAACAAATCAACTGTGCAGTAGAATCTGGTGCTAGGGGTTATCTGCTTAAAAATACTTCAGCTCAAGAAATTGGAGATACAATTCGTGCTGTGCAACGAGGCTATTTTCAGCTGGGCCCAGGATTATTTGAAAAGCTGCTATCTCATTTAATCCAAGAAAGAGAACAGGCTGCCGAAAATTTAGTAGATCTACAAAGTAATTACACGCGATCGCTAGTTGAGTTAGAGCAAAAAATTGTGGCTCAAAACGATGCGCAAAGAAGAGCAATGTATCAAGAATTAGAGCTTCAAGTACTTAATCTTAAACAAGATTTTCGCCAAGGATTAGGAAATTTCCAATCTCAGGTGAGTACACAATTACAAACTGGAATTGAAGCAGCAAGCTCCCAAATGAACCGTTCTGTACCTGATATGCATAAAATAGAAATGCAGATTGACCAGCGTAATTTGGAACAGCAAAGATATATCAACACCTTGTTTGCAGGTAATAAACAAGCTTTGCGCAAATTAGAAAATCAAATTTATATACTACGCTATTTTGTAATTTTCCTTAGCATTATTTTCTTTGTAGTGGGAGTCAGTGCGTTGATTCTTAACTAAAATTGAGTTTGGTAAGAGAAATGCTGGTAGGACAACTCAGTTTCCCAAAATTTCGCTGGTTGTTTCGGTAATCCCTACAAGACTAATTAATTTAATAATTTAGATAATGTTTCTTAGCACTCACTACTGAAGAGTGCTAAATTTGCAAATGAAAGATGTAGCGGAACGGAAAAGGAAATCCTATGGCGAAGATTGTTTCGTTTAATGAAGAGTCAAGACGAGCATTGGAAAGAGGCGTAAATGCCCTAGCTAATGCGGTGAAAATTACTCTAGGACCAAAAGGTCGTAATGTTTTATTGGAAAAGCAGTTTGGCGCACCGCAAATTGTCAATGATGGAATTACCGTCGCCAAAGAAATTGAACTAGAAGATCCCTTAGAGAATACTGGCGCGAGATTAATTCGGGAAGTAGCCTCTAAAACCAAAGACAATGCGGGGGATGGAACAACTACCGCCACTGTCATTGCTCAAGCATTGATTAAAGAAGGTTTAAAAAACGTGGCAGCGGGAGCAAATCCTGTAGCCTTAAAAAAAGGTTTAGATAAAGCTACTGCCTTTTTGGTCAAGGAAATTGCTGCTGTCGCCAAACCTGTCGCTGGAGATGCGATCGCTCAAGTAGCTACCATATCTTCAGGAAATGATGAAGAAGTGGGCAGTATGATTGCTCAAGCGATGGATAAAGTTACCAAAGATGGTGTAATCACCGTTGAAGAATCTAAGTCTTTGGCGACTGAGTTAGATGTAGTAGAAGGGATGCAGATCGATCGCGGCTATATCTCACCTTATTTTGTCACCGATCAAGAACGACAGCTAGTTGAATTTGAAGGTGCAGTAATTCTGATTACCGACAAAAAAATTAGCGCGATCGCCGATTTAGTTCCCGTACTAGAAAAAGTGGCTCGTGATGGTAAGCCTCTACTAATTATCGCTGAAGATCTGGAGGGTGAAGCTCTAGCTACTTTGGTAGTAAATAAAGCTAGAGGTGTCCTAAACGTGGCAGCAATTAAAGCTCCTGGTTTTGGCGATCGCCGTAAGCAAATGCTCCAAGATATTGCAGTCTTAACAGGTGGTCAGCTAATTTCTGAGGAAGTTGGTTTGAGTCTCGATCGCGTTGATGCCGACATGCTGGGTACCGCTGACAAAATTGTCATCGACAAAGAAAACACCACGATCGTCTCTGGTTCTGGTAACACTGCCGATATCAATAAAAGAGTTGAGCAGCTACGCAAACAATTAGCAGAAACCGACTCTGACTATGACAAAGAAAAACTACAGGAACGGATTGCTAAGTTAGCAGGTGGCGTTGCTGTGATTAAAGTAGGTGCAGCGACTGAAACCGAACTCAAGGATCGTAAGTTACGGATTGAAGACGCGCTAAACGCTACCAAAGCAGCAGTAGAAGAAGGTATTGTTCCTGGTGGCGGTACAACTTTGATTCACTTAGCTAGAAAACTAGCCGAATTCAAAACCACGTTAACAGACGTGGAAGAGCAAGTATCTGCCGATATCTTTGCCAAAGCTTTGGAAGCTCCATTATGTCAACTAGCCAACAATGCAGGGGTAGAAGGCTCTGTCGTAGTCGAAAAAGTGAAAGAAACCGATTTTAATATTGGTTACAACGCTTTAACTGGCGAATTTGGTGACATGATTGCAGCGGGAATTATCGATCCTGCTAAGGTAGTACGTTCCGCAGTGCAAAATGCTTCCTCGATTGCTGGAATGGTCTTAACTACCGAAGCCTTAGTGGTCGAAAAACCCGAACCCGAAGCTGCTGCACCTGGCGGTATGCCTGGTGGTATGGGCGGTATGGGTGGCATGGGCGGCATGGGCGGTATGCCTGGAATGGGCATGATGTAATGCCTGCTGCTCTATCTAATTAGATGGGCCACAAGTTTAATATTTTGAGTTTGAGGTAGATCTTTAAATTAGACTGCCTCTTTTTTTGTCGGGAAGAGCTTCAGGTATAGGTAGTTGATCCAAAAAACAATCAAGACAAAAGAAGTTAATTTAACTCTCTTGCTCTAGAAGGTGGAAAATATACACTAACTACTTTGCCAAGAATTAAATCTTCAGGGAGATAGCCCCAATATCGGCTATCATAACTATTATTGCGATTATCTCCTAGAACAAAGTAAGCACCTTCGGGAACTTCAAATAAATCCATTGTATATTTTGGTAGTTCAGCAATGTAGTTTTCTTGTATGAGTTGATTGTCAATGTAGACTTTACCATTTTTTATTTCTATAGTTTCTCCAGGTAAGCCAATTACTCGCTTGATAAATGGTTCTCTATAATCTTGTTCTCTTAATCTTTCTGTAGGATTAAACATAACAATATCTCCACGCTGAGGTGAAGTATTTTTATAAGCTATTTTATCTATTAAGAGGCGATCATTAGTTTGAAAAGTAGGGGTCATACTCTCAGAAGGAATATAACGAGTTTCATAATATTGATTGACATCTGCACCAGTGTTTAAAACTTCTACTAATGGTAGAAGAGCCTCGTAACTTGGAAAAAAAATAACCCCTAAGATAGCTACTCCTGAGATAGTTATAGTTCCACAACCAAGAAAAATTAATAAGCCTTTAAAATTAAACTTGCTACTAGCCATATTGCTTACGTACTGCGACTGACAATATTTTTAGTATTCCCAAAAAAGACTGGACATCACTAGTAAAAAAGCGATCGCGCTTTCTTAGGCTGGGGAAATCAACCAAAGCAAACTAACATTTCAGGCAAAGTCATCTTGCTCACCAATCAATAAATTCAGATTATTCAATTACGACACGTGCAATGGAATTTCGGTGGGCATCATCACATTGTTTTAGCACTATAATAAATTTTAAAATGCCCACCCTACGGATCTAAGTGTTCGCTATCGAGGGTTGCGGTGAAGCCATCACCGATCAATTGGGATGTTGAATTATAACTGGTGAAGAATTGCTTAGGAGATACGCTGCTGGAGAACGTAATTTCGCTGGGGCGGACTTGAGATATGGGCAAGAATTGAGCGTTGCTATTCTTAAAGGGATCGATCTCAGCGGAGCTTTCATGGAGGGTATAAATATTGTTGGAGTTGACCTTAGCTGCTCCAATCTGAGCCAAGGAGGAATTGATATCTGTCGATTGGAAGATGTTAATTTGACGGGTGCTGACTTGCGAGGAGCTAATTTGATAGAAGCTAGTATCTGTGGAGTTAATTTAACTGGTGCTGACTTGACTGATGCCAAATTGTGTGATGCCAGTCTCAGAAGAGCCAATTTGACTGTTGCTAATTTGACGAGAACGCGATTGATAAGAACTGATATTATCGACTCCAATCTTACCAATGCAATTGTAAATGTTACTGATTTCAGTAGAACTTTTTTCAGAAACACCATTATGCCCGATGGAACTATTAGAACTGACGATTGAATTAGGTTTGATATTGGATGTGGCTAAAAGAGCGATCGCTGATCTTGTAGGTTGGGTTGAGGCACGAAACCCAACAACTATTGAGACGATCTTATTCCATCCCAATCAGAGAATCAAAAACCAAAGGAGAACTCCCCCAGTCAGGATTGTAAATACCACGATAGCTAGTATGAAAACAGTTAAGGAAACTACTGTAAAACCTGGTTCAGCTTGCCACTACGGTAACCTTCTAAATCTAACGTAACGTAGACAAAGCCAAACTCTTGGAAAGTTTTGACCAACTCTGGTAGATTTACCTGTTGTACAAACTTAGTAATCTCTGCTGCTGGTAATTCAATTTTGGCAGTATCTTCCTGAGAGCGCACCCGCAGGTTACTATACCCAAGCTGACGTAGATAAATTTCGGCTCTACCAACTCGCTGTAACTTAGTTACGGTAATCGCTTCGCCATAGGGGAAACGGGAGCTAAGGCAAGGTTGTGCAGGCTTGTCCCACCAGGCTAATCCTAAACTGCGGGAGATTTCTCTTACTTCTGTTTTGCTCACGCCAATTTCTGCTAAAGGCGATCGCGCACCTCTTTCTTTTGCTGCTTGAATACCAGGACGATAATCGTGGAGATCGTCGGCATTAACCCCATCGACAACATAAGGATAACCACGTTGGAGCGCTAATGGTTTTAAGGTATCATGCAACTCACTTTTGCAAAAATAACAGCGATTAATTGGGTTTGAAGTGTAATCAGGGTTATCCATTTCATGAGTTGTGACTAGCTCATGTTTGATACCGATCTGTGCAGCTTGGGTTTGAGCATCAATCAATTCTTCAGGAAGTAGAGAAGGAGATACCGCCGTAATTGCTAAAGCGCGATCGCCTAAAACATCATAGGCAATTTTTGCTACTAAAGTACTATCTACTCCTCCAGAATAGGCAATTAAAGCTTGTTCCATGCCCTCAAATAGACTTCTCAATCGTGCTAATTTCTCGCTCATTACTCAGCTATCAACTAATCCTTAACTCTTCTCATAGTATCTAATCTAAATACTCGATGGTTGAATTAGTAATTACTGATTACTGATTACTAAATCGAGGAATACTGAGGGTGAAACAACTACCCTTACCTAATTCAGAAGTTACCACAATATCTCCACCATGAAGTCGAGCTAGTTTTCTCGACAGCGCCAAACCTAAACCTGTGCTTTCTTGGTGATTGCTGATTTGGGGAAATGGCTTGAACAATTTAATTATATTTTCTGCCGATATTCCTACTCCTGTATCAATCACAGCAAAGTTAAGGAACTCTGCATCCTGTTGAACTTGAAGTGTAATATTTCCGCTCTTGGTGAATTTAACTGCGTTGCTTAAGAGGTTGATTAAAATTTGTCTCAAACAACGTGAGTCAGCAGTACAAAAATCTATCTCATCACCCAAGTCAAAGTTTAACTTTAATTCTTTTTGTTCGGCCTTTTTTTCTAGGCAAAATAGCGCATTCTGACAAACCTCTGCTACCGCCAATCGTTCTAAATCCAAGGTTTGTTTATTAGCGTCGATCTTGGCAATATCAAGATAATTATTGACTAAATCCAACATGTATTGACCAACACTAAGCATGGCGTTAACATATCGCATCTGTCGCTCGTTGAGTTCGCCATAATATTGTTCTTTGAGCATTCCTGCAAAACCCAACATCGAAGAAATTGGACTGCGTAGCTCATGATTTAAGTGAGAGAGATGTTCTTGCTTAGTTTCCTCTCCTTCAATCCAGGATTGAATCTCTGCTTCTAGCTGTTGTACTTTTTTTTCCTCCTGCTCAATTGTTTTCTGCTGCTGTGCCAATCTGATGGCTTGAGTTTTTTCAGCATCACTACGGATTTTAATTTCTGCCTGTAGCTGTTGAAGCTGAAACTGTTGTTGTTTAATTAAGTCTTCCTGCTGCTTAACTATTGCTTGGTTACTCGCAAAATCGAATAAAGATTTTTTTAAAGTGCTAGGTAATTGATAAAGTTTATGTCTGAGTACATAACCATTGACCCCTGACTGAATTAATCTTGCTGCTGCTTCATCACCCAAAACGTCTGTAATTAAAATCACAGGAGTATCAGGATATAAATGGCACCACCAGTGAAGTTTACTAATTAAGGATTCGATCTGGTTGTCTTGAGGATTTGCCGTGTGATCGTAGCAAATTGCACTATATTTGTTAGAAATGTTAGAAGATGGGCGATCGCTTAATTGATCTGGATTAATCAAATCGGCGCAAAAGCTTATGTCTGCTTCGTCTAAACAACTGGCGATCGCCTGAAATGTCGACTGATTTGAAACAATAAGAAGATTCACGTTGCTGAGTGCGGGTTTTGAATGTAGCTGTAACGACCCAGAACTTTCTAACATAATGACAAATGCTGCTTAGATATTTTGCGTGTATTCAACAAGTTTGTCTTCATGATATCTGTCAACTTTCTTCAATGATTTTATTGTTATAGAAACTTTTACTTATAATCTCGTTTTGAGCAACAAGTATCAATCTTGAATAAAAGCTCATGCTTCTTGTCATTTATAATCACTAGTTGAGTGCCAAGCAATTGACTAATTAATCAATATAGCTCTTGTCGCAACTAAGAATAGTTAAATTTAAACAAGGGATTAAGCCATTGAGAACTATTGTATCAAGGTAGTTACTTTTGCTCAGTAAAACTACTTAAAATTCTTTTTGAGCGAAAATCATGATGGAGATAATTAGTAGTAAAGCAGTATATAGTAGGCCATACATGGCATGGGCGATCAATTCTCCTGAGTTGGGTAATAAACCATAAACAGCTTCATTTTTCAAATCTAACCGTGAAAGATTGGGTAGCACCAAATAAAGACTGGTGGTTAAGCTCTCAATGCTGGCATTTTTGCTGAGTTTACCTAATTCAACTAAATCTTCGCTGAAGTGTCCCATGAGATAAACACCGAAACTAAATAAGGTAGCCAAAATCGAGCTAGTAAATACGCCAAAGAAGATCGCCACCGCAGCAATTAAGGCTAGTTCGAGCAGCAAATAAACTGAAGCAGTAATTAATGCTCCTGTGGGATAGTTAATCTGGGAAAGACTCAGCATAGCCAGATAAATTCCCATCATAATAGCAACCATCACCCCCAGCACGGCAGTAAGTCCTAGATGCTTACCTAAAATTAATTCAGCACGGCTGATTGGTTTGGGAATTAGCATTAATAAGGTGCGTTTTTCAATTTCCTTGTTAATTAATGCCGTGCCGATAAAAATGGCGACGATTACACTGAGAATATTGATCGCACCAATACCAACATCGAGCAAAATCTTTTCATGAGTCCCCGCTGCAATTTCAGGGACAATTCTTTGAGCCAGAATTAGCAATAAAGAAAAGAAGCCAATAAAATAAAGAATGCGATCGCGAATAACTTCTTTAAATCCATTGTTGGCGATGGTAAAAACTCTGATTAAATTCATTGTTTGCAGAAATTAACTAAATATTTCAGGGTTTACACCGTTATTATTCCCAAACTAGTCACCAAAATAACGCTCTTAGCAAATTTGTCCGTGATCTCACTCTGACTATGACTTAGATTAATTTGTTTCTTAGGAGTTAATTAAGTAGGTAGGCAAAATAATTGATCAAACCCCTACCCTTAGAGCTATTTGTCCTAAAGGATACCGCTCCGCATATTACTCGTTACTCGTTACTCGTTACTCGTTACTTGTTACTTGTTACTCCCTAACCTCATTTCCAATTTAATTACACCCACCTACTTAGCTGGGTTGAAATTTATCGGCTATAAGCTCTAAGCTATAAGCTGTAAGCTTAAAAGAATCAACACAAGCAAGCTCCAGACTTAAATTAATGCTGCATAGTTCATATTCCCCACCTTGGTTTTTAGACAATGGTTTTCTGATGACAATCTATGTAGCGAAGCGCTCAAGCCAAATATGGCAAGAAACTATTAGCGAACCAGAGCCTAATTATCAGCAGGTAGTATTTACTCAAGGAGAAGTCCCCCTAGCTGGCTGGGTAGCAATTCCCGCCAATCCGCGAGGTACAGTTGTCGGTACGTATGGTATTACAGGAACGCTAGATAATCAGTGGTTTCTCAAAATTCTCGGCAGAAAAGCCTATGCTCAAAATTATGCTGTGGTGTTGTTTGACTGGCGCGCTCATGGAGAGTCTGCCAAATTATCCTCGGTACTAACTTCGGATGGTATCAATGAGGGTAAAGATTTTGTCAGTATTGCAGCAGAAAGTAAGACTTTAGGATGTCCTGCGCCGTTTTGGTTTACAGGCTATTCTCTGGGGGGACAATTAGCTCTGTGGGGAGTTTATTATGCTCAATTTTTGGCGAAAAATGGTCTAAATCCTGATGAGGTGGCAGGGGGTGCAGTAATCTGTCCTAATCTAGACTCTAATCTTTCTTTGCCCTACTTAATGCAACATCCTACAGGAAAATATATCGAACAGGCGATCGCTAAAGAATTAAAGAAGTTAGTGCTTAAAATCAATAAATATCATCCTGAAGATTTTGAGCTAGCAGTTATTGAAAAAGTCAATAGTATTTGGGGTTTCGATCATCACTTAGTTGTTCCTCGTTTAAACTTTGATTCAGTAGAGGAATACTATACCGCTAGCAGTCCTTTTCAAATTCTGCACAAAATTGAGAAACCCACTCTCATTCTTTATGCTGAGGACGATCCCATGTTTGCCCCCAGTATTATTCCTAAGCTAAAAACCGTCTGTCGTCATCACGAAGCCTTAAATTTGATTTCAACTAAAGCTGGTGGTCATGTTGGTTATATCAGTAGCCCAAGCTGTCAAGAAGAAAATGGCGATCGCGATTGCTGGTGGGCATGGAATCGAATTTTAGACTGGATCAGTAATCAGTCCTAAAGGATAAGCTTCGCAAATAATCAGTAATCATTTTTTCGGGGATCGGCTATACTCTGTTTTCAAACTCAGAGTCACAATTATGTATTATTATTGCTAAATATAAATATTGTTTGAGAAAACACGCTGAATATTTTTAATTTTTATCAATTCATCCATTTATGCAGACTATTCTTAGTCCTAACTCTAGCTTTGTCACCAATAATGAGCGAGTTTTACACGAAAAGCTACAGCGTCAACAGCCTTTAAAAGTGGTTGCATTGGGAGATAGTTTGATTTATGGTTATGGTGATTATATTGGTGGTGGTTGGGTAGAAAGACTGCGACGGGAATGGATGTCGCCCCATGGAGCAGGACACGTTTTATATAATTTAGGAGTGAGGGGCGATCGCGTTAATCAGGTTGCCATTCGCTTAGAACAGGAGTTTAACTGTCGAGGTGAACTACGTAATCGTGTTCCCGACTTGATTTTACTTTCGGTTGGCTTAAATGATTCGGCAAGAGTTGGTAAACCGACGGGTAGACTGTATACGGATTTAGACAGCTTTCGCCAGCACGTTGATTATCTGCTGGATATGGCACAGAGTCTTTGCCCTGTGATGTTTATCGGTATGACTCCAGTAAATGAAGCAAAAATGCCTTTTATGGATTGTCTTTATTACAATCATTTAGATCAGTATCGCTATAAAGAAGCAACTTTACAGGCTTGTCAGCACAGGAATATTCCTTATTTAGATCTTTTCGATCTTTGGCTATCTAGGGGTACAGACTGGATCGCTACTCAGTTAGGAGAAGACGGATTGCATCCAAACGTTACAGGCTATCAAAGCTTATTTTCTGAGATCATGTCCTGGAAATTAATCGATCAGCAATAGACATAGTGTAAATTAGCTTGGCTCAAATCCAGTTAAAAGATAGATTTGATGAAACAATTGTCAAATGTTGAGGAAGATATAAAACTAAGAACAAATAATCAAAAAATATTAATTATTGCTTGATATTTTACCATTGGTGCATCTTAGACCAGAAAATATGTATTGATAGCTCAGGTAAAACTAATGACTACACACTTTATTACCGCTGAAATTAATCTTCAAGAAAATCCAGTTAAGTTGAAGCAAGAGATTGAAGCCAGACTAGAACAGTCAGGACAACCACTTCGTTGGGCAGTTACCAAAGTCGATCGAGAACAACAAACGGCAACAGTTGAAGCTATTGTTACGAGAAATTAAGTTTTAGTGGCAAATCAGATCATGTCCCCCTTTACGGTTGTGCTAATTGTTCCTACAGGGATTGGTGCGGCTATCGGTGGTTACGCGGGTGATGCCCTTCCCGTTGCCAGAGCGATCGCCCAAATTAGCGATCGCCTAATTACTCATCCTAACGTTCTCAATGGCGCACAGCTTTATTGGCCTTTGGATAATACTTACTATGTCGAAGGTTATGGGTTAGATCGTTTTGCTGCCCAAGACTGGGGTTTACGCCCTGTAAGACAAAACAAAATCGGTTTGCTGTTAGATAGCGCAATTGAACCAGAATTACGTCTTAGGCATCTCCAGGCAGCAGATGCGACCAGAGCAACGTTAGGGCTGGATTTAACCGACTATGTAGTAACTGATGCTCCTTTAGAGGTAGAACTACGTACTGCGGATTCTGGAGCAAGTTGGGGAACAATTGGTAATCCTGGCAGCCTACTCCGAGCAGCAGAGAAGCTAATTAAGCAAGGAGGGGCAGAAGCGATCGCCGTAGTTGCTCGTTTTCCCGATGATACGAGTGAGTCACTCCAAAATTACCGTCATGGTTCAGGAGTAGATCATCTAGCTGGTGCAGAAGCGGTTATTTCTCATTTAATTGTGCGTCAGTTTCAAATTCCTGCTGCCCATGCACCTGCCTTACTACCCTTAGCAATTGACCCAGAAGTGTCTCCCCGCGCTGCTGCGGAAGAGTTGGGCTATACCTTTCTCCCCTGCGTGTTGGTGGGCTTGAGTCGCGCACCCCAGTTTATTACTACAACCTCTAACTCCCATGATGTCATTTGGTCTGATGAGGTAGATATGGTGGTAGTACCATATAGTTCTTGTGGTGGGAGTGCTATTCTCAGCTTGGCCGAGCAAGCAGAAATTATTGCTGTGACTAATAATACAACTAAAATTCAAGTGACTCCCGAACCATTAGGCATCAAGATAACGAAAGTTAATTCTTATCTAGAAGCTTTAGGCGCGATCGCTGCTCGTCGTGCGGGAATCGACTTTCGCGTTTTAAATCCTGCTATATCTAATCTTCAAAGCTTATAAAAACTGTGGTAAACCCCAAAACTCCCGAACTAGAACCCCTGAGTCGTAACCAGATCCTGATCTTTATGGGCATTACCGCCATTTTCTTATTGGCGATCGCTAAAATCTGGCAAAAGTTAGGGGGAGTGCAGCTATTATCGTTTCAGTTTAGTCCTCAAGCTCTATTGTGGAGTATCGGTTTAGCCCTAGGAATTACTCTAGCCAGTGGTATTGTTTATCGTCTTTGGCCTGCCTATCGTCAGAGCGCCGATTTTTACCTTGAACTAGTAATTAAACCGCTAGAATGGACTGACTTAATTTGGTTAGGATTGTTACCTGGTTTAAGCGAAGAGTTATTGTTTCGCGGGGTGATGTTACCTGCCTTGGGGTTTAATTTAGCTGCGGTAGTGGTTTCGAGCGTTCTGTTTGGAGTTTTACATCTGAGCGGAAATGGACAATGGCCCTATGTGGTGTGGGCAACGATCGTCGGTTTTGCCTTGGGATACTGCGCTTTGGTCACAGGAAACTTAGTAGTTCCCGTCGTTGCTCATATAATTACTAATTTAATATCTGGTTTGGTGTGGAAAATTAACCACAGGGAAAAGCAGCAAACTAATGCTAAAGATTAACTTTGGTAATTGTTAAATATGTAATGAAAAAGCAGTGGACAATTGCTATTTGTCTCTTGTTGATTAGTATTTTAGTTCGTTTTCCTTACTATTTTGTCGATGTTGTCAATTGGGATGAAAGCACCTTTATTTTGATGGGGCAATCTATGCTTGATGGGCATCTTCCCTATACGGAACTTTGGGATATTAAACCACCTCTAGCATTTGCAGCTTACGCCTTGTTTATAGTTTTGTTGGGCAAAAGCATTGTTGCCATTCGCCTTGCTGGGACACTATGCGTATTTCTGACATCCTGGTTTGTTTATTTAATTGGAAAATATCTTGGCAATCGTTCCGCAGGTATATTTGCGGGAATTATGACGATTTTCACGGTAACGGCGATCGATAGCGGACAGGCTACTATGACCGAGCATGTTGCCTGTGTCTTACTTCTAGGGGCGTTAGCTTGGCTCATTACCCATAAAATGACTCCTGGGGCGCTATTTCTTGGGGGCATTTTGCTGACGGGGGCAGCATTAGTCAGACTTAACTTGGCTTACGTGGTAGTTGGGGTCGGAATTTGGCTGCTATACAGTAAATTTAAGCATCATAAGGTAGAGTTTCGAGGCATAATAGCCTATTGTCTTGGTAGCTTTGGCTTAATCTTATTAACTTATCTTCCCTACCTGGTCACGGGAGACAGTTCGATTTGGCTGAATTCAGTGGTGTTAACTCCTTTAAGCTATGCTAGTCATGCTAGTTCAGCAAGACAGATGGAAACAGGGACACAATTGTTAGCTGCTTGCCTAATCTTCTGGATTTTAAATCAGGTTTGGCAAACAACTTCATCGAAGCTTCAGCAAGAATTTAATTTATTGCAGGTATTTTTATTTAGTACAGTAATCTCAATTATTCGAGGTGGAGAATTGTATGAACATTACTGTATTCAAATCTTTCCTCTACTAGCCTTAACTCTTGCTTTATTCTGGACGAGATTACCCAAAATAAGTCGCTTGTTGATAGTGACTTTAGTTGCTTTGGGGTTATTAGCTACAGTTAAGCCGATTTATACTCAATATCAGGTTATTGGCGATCGCTTTAACGCAGGAAAACCTTTAAATTATGGTCTAGCATACGAAATTGCTGACTATTTGCAGCAGAATAATACTGAACAAAAGCCTGTATATATGATGCAGGATCAGCTTGTTTACTGGCTAAGCGATCTTCAACCTCTAAGTAAGGTAGTAACTCATCCTTCTAATCTTTCTAGGGATTATCTCTTTAAATATATCGAGGGTGCAGCAGTTTCTACGGAAGCAGAACTAAGCAAAATATTAGCCAAAAAGCCTAAGTTTATTGTCAGAGGAGGGGAAGATACACCCTACATTGAAGACCATCCTGCGGCGCATTTATTATTAGAACAGGTTTTAGCTCAGGAATACAAGCTAGCTAAAAAAATTGGCGATCGCGAAATATATAGTCGTAGGAAATAGGAAGTAGGAAGTAGGAAGTAGGAAGTGGGTAGTAGGTAGTCCTAAAGGATAAGCTTCGCAAATAGGTAGTAGGAAAAACTTTATTTGAAGCTATTATTATGAACTCGATCTAATTGTATTAGCGCGACAGTCTCTGAGCCATAATTGAACGCCACGACCAATAATGCCGTTAGTTGTTTCTCTTGGTGGTGCAGGCGGACTATCTTGAATATCTTGAAGGGAATTGCCAAAGCGAGAAAATAGCATTACAGTACGCCAACCACTAGGGGTTTGAGTCAAAAATAGCCAGTGATAGGTTTGAATCTCCACTATTTTGCCCTCGATATATTGTCTTTCTAGAACTGTAAAGAAGATTTGTTCAGGATCTTGACCGATTTGGTCATATTTTAGACGAGGCAAGGTTAAGGGTTCAAACTCGGCTTTATTAGCAGTCACAATATAGTTTTCAGTTCCCGCAGCTTGATTAAGGTTTTGAGTTCGTTGGATAACTCGATTGCTATAAGCAGGTAAATCTTTTAACAATAAAGCAGTTAATTCTGGGAGATTATTGGGACAGGTAGAGCTTTTTGGCGTTAAATTTTCTTCTGACTGAGTGGCAACTGGTACAGCTTCAGTTTGATGGCTTAACACAGGCTGCCAAAAAATGATTGATAATCCAGTTATCAAAACACTCAAACGCCATTGCCCAAAATTACAGCGAATTTCAGTTGGATAGAACCCATTACCCATTACCCATTACCCATTACTTCGATAAATTAATGTGTCTAATCAATTGAAAACTGCTGTAAGCTTCACCAATAATAAATACTTAGTCAACTAAGCGAATAAACTTTTTCTTGCCTACCTGTAGCACTTTACCTGTTAAATCTTCAGGGGAATTGAAGGTTAGGTTGACATCAGTTTGGCGATCGCCTTCTAAGCGGACTGCACCCCCTTGAATCTGTCGGCGACCTTCTCCACCGCTTTTACACAAGCCACTCGCACCCAAAATGTAGAACAGTTTGGCAGGAAATTCGACTTTTGATAAGGAATATTCAGCAATATCTTCTCCCGTAGTATTTCCCTGGAGTACTATTTGTTCAGCAGTTTGCTGTGCCTGTAATGCAGCTTCCTTGCCATGAAACTGTGAGGCAACTTCAATCGCCAGTAATTTTTGGGCTTCTCTAGGGTTTTTGGGTATTTCTGTTAGATCGATATTAGTTAAAAGCTCAAAGTAATCCTGAAGCAAATCATCAGGAGTTTTCTCTAGTTTCGAGTACATTGATAGAGCGTCTTCCTGTAGTCCGACGTAGTTATTTAAAGACTTAGACATCTTTTGTACTCCATCAGTACCGAGTAAAATTGGTAGCAGCAAACCAAACTGAGTCTTTTTCTCAAAGTGTCGCTGTAAATCTCGTCCGACAGCAATATTAAATTTTTGGTCAGTACCCCCTAACTCCACATCCGCTTCGACTGCCACAGAATCGTATCCCTGCATCAAAGGATATAAAAACTCATGGAGAAAAATTGGTTTTGACTGGCTATAGCGTTCGGCAAAACCTTCTTTGGCTAACATTTGTCCTACGGTCATTGTTGCCAGTAACTGTTGGATCTGAGCTAAGTCTAATTTACTTAACCACTCGGAGTTATAGCGAATTTCCAAGCGTCCTGGAGTAGCAAAATCCAAGATTGGTTTCAACTGATCGAGGTAGCTTTGCGCATTCGCCTTGACCTGTTCTGGGGTTAATTGACGACGCACCTCAGACTTGCCTGTAGGATCGCCAATTTGGGCGGTAAAATCGCCAATAATCACTACTGCGGTATGTCCTGCATCTTGAAAAGCCCGTAACTTACGAAAAGGTATACTATGACCCAGATGAATATCTGTGCCTGTGGGGTCGATACCTAGCTTGATTCTTAAAGGGCGATCGCTTTGAATAATACGCTGACTCAAGTTTTCAGCTATATCCTCTGAATCTGGGCGATCGGGAAAAATCTCGCTCGTACCTCGATGTAGCCAATCTAAACTATTACCCTCAGTTGAATCAGACATTACCCAATCACCCGTTGAAGAATTCACTCTAGTAAGATTACCAAAGTATCAAACTCTTTGCGCTAAAATCTCTTGCTTCAAAACATTATTCTGGTATGAGCAAGTCATTGTCTTGTTTTTATCCCCACTTTTCACTGACCACTGTCCATTTTGGGAAAAGTCCCTTATCCTGACAACATACTTATGTAAAGTTAATTGCCCACTGCTCACTGAATTATGCCTTCAGGAATCGTACACGATCGCATTACTATTCGGCTATTACCCTGGGTAGGAGGAATTACCTACGGCACAACCCGCAGCGCCGAACTAACCTTAATTTTAGCTTGTGGATATTTATTTAGCGGTCTGATGTTTGGCCCCGATCTCGATATTCATTCGCTGCAATACAAGCGTTGGGGTTTAATTCGCGGTATTTGGCTTCCCTATCGTAAATTCTTTCGTCATCGTTCCATCTTTTCCCACGGGTTAATTATCGGTACTTGTGTACGGTTGATCTATCTATTCTTTTTTATTACCCTGATTAGCACTTTAGGCGTGGCGATCGCTCAACTTTGTTTGGGCTTTACCTGGAATTGGCAGGTTTTTGTGCGAGGTCAACTAAATTTATTAATTAATAAATATCCTAGGGAAACAATAGCACTTTTAATTGGTTTGGAAATTGGTGCGATGAGCCATAGCATCAGTGACTGGATCAATTCTCAACGGAAGCGACGTTTGAAAAATAAACTCAGCAAAGTGCAGACCAAACCTCAAAACTTAAGTCAAGCGAGAATTTACCAAAAGAAAAAGTAATGCTAAATCCTTTTGGTATACAACACATTTAAAAGTTGAGCAAAGGTAATCTTAAGTACGGATGAACAGTTGAATTAAACTGCTCTAGTCATCGGCCACCAATGATAGCAAGTTAATCCTTTGACCAAATCTTTTTGTTTTAATAATTTTTGACACCGAATCACTAGTAACTCTTCTAACTCAGATAGCGATCGCGGACTATGATTAGCAACGACTTCATTATTCCATTTGCTTGAGGTATTCCCATCCCCTCATTCGACTAACTTTCTTGCCTGTTACTACACTCATCCATTCGGCAACCTTTCGACCGTTCCACAGTCCTCCATCAGCAGCAGGATTAGTCAACACCTGATGTAATTGCGCTTGCTGTACATCATTGAGCAACGGCTCTTTGCCTTTATTTGAAGCTCGTAAATTTCCCAATCCCTTTTCTCCTTCTTGATTCTTTATGCCCACCTAATCAGTAATCACCAAGATTGCTATACTCTTGATTGCCCATGTAGATTTTTAATTCTCATAATGAGCGATCGCCAAATCGAGCAAGATCTTGCCCCTACTCGTAAACTTCTGCCTAACCAAAGATGGCAGATTGCCCCACCACAAGCCGAAAAAGCTCAAGAATTAAGTCTCGCTACTGGTTTATTACCTTTAGTGGCACAAGTGATGATCAACCGTGATATTGCTACGGCTGAAGGCGCTCATGCTTATATCGAGCCAGAATCGCAGAATTTACCCTCTCCCTTAGATGAATTTACCGATTTAGCCATCAGCGTCGAGTTAATTAAAAATGCGATCGCCGATGAAGAAGCGATCGCTATTTGTGGGGATTATGATGCAGACGGCATGACTAGCACTGCTTTACTGTTACGTGCTTTAAAACATCTGGGGGCAAACGTTAATTATGCAATTCCCAGTCGGATGAAAGACGGTTATGGCATTAATAATCGCATTGTTGAAGAGTTTGCCGAAAATGGCGTAGGTTTGATTCTGACGGTAGATAACGGGATTTCTGCCTATGAACCCGTAGCAAGAGCTATAGAGCTTGGTTTAAGCGTCATTATCACCGATCATCACGACTTACCAGAAAAACTTCCCCCCGCCGATGCCATCCTTAATCCGAAGTTATTAAGTGATGCTTCTCCCTATAAAGGATTAGCAGGAGTCGGCGTGGCTTATATCTTGGCGATCGCCACCGCTCAAAGTCTAGGCAAACTAAAGGGTTTAACCAATCCGATTATGGAACTATTTACCCTGGGAACAATTGCCGATCTCGCTCCTCTGGTGGGGGTTAATCGTCGCTGGCTCAAACGAGGTTTACGCGCCTTACCTAATTCCCAATTATTAGGGATTCAGGCATTAATCCAGGTGGCAGGAGTTGACGAAGCCCAAAAACAACTCAAACCAGATGATATCGGCTTTCGTTTAGGGCCAAGAATCAATGCTGTGGGGCGAATTGGCGATCCGCAAATGGTAATTGAATTATTAACCACCGATGACCCTGCGATCGCTCTAGAAAGGGCAATGCAGTGTGAGCAGATCAATCAAAAACGCCGTCAACTATGCGAACAAATCGAACAAGAAGCGATCGCGCTGGTAGAAAATACCCCAATTCCCTGGCAAAGCGATCGCCTTTTAGTAGTAGTAGCAGCAGGTTGGCATCATGGTGTGATCGGGATTGTGGCATCTCGCCTGGTGGAACGCTATGGTGTGCCTGTATTTATTGGCACTTACGAAGATCACGAAGAAATAGAAGAAGAAAAAAATAAAGATCGACCTCCCTCCCCCAGAATGATTCGCGGTTCCGCCAGAAGTATTGATGAATTTAATGTATTTGATGCTCTCAACTATTGCAGTGACTTATTAGGTAAATATGGTGGTCATCGTGCAGCAGGCGGGTTTAGTTTCCTCGCGGATAATCTTGACCTCGTAACCAAAAGACTGAGTGAATTCGCTCATAAATGTCTGGAAGTAGAACATCTCAAACCTCTGGTCAAAATAGATGCTCAAGCCAGTTTAGGACAGGTTAATTACGAACTTTATCAGCAGATCGAAAGCTTACAACCTTGGGGAATTGGTAATAGTACCCCCGTATTCTGGACACCTAATGTCAGAGTCATCGAGCAAAGAGCGATCGGTAAAACTCAGACTCATTTAAAGCTAACTCTACAAGAAGCTGGTTCTGCTACCCAAATTAAAGCACTAGCTTGGCGCTGGGGAGAATATTGTCCTCTACCAGAACATTTAGATATTGCCTACAAGCTAAAAGAAAACCATTGGCAAGGCAATACTAATATCGAACTGGAATTAGTAGGAGTCAAACTGTCTCAAGTAAAACCCAGTAAAGCGATCGCTCCTACCAATCAACCCATTAAAAACAGTAAAAACAGTAAAAACAGTAATGTGCAAAAAGCTGTCTTTACTCATAGTGGCAGAATATATGTATGCAGTAAAACTACTAAAGAACTTAGAATCAGGAACGATCGCGGTAATGTCTTAGCGGTTAGTCAAGGCGATCGCACTGGCTTATTAGGTAAATCTAGAGATGTGGCAAAACAGGTAGATGTGACTCAATCACCGTATTTTCAGTTGATTAAAGCAGCGTTAGAGGCGATTAAAAAAGATAACTGAGGTAACTTTAAATTAAATATTCGAGGTGAGATGTAATCACGCTTACCTTTAATCTATCTAATATGCAACTATGTTTTATACGAGTAATATATAATATTAAAAAAAAATATATAAGCTCAGAAAATTAAAACTAGATCATGAAAGAATTATCAGTCTCAGAATCAACAGACTTGATCATGAAAATTATATTAGGAGGTTCAATTCGGAACAAGAGAACTGGCAATGATGAAGCCAAATATAACCCAATCGGTGACAATAGAGGTCAATCTCTAAATGAGAGTAGAGATAAACAAGAACACGCTAAATTACGAGTTATCGAACAGTTATTTGAATGGGAAAAGCAGGGTTACAAGATTGTCAAAGTTGAGGACGCGATCACTAGAGAGCTAGTTGAATAAGTGATCGTCCAAATCCAGACCATCTAAAAATCAATGCGTTGATTTCTCTTTCTTTAACCAATCAATAACATCCTGAGCATTTTGAGCGGGTGGAAAAACTGGATAAAACACTTTGATTATTTTTCCTGCTTGAGCGATTAAAGTTAATCGTTTCATTAGGCGCTTGTTTTCTACTTCAAAAGTTGGCAGATCCAATGCTGTCGTCAATTTAAAATTTAGGTCGCTTAAAAGTTCAAATGGTAAATGAAGGCGTTGTTGTGCTTCTAATTGAGCGGAAGTTTTCTGTGTACTTACTCCGTAGACTTGAGTGTTAAGTGCTTGAAGCTCTTGATAGTGATCTCGAAAACTACATGATTGAGGAGTACATCCTCTAGCGCCAGGAATCAAATCCCAATCTGCGGGGAGTTTGACCCCAGGTTGTCCTGTCATGGGGTAACAGTAAAGTACTATTCTGCCTTTAATCTCGGCGAGATTTATTTGGTTACCAGAAGTAGAGGCAAGGAAGACATGAGGAAGGTTTTTGCCGAAAAGGCGATCGCTTGCTCCATCATCTAATGGTATAGGCAAAGATGGTGGTAATTCAGAGAAATCTTGAGTCATCATTCTCCTCTCTAAAGTTATTCAAAAAATATCTTGGCAAATTCAATTTTTAATTCAAACGGGAAAGATAAAGAAATTACATCTTGAGAATCACCAAAAACTATCTCTTCGTACAAACCATCATTTAGTTCGAGGCAAATAAACTTCTTGTCCTGGGGATCGATAATCCAGTAATAAGTAATACCTCTAGCCGCGTACTCCGATCTTTTATATCGATAATCGCGATCGCGGTTTTTCTTGCCAGGAGAAACCACCTCTACCACCAATAAAGGAGGTGGCATATCCAGAATGATAGTCGAGCGTTTATATGCTGCCAATTCTGCTACACCTTCTGGGGTGAGAACAACTAAATCGGGTACTCTAGCAGTAACTCTACTGCCACTAATAATAATTTCTGCCTTATTAGTAACTTGCTGATAGGGAATAGTCTTGGTAATCTCCGTAATCAAATACATAATGATTTGCAGATTTTGCCAGGATTCTGGAGGCATAGAGCGTATTTGACCGTTTTCTAATTCGTATAGGCTGTCATGGCTAATGTTTGTACAGTTTAGATATTCCTCTAAAGTGTATCGGTGGGACAGTTGTTCGGTAGAAAACATTAGAGCAATTATTATTCAGATAATTTTATTTTACAAAGTCTGTAAATTATTGAATGACAAGGATTATTGTCACACTTTGCATAGCTTAGGCTAACTATAGGCTGTGTGAGTCTAATCGTAGTTTATTTTCAGCATTAAGACGACTCTTGAGAGAGTTCCTTAGAGTTAAACATAATGCTGTTCAAAAAACTATTGCCCCTATCAATTTCTATTATTTTAAGCTGTGGATATGTTCAAGTAGCTCAGGCAAATCTAGCTTGCGAAGACAAATTTTCCTATGCTGCATGTGGTAGTCTGCAAAAAACAGACATAGATCGCCTGAAAAAAGAGTTTTATGAAGCAAAAAAATCTATTACATCTCCTAAACCTGTTTATCTTGGTGATGTACAAGCAATATTAGGATTTCCAGGAGAGCAAACAAAAACTGTAAATAATGGCGCGATTGAACATCGTATCTGGATCGACTCAGATAATTCCAAGCGTCAAGTCAAAGCATCATTTTTAGATCGAGAGTTAGTCGAAATTAAGATCTACGGTTTTTAAATGGTCGTCCCAATTTTCTCAATAAAAAATGTTAGATAGTATTCTCGTATCTACCTTCTTAAAAAGAGATCGTCTGCAACGCGATCGCAGGCGATCTAGTCCCTTAAGATATCTTTTATAACTGAGCGCTCGTCTTACAATATTGGTAGGAGTTTGTAGATGTAGGGTCTAAAAACTCCAAAGATCATTGATAACCTCAATTCTGATTATACCAATGACAACCACAAACAACATTGAAATTCAAGAGTTAAAACAATTCATCAGCGATCGCTTCAATCAATTAGATCGTAAGTTTGATGAAACTAAATCAGAACTCAAACAAGATCTAAATAATACCAAAAGTGAATTAAAACAAGATATTAGCGAGCTTAAAGGCGATCTTAAAGCTCTCCATGTCGAAGTAAAAGGTTTAGAGAAACGTCTTTCCAATGTCGAAATTTCTGCTAACAAAATTCCTGAGATTACTGAGAAATTTGGCGAATTGAAAAACTGGAGACAAACCGCTTTTGTGATTATTGCAGGTGTTGTCAGTGCCTTTCTTGGCTGGCTAGCTAGAGGCAGTAAAGTTTAAATTTCCTTATCTGATAACTTTTACGTAACGTCAGTTACTAACTATAATTACGATTGTTAATATTGTCCGTCAAATTGTCTATTTTATCCGAGAGTCTATCTAGTTTATAATCGCTCTCAATGTGATTTTGGGCTAATTTTTCCAGCTTGAGATCGCTTTTAAGCTGTTGTTCGGCAACACGATCTAATTTCTCCTGAAGACGCAAATCTCTATCTTGAATATTTCGCTGAACAGCAAGCATACCCTCAATAATTTTTTGTATCTCCTCAAAAGTCATTTTAGTAACCTTTTAATAGTATATGTACGGCTAATTTTAGCTAATTTTAACAGAGGACTTTACTAACTATGATTGCGATGGCCTATGTCGGTCTATATTGGTGTTCCATATTTTTTCAGTTTTGATTTACCTGATTGATTTGCTCTAATATTTGCTCCATAGTAGTTGCAGGCTCTAAACAAGATGAACTGGTGCAGACTAGAGCAATACTATTTGCTGGTAATTCCGCTTCAACTCTGTAGACGGTGGTAGGTAGGTAATGAGAACTTAATTGTTCTATCTGTTCTCTGGTGGTTTTAACACTTGTACCATGCAGCCACCAATCTAAGGCGGTGAATAGACTAGGACAGGCTGTAGGCGATTTTTCCATGACTAAACTAAATGCCTGGAGTCCTTGCAGTGCTTGTTCTCGATATTCTAAATTGTCGGTTAATAAAGACAGACGAACTAAATTAGCGATCGCAATACCATTAGCAGCAGGAGTAGCATTATCCATGTAACTACGTTCTCTGACCAACAACTCTTTCCCTGCATCGGTAGAATTATTGTAGTAACCCCCCTGTTCGATACTCCAGAGTAAATCATCAAATTCCCCTTGAATTCTTAAGGCGTGTTCTAACCACTGGGGATCTTCTGGACAAGCAGCCTGAAGATCTAATAAAGCTTTAATCAATAAGGCATAGTCTTCTGACTGAGCGGGTACTGTCGCCACACCATCATAGTTTAGCCGTTGTAATCTACCGTCTAGCCACTGGTTTTGCAGGATAAACTGAATTGCCTGAGTAGCTAAATCTAAATAAGATTGTGATTTAAATACACCGTAGGCTCTAGCCAATCCTGAGATCATCAGACTATTCCAAGCTGCGATCGCTTTCGTGTCGGTAACAGGAGGAATACGTCCTAACCAGTTGTTGGTTTTGGCTTCTTGGTTATTTTTCGCTGGAGGAAAGATCGCTATTTCGCTTGCAGGTTGTCCGTAACGTACCGTGAATAGTTTACCTAATGCCTGTTCCAGACTATCTGCTAATTTTGACTCGGATAAGCGTTGTAGGACGTTCTTGCCTTCAAAGTTTCCCGTTGGGGTAACTGTAAATTCTTGCTGTAATTCGGCTAATTCTGTAGCGCTGAGTAAAGATTCTAATTCTTGATAGCTCCAAACATAAAAATCGCCTTCTTCTGGCTCAACTGCTTCTGGAGTAGTAAAATTATCGGCATCTTGAGCAGCATAAAAATAACCTTGGGGATGAGTCATTTCTCGCTTGAGCCATTGCACTGTGACCGCGATCGCTCTTTCAATGGCGGGTTGCTGTACTCCACTACTCCATAAATTAGCCAAATACTCGATAATTTGACCATTATCGTAGAGCATTTTTTCAAAATGAGGTACTGTCCAAGTATTATCTACGGTATAGCGATGAAATCCCCCTGCTACATGGTCGTATATCCCCCCTGTGACTAAATCTAAACCGCGTTGTTGGGATAATGCTTGAGTATTGTAATCATATTCTTGATTTAATCTACTACCTTGTAAAGCGATCGCCGCGTAAGGAATCATCGGGAAACTGGGACGACCAAAATCATTTGGTTGAATCGCTGCGGTATTAGCATTTATACCCTGGTTAAGTAATTCTCGGTCTAAACTTGCCTCTCGATTAGCAGGTAGAGTTGCCGATTGCTGAAGATTACTGAGGATTTCGCTTTTAAAAGCCAGCAACTTGGCTGGTTCTTGGTCATAAAAACGGCGTATGGACTGAAGCATTTCTAAAAATCCAGGACGACCATATTTTGGCTCAACAGGAAAATAAGTACCGCCGTAAAAAGGCACTAGATCTTCAGGGTTTAAAAAGATATTTAACGGCCAACCCCCTTGTCCAGTCATCATTTGCAACGCTTGCATATAAATGCTGTCAATGTCTGGTCTTTCTTCGCGGTCTACTTTAATCGGCAGAAAGTTATTATTGAGATAATCGGCGATCGCCTGGTTAGAAAATGCTTCTCCTTCCATTACCGTACACCAGTGACAGCTAGAGTAACCAATAGAAAGGAAAATTGGCTTATTGTCTCGTTTTGCTTCTTCCAAAGCTGATTCACACCAATACCACCAGTTAATTGGATTATCAACGTGCTTCTGTAGGTAAAGACTTTGGGTTGATTGTAGATGATTAGGCATATTGGGTTTAATGTGAATTGGCTAGCAGTAGAGTTTGTTTTTAGTTTTCAAATCTTTTTACTGATTTTATTGTGTCGTGAAAGTCAGGAAATAGAAATTGCTTTAAACTACAGATGGCTAAAAGCTAAGAGCTAAGAGCTAAGAGCTAAAAGCTAATTCAACCCAGACGTTTTAATAATAGGCAATAATTTGCAAAATAAGAATCAGTCAATTAATTTTAGCTATACCGAGTCACTTTAATGATTAGTTACCTCAAGGGTACGAAAGTAGAAATTACTAAAACAACTCAAAATCGCCTGTTTTTGATTTTGGATGTGAACAATATTGGTTATGAGATGCAGATCTCGACACGCTTTGCCCAGAAACTAGATGGGTCAGCAGATGAGCCAATTCAAGTATTTACCCATCTCCAGATTCAGGAAGACAAGCAAATTCTTTATGGTTTCCCTACCGCAGCGGAAAGAGATTTATTTCGCCAGTTAACCGCAGTGAGCGGGATTGGAATGCAGTTGGCGATCGCCCTGATTGATACTTTGGGCATTTCAGATCTAGTTGGGGCAATTGTTACTAGTAATATACCTGCTTTAACCAAAACCCCTGGTGTGGGCAAGAAAACCGCCGAAAGAATTGCCTTAGAATTAAAAACCAAACTAGCCCAATGGCGGAAAATATCGGGCATGGAAATTAAACAACCTGAAGCAGTCTTTTCTCCCCAACCTGAGATCAAAGAAGATCTAGAGATGACGTTGTTAGCTTTGGGCTACACCAATGAGGAAATAGAGCAGGTTATTGCTGCCTTAAGCCAAGATAATTTACTACTTAAAAATCCTAATGTGGAAGAATGGATTAGAAGTGCGATCGCCTGGTTGAGTGGAGAGTAATTGATCACTAGTACCTTGTTTTTTCACAGTATCAAACTGTTGAGAATTTAAAGATTGTTTAACTTGTTGATTTTCATCCTATTTCAGGGAACTTTATCAATATAGTTGATTATGATTAGAATCGCTAAGAAAAAACCAAGGTATGAAAATTCCTGATTGCGATGTGTGATACACCGACTTTGCCCATTTCTGCCTATTTTACTCTCACGATTATTCTTGGTCTGGTTTTGAATTCCAACTTTAGTTTGAGTCAACCTTCCATCGATTGATAGACTGATTCATCAATCGCTTTACTGAGTAGAAGTTTCAACTCTCAGTGGGCGATAAATTAGAGTCAATTTTATATATTGAATTTATGCAAACACTGATAGCGATTTAGTTACAAGAACTAAGTTTGCTTTACCTAGATCGCAGAAAGAGGATTGTATGGCGAGTGCTTGCGATCGCGATACAATCCCTTAGAGGTATTATAATGAGCCAAGACCGAAGCACTTTGTTATTCGTTCCAGCTTCAATACAAGATCGCATACAAGGTGAGCTGAGTGCCACCGTGGTACCTTACAAGGGTAGGTTTTTTACAATCAGGAAGAATTAGAAAAAGCTAAATCGTTGAAATAACTCAGAGGTAAAGGAAACAAACGACCAAAACTGATAGATTGACCGTTGAGTCCTAAAGGATAACGCTTCGCATATAATTGCGCTACTACAGTTAACAAACCATTAAGAAAACAAGATATTTGACGAGTAGGAGTAGATTGAGATGATGAAAAGCGATCGCTAATTAATGGCTCATTACTAGAAATTTCTGGTTCGCCACCGAGTGTAACCATCCATAGCAAAGCAACTGCCATAGCTAGCCCATGATGCTCCGCTGGGTCTGGGTTTCTCAGACGAGTTTTGTGCCATTGCCAACCATCACTTTTAACATCTCGATAAGAGCATTCAATCCAAGAGCGAAATCCATAGCAACCAATATCAGCATCAAGTGGGTTCAAATCAGTCAGAATTAGCCAGGGGTCAGTATAACCATCATCCCATCGAGCCAAAAGAGTAGAATCAATGGGATTAGTTTTAAAACAAGTTACTTGTCCTGACCAACTCATACCAGTAGAAGGAACTACTGTAGCCAAAGGCTGCCATGAAAATGACTTTGCTAGTCGGTAGTGACCTTGATGATTGATTCTCAAAAATGGATGCCAGCCTAATTCCACAATCTTTTTATATAGCCAATCGGCATATAATCCTCTGTCTGCACTAACTATTACATTGTCTTGTTCAGTGTTAATTTTGGCAATTAGATGAGAAACTCTTGTCAGACTGCTTGATTGGGTCATAACCATTCCAAAACTCCATGTTGCTAATCCATTAACTTGCGGTAGGCTCAAATGAGGAAATCTACAACTAACAATTTGTTTCCAATCTTTGAGATGTTGATTTAATTTCATCTGTGTGAGGTTGTTTTTGGTTCTGACTCTACTCATACACTCTTTTTGAGTCCTTACTCACACCTTGGTAAAAAACCTACCCTTGTAAGCGGGTAGGGCCTCCCATTGAGAAGCCACCTGCATCAGTTCAGCAATACTTTCATGACTGGCTGGAGCAAGATGGATACCCCTTTTATTCTCTTTGGGACAACGTTCGGTCTTGGTGGAAGATTAGACACCTGCCGAATGTTCTATTAGTTCATTTCGCGAAGCTCAAGCAGGATCTGCCCCAGCAGATTCAGCGGATTACTGAGTTTTTAGAAATCCCCATTGATAAATCCCAGTGGGAGACAATTCTCGAACATTGTAGCTTCAATTATATGAAGCAGCACGCAGATAAAAGTACTCCACTTGGTGGCATCGTCTGGGAGGGAGGTGCTGAAACGTTTATCTACAAGGGGACAAATGGTCGCTGGCACGACATCCTGACTGCTGAGGAAAGCCAGCTATACGAGCAAATTGCCAAAGAACGATTGGGAGAAGTGTGTGCCTACTGGTTGGCTACAGGGGAGTTACTCGGTTAGTCTAACTGCTCATGCCCGCAAGCATTCAAATCAGGGTCAGCGAGCATTGGAATGATGAGCGATCGAAAGCTATCTTACTCATTCATGGTGCGTGGCACTCATCGCTACATTGGAATAAAGTATCCAGTTTACTTACAGGTATGGGCCACCATGTTGTTGCGATCGACCTGCCTGGGCATGGACTCAACACCAAGTTTCCTGCCTCATATCTTCAGCAAGATCTAGCTGTGTTCTCAACTGAGGAGTCACCGCTCAAAGCGATCGCCATCACGGATTATGTGAATGCCGCAGTCGAAGCAGTACGTGCCTTGGCTACCGACCGCAAGGTTATTGTTGTAGGTCACAGCATGGGCGGACTTGTAATCACTCAACTGGGTGAAAAGCTGCCAGATCTCATCGACCGACTTGTTTATCAAAAAAGCTTTTAGCTGTCAGCTGCGGACGCTACCGCGTCCCAGTCGTCGTAAGACGACGATCTGCGCGAAGCGCTGCGCTTTTAGCCTTGGTTTAACTTCTAAAAGCGCGATTGGGTTTAAGACCCCACTGTCTTTACGGTGTCTACGATCAGGCATAGTTCAAGACTATGTTTGATCGAGCTAAAAGCTAACGGCTAAGAGCTAATAGCTAGGGCAAAGCCCTTTATCTCAGCGCTTATTGCCCGACAGAACTGCCAAGTCTCCTTGCCTACAATAAACTGTGTGAGGCTGCATCTGCTCAATCGCGTCAAAGCAAGACTATTGTTGGCGATTCTGCCAAAATCGGCGCGGTTCGACTTAATTTGCGATCGACCAACCTAACTTATCTAAAACAGCTTCGCCAAATTTTCTATAACGACGTTCCGATGGAGGGTTTTCTTCCTTATGCTCATAGTCTGACCCCTGACCTACCCTTGAGTCTTTTAGCTGCCGACACCAGGGGAACGCCTAAGCGTTGGGGGCGCGTGCCACGCACATACATCCGCTGCACTGAAGACAATGCTATACCTTTAGCCTTGCAAGACCTGATGATTAGGCAGGCTGATGCTTTGACTCCTGGTAACAAATTCAATGTGCAAACGCTCAACTCTAGCCATTCACCATTTGCCTCACAACCTAAACCGCTGTCCGACATGCTCGACAGGCTACCCTAGCTTAGGTAACGAAGGCATACTTTAAAACTACCGCATTGCCATTACCGTCACAATCAATCCGCTCACGGTAAATAAAAGCGCAATTCCTCGATCGGTTCCCGTCGAATCACACCAAAATAGGCTCGCTAACACCATAAGAATCTAAAAGCATTTAAGCATTGGAACTTCATACACTTTAGAGAAGTTGTGATGGCTCATTCATTCAAACATTCAAAGCGAACAACTGAGGACTTGAACTATGTTAACCACAACCCAAACCACTGAATTTTGCTCTACAGACCTCGACAAAGAGGTTGTTCATTTGCTTGATTATGCAAGAACTAAGCTGCTGACCGAGATACCACGACAGCTAAAAATGACATCCTACCTACGACTCTGTTGCCTTGCCATTGGCAAGCTGCGCCAGAAGCCGGAATTAGCAGGTAAGCCTAGCCTAAACGAGGCATTTGACGATTCCTATTCGCATTTACTGCAAGCACTTTGCGATCGCAATCCTGAATGGTGGAGGCACTGCTGGAGCAGCGAGCGCGGCATACTTAAATCTGATGATCCAACGATCGACAAACTACTACAACCGCTAGAGTATTTCGTCGAAATCTACACTTGCAAGTACTCAAGCAATCAAAAGCTACCTTAAAGGTTGTAATGTTCGATCGAGATTCTAGAGCGATCGCCAATAATTAGTCCCTGCATACCACAAGTAACCGTATTTTAACTTGCCAATACGATCTAAAACGGAGCAGTGGATGGAGAAATTCCGCGATTTAGTCATCCCAGCAGATGCGATCGCCTCAACCTCGATGGTGGCATGAGAGCATTTTAAGGAAACGGTACATAACTCCTTGTATCGTTGCAAAATTCTTATTTGCGGAAAGCATCTCCTCGGAACTCTGAACATACTTCCCTGCAACTAATTCTGATAAATTATTCTCAATCATTTGCTGTACACCTTGGCGATCGACTTCCAAGTGAAATTGCAAGCCAAGCACCTTGTCGCCGTAAAGGAATGCTTGATTGGCACAGCCCTCACTGTAGGCAAGACGGATGGCTTTCTCTGGCAACTCAAACGTATCCCCATGCCAATGAAAAACGGTCAGTTCTGAGGGTAAGAATTCAAGACCTTTGGATTGCTGAACTGCTTCTACTGTTTTGATTGGAAACCATCCAATTTCTTTATGTTCACCTAAATACACTCTTGAACCTAGAGCATCCGCAATCAGTTGTGATCCCAGACAAATACCAAGCACTATTTTATCTTTCGCGATCGCCTGCTTAATCAACTGTTTTTCGGCGATTAGCCAGGGGTACTGATCCTCCTCGTAGATATTCATGGGCCCGCCCAAAACGATCAACCAATCAAAATCATTTACAGTCGGTAAGAAATCGTCCGCATAAAGTTTACTAAAGGATACCGAATAGTTTTGCTCAGTTATCCAAGTCGAAATGCTGCCCAATCCTTCAAAGGGAACATGCTGTAAATAGTGGATTCTCATGATTTCTCGGTAAGGTAACTTTTCAATAAAGACCGTGTGGGGGTACAGGCAACCAGAAGAATCTCAGCGTCTTGCTCTCCAGTCGCAGAGATATCGTGTGGGAGAAACGCATCAAAATGAGCTGCGTCGCGTGGATTGAGTAAAAACTGCTCGCCTACTAGGGTCAGGATTAACTGACCAGAAAGAACATAGAGCCACTCTTCACCGCTATGCTGATAGTGATGTTCTGCTGGTCGATCGATAGGCACGATTACTCTAAGTGGATGCAAATCAGCGAGATGGTTCCCACCAGCCAGGGAAGTGTAGCGCAGCCCATTACCTTCTTGAAGCAGACGATCGCCTGCGCGAATCACAACACCCGTCGAAGCTTTTGGAGCTACTGGCTTTGAGTTTTCTGAAGTTGAGCCAAATAGGTCGGGCAGTGAAACTCCATATACCCGTACCAAGTTAAACAGAACTGCCAGTGAGGGTTGTCGTTCGCCACATTCTAAGCGTGACAAGTATGCCTCAGAAACATCTGCTTGTTCGCTCAGTTCGCTTAAAGTCCAACCCCGTTCAGTTCTTAAAGTGCGTAACTGTTGTCCTAGTTTGGTTAATTCAGACTTGAGAAGGGTCTCGAGCAAATTTTCCATAAGTTTTCTATTGAGCAACTTAATTCATTATATTGCCTATCAGGCAAGTCGATAATTTTTTTTAAAAGATCCTACAGCAGTCATGTGCCATTCATTAAAACTTTTATATGCTTGTATCATTTGTTTTAATTACTCTGGCTTACTGAAGCTCGACGTTGAAGATTAGCTTTAATCGGTAAAACAAATTGCCTGAGTGTCAAGTTATTTGTATACTTTAGGTATCTAACTATTTAGATGCTAACCCCAGGAGCAAGATGGGAGGACACAGATGTTCATAAACCGAGGTTTGAAGAAGTCTTTATCCGCTCTAATGTTGTCGATATTCGTGTTTTACTCGGAGGGCTAAATGGTCGCCCAAATTCTTTCAATTCAGGTTGGACTGCCCAAATTACTTGGTATTGCAAATGCACTAGAACCAATAGATCGTCCCTGGTCTACTGGATTTTTCAAAGAACCAGTTCAAGGAAGGATCTGGCTTGGAAGTACTAACTTAGCTGGAGACGGTCAAGCCGATCTCAAACGTCATGGCGGTGTTGAAAAAGCAGTGCTGGTGTACGCGGCTGAACACTACCCCTCCTGGCGATCGCGCAAGTTCAGGACATTGGACGGACAGGTTGGTATTTCCGTGTGCTGAAAGAAGGCGCGGTTGAGGCAGGGATAAAACTCGTGTTGCGCGATCGCCCCTTTCCACAGTGGACGATCGCACGAGCAAACCAAATCATGCACCACGGTTTGAACAACCGAGAAGCAGCGGTTGAACTGGCAAGTTGTCCCTTGTTAGCACCGAATTGGCAACGCACTTTGCTAAATCGTGCTGCTAAAAATATCAATCCTGATTGCGCCCCTCGACTCTCGGGCGAGAACTAGCAACAACGATCGCGAAAGGAAAAAATTGTGTTGGAGAGCCATCGACGTTTGGACGTTGGAAAATAATACTCAAGCAAGTTCGTGCTTCACCATAAGAATCTGATAAATCGTTGTAAGAATCTGAAAGAAGTTGAAGGTTATTAATCATTACACTCAAATCAATACAACTATTTTCACAAAATAAGGTAAATACGATGATGCTTAAAAATAAAGTTGCTTTAGTTACAGGAGCAACATCAGGAATTGGCAAAGCCACGGCACTCGCGCTCGGTCTTGCTGAGGCAAAAATCGTCTTTTCAGGACGACGTGAACCAGAAGGTAAAGTAACCGAGGCTGAACTTCGCAATGCTGGGGTTGACTGTTTGTTTGTTCGATCTGATGTCTCGAACGAAGCCGAGATTAAAGCACTGGTGCAAACCACTGTGGAAAAGTTTGGGAAACTCGACTGTGCCTTCAATAATGCGGGCATAGAGTCACCTCAAAAACCCCTGCACAAACAATCGAGCGAAGATTTTGACAAACTGATGGCAATTAACGCGCGGGGACTCTTTTTGTGCATGAAATATGAAATCCAGCAGATGTTATCTCAAGGAGCTGGCGCGATCGTCAATACTTCCTCGACAGTAGGGTTAATTGGGTTTCCAGGGGCATCTCCGTATGTCGCGAGTAAACATGCCGTCATGGGACTGACGCGCTCGGCAGCACTTGACTACGCCAAGCAAGGCATTCGGATTAATGCGGTTAATCTTGGTGCTATTGCGACTGAGGGACTCGATCGCATCCTTAACCAGATGGAGATCACGGCTGATGATTTAGCAGCTATAGTGCCGATGGGTCGCATTGCTCAGGCAGAAGAAGTCGCTCAAGCTGTTGTGTTTCTTTGTTCTGATGCTGCCAGCTACATCACTGGACAACCTTTGGTTATTGATGGTGGATACACAACTAGCTAATGAGCGATCGCCTTTTTGGCCGTCGATCATCAAATTCTTTTAAGTAAATGCAGCTAGCACCAGATGTCTAATAATGGGCAAGCAAGGCACGAGAGATCGCAGTAAACAGGTAAAACGCGAACATCGAGCGCATATTTCATTAACTCATTTATTACCATGAACAACCAAGAATCAACCATTGTTTTTGACCGAGAACGCGCTTCCAACTATGACAAGCGATTCGCTAAATTGACTCCGATGCGCAATGGACTCGATCTGTCGATCTCCATGGTGCTTTCTGAACTTCCTGACGAGGCACGAATTCTCTGCGTCGGTGTGGGAACTGGCACGGAATTGATTTACCTAGCTCAACATTTTCCCCAGTGGCAGTTTACTGCGGTAGAGCCTGCGACAGCGATGCTAGACATCTGCCGTCAGAAAGCCGAGGAGTATGGGATCGCATCCCGTTGCACATTTCACGAAGGTTATCTCAATTCACTTCCCGCGTCAGACCCTTTTCATGCTGCAACCTGTCTTTTGGTTTCTCATTTCTTTACCCAGCAGGAGGAACGGCGCAACTTTTTTCGTCAAATTGCTGCACGTCTTCTCCCCGATGGATATTTAGTCAGTTCCGATCTAGCTTCTGATATGTCTAGCTCAGCTTACCAAAGCCTTTTAAAAGTTTGGGTGCGGATGCTGAGATATTCTGAAACGCCTGCCGAGGAAATTGAGAAATTTCTCGCCTCCTATGGGCGGGATGCCGCTATTATACCTCCGCCTGAAGTTGCAGCCATTATTGCATCGAGCGGATTTGACACGCCTGTATTGTTCTTCCAGACCCTTCTCATTCACGCCTGGTATGCCAAACGATCGCATCGGAACTAAAAGCGATCGACATCGGTTTGAAAATCAATTTATGGAGAAAACACGATGACTTCAACTTTCAGTACCACGACTTTACTTCCCACTCCGCCAATTAAGCAAGCCCAACTCTATATCAACGCTAATACGCTGAAAAAAACCACAATGGAATTAGGTGGCAAGTCTGCCAACATTGTCTTTGCGGATGCAGATTGAGAAAGTGCGATCGCCAATGCTTTCTTTGGCATTTTCTACAACAAAGATGTTTCTGTTCCTTTTGGAGGCTACGAAGCATCTGGCTTTGGGCGCGAGAATGGCAAAGAAGTGATGGAGAACTATACACAGACTAAATCCATTTGGATCGATTTAAGCTAGCTGCAAAAAACTGTGAGCTTAACGATAATCGCAATTTCTTTTATCTCACTAGAGGAAACGATCGATGAAATCCAGCCAAAGCATTGTCATAGAGCGACTGCAACAAGCACAAAACGCGCACGACATAGAAGCGTTGTTAGCTTGCTTTGCACCTAACTTTAAAGGCGAGCATCCACTCCATCCCGATCGCGGTTTCCAGAGAATTGAGCATGTCCGTAAGAATTGGTCTACTATTTTCCAAGACATTCGAGACTTTCACTCAGAGTTGCTTCGTTCTTCAGTTGAAAGAAACGCGACTTGGGCTGAGTGGTACTGGTTCGGTACTCGTCCTGACGGTAAGCCGTTTGGTATGCGCGGAGTGACTATTCTTGGGGTACAAGCGGAGCGAATCGAGTGGGCGCGCTTGTATATGAAACCCGTGTAAGTGGATTGTGTTACAAGCTATTTAACGCAAGCGACATAAAAATTTGTTTTACAACAAGAGGTAACTATCATGATACTTTTTGATGATCTAGGGTCTATGGTTCGGATGAATCGCATCGGTCAGCCAAAAGAAATTGCTCAAGCCGTTGTTTTCCCTTGCTCTAATGCTGCTAGCTATCTCACTGGACAACCCTTAGCGATCGATGGTGGATACACAGCCAGCTAATGAGCAATCTACTTTAGCAGATATTGCTTGGCGATCGCAGTTCTGAATCGTTGGTTTCTAAGGGATTGACTGGAATGACATTGAAACAAGAGAAATTGAGGTAAAAAATGATTACAACAACTTGGGATCAGTATTAAAGTATAAATACCACTTCAGTCAAATTCTCCAGTCAGAGTCATTTGACGCAACAGTTTAAGCGAATTACTGGAATGATCCCGAAACAGTTTCGACCTTCATTATAAGAATCTGATAAAAAGTCGTAAAAATCTGAAAGAAGTTAAGCATTGGAACTCATTAAATAGTTCAGAATAGCCGTTAAAAAACAATTGCCAAGTTGTGTCTAATTGCCATAATAAATTGTTTTAAACTCCAAGCGATCGCTCTCTGGACTATAAAGAGTATAAGTAGCCTTTCCTGGTTCTCTCCCCACATTTCCCACGCCGACAACTGTTCTTTGAGGTGCAGTAATAGTTTGAACGGGTTGCTGATGATCTAAAGTCATTACCGAACTATTAACAGAACCCCCTTGTAATTGATATTCAAAGACTCGACCCGAACGACCACAAAAGAGATGATTAGCCTGTACTCTTTGCAAGCGGTCTAATATTTCCCAGGGTTGAGTTTCAGGGGTTAATTCATCACTGGCGCTAACAGTACTTCCATGAATTAACAAACAATCCAATTCAAAAAAACCAAAGTGGCAATTTCTTAACCACTGTACAGTTTCGCGAGATACTGAATCCCAGAGAAGTTTAGCTGTTTCTTTGCCAAAGCGATCGATTAATTCTGCTGGTTCTGCTGTCGAACCTAAACCATGTAAAGCAAAACATTGTTCTTCCCACCAACCAACACAGACTTGGGGTTGTAATTCTCCCAATCTAGGATTTTGGATCCGTTTAATCACTTTTTCGCTTTCTGGGTTCGCTGCCACCAAGTCACCCAAGATGTACAACTCTTCTAAATTTACATTAACTCTTTGCCGTTTGATATCGCTTAATACTGCTTCGTAAGCTGCTAGATTACCTTCAATTCCGCTTAATATTGCCCACATTAGTTTTGAGAATTTTTCAGGTTTTTAAAAATGATAATCATTATTATGGTACGATACGTAGAAATTTAATATTTGCTTAATTTTTTCTGATTTTACTTATGTTGACTCAAGTGTGATGATCTCTGACTATTTCAGCCTCGCAAGTTAATGCTGACTCCGAGAATAGGCATTCTGCTGCCAGTGTTGAGATTATTTCTGTTCAAAATGTCAAAACATTGGGAAACAATTGGGGAACTGCTCTGGCAAGCCTAATTTTAGCGATCGCTCTTTAAGTTAGATTTTTTTCAAAAAGGCGATCGCTTTTTTAGATTTAGTAGTTTTTAGATATTTGCGATCGCTACACAAAACTTTCTTTTGACCGTAAATTAAATGTTTAGGTTCTAAAATTCAAATATAATTAAGGCAATTTTTAATTATAAATATGTTTTTCCGAGAAATCGAGCGCGATATTAAGTTAAGTTTATCTATTTCACAATATGCCGAGGATTTGTTTGAATTAACAGATAAAAATAGAGATTTTCTTAAGCAATGGCTGCCTTGGTTAAATAATGTTCAGACAGCGTCAGATACCAGAGAGTTTATAGAATTACAGTTACTTAAATTTCAACAAGGAAAAGCATTACATATTACTATTTTTTATCGAGATAAAATTGCAGGGGTAGTAGGATTTAACGAAATTGACCATGATAACAAAATTGGCTATGTAGGTTACTGGTTAGGACAAAAATACAACGGAAAAGGAATTATGACCAAAAGCGTGAAAGAGTTAATGGAAATTGGTCATAGTTACTATTCTGTTAATCGCATTGATATTAGATGTGCGGTAGAAAATAGTCGTAGTCGGGCTATTCCCGAACGCTTGAGTTTTCAGAATGAGGGTATTATTCGTCATGCTGAAAAAGTTTATGATAAGTACCTAGATCATGTTGTTTATGGGTTGCTAACGAGCAATAATTAAAGATATCAAGATAAACAATTTTACCTCTCGCAAACATGAGTAGGATCGTCAGCTTTTTCCGCAAATTCTAAACCTCTGGCCAAACGCCAAGCAAAAATCGGCGGTAACCCAGCATCTAAAATCGCAGCACAGGTTTTTTGATAGTCATACTCCACTTCTCGTAAGTTTACTACTTCTGTCTCCGTGTCATAAATTACATAAGTGGCATTGGGACGACCGTGACGAGGTTCACCTACCGAACCGACATTGATAATTCGTTTCAGGGTAGTATTAAAACTAACAGTAGGTTGTTCCTCCTGATTAGGTTGATTAACTAAAATATGTAATTGTCCAGAATCTAGGGTGCGAACATAGGGAACATGAGTATGTCCACAAAATAATATATCTGCATCACTTGACAGGACTCTTTCTAAAGCGATAAAAGCATCCATTTCGGGTAATAGATATTCATGGTTACTACTGGGACTACCATGTACGAAACAAAGATTATCTTCTTTATAGGTATGGGGTAATTGTGCTAGATATTCTCTAACTTCAGGATGTACTTCCTTATTAGTCCATTGGTGGGCAAGCTTACCTCGTTTTTCTGCCAACAGAGAAGGATAACTACAGTCACAGGCGTTTAATCCTTCGACAATATCTTCATCCCAACAACCCTGTACGGTGGGAATATCTAAAGACCTAATTTGTTCCACTACCGCATTAGGATAAGGGCCATAACCGACTAAATCGCCGAGACAATAAATCTTTTCAGCTTTTTGCTGGTCAATATCAACCAGTACTGCCTCTAAAGCAGAATAATTTCCATGAATACAAGACATTACTGCTATTTTCATACTAATTCTACCTCTGGTTCAGTTGCTAAAGACTCTTTTACCTGTTGTTGGTAATAACTAATTGCCGATTCGGGAATACAGCAGTCTTTAATAGTTTGAGCAATTTCAGCTCGATCTAGCTTGTTACCCACAATTTCAAAACCACTCTTACGAACTGGTCTACCATCAAGCCAACGGGGTAAATTTAAGGGTTGAAATTCCAATTCAGGTTGATTAGGCATAAAATCGCCGTGATAAATTTGTCCATCTTCTAAGTCAAACATTCCTTTTACCCGAAGCACTTCACCATAAGCACCTTGGGTAAGTTCCAGCCAAAAGGTTGCTAGACTATCAAAATCTAAGATTTCTCCTGTTAAGACTCCCCGATGAATCTGCCAAGATGTTGTCAGCTTAGTAATTTGATTGCCTGAAACAATCTCATCCGCCCAAGTAGTCAATTCTGTGTTGTTGGCATCGGGAGAAATTATCGCTACTCGATGAGAGTTAAGAGTTTTGAGTAAGGGTTCGATTCCTGACAAATCCAAATACCAAGGAATTTCTAGAAAAATTAAGCTTTGATCTGCTTCTGTCAATAACGCTGCTTCCTCTCCAGTTTGATAAATCTTCAGTTGAGGATATTCACTTTGCAGATAAATCGTGTCAATGGGTAGGGAATCAGTTTGCGGACTGAAATAACCTACAGGTTTATTGGTTTGGGCTATCTGTTGACAAATCCAGTGGGTTTTACCCGCACCTGGGGGACTGGCTACGGCAATAATCATAGATGATTTTTATAATAACGATAATTAGGATAATAAATAATTGAGATGAGTTAATACCCATCTCGATAAATGGCACGCCAATCAATTAATGAAATGCAGGATTATGACGAATTAAACTCATAAACTCCTGACGAGTTTTCGCGTCATCGGCAAAGACACCCCGTACGGCACTGGTAGAAGTCCAAGAACCAGGTTTTTGCACTCCCCGCATTACCATACACATATGAGTTGCTTCGATTACTACTGCCACACCTTTTGGTTGTAAAAGTCCTTGCAAGGCATCAGCAATTTGAGCGGTTAATCTTTCCTGTACTTGCAAGCGCCGTCCATACATCTCACAAATACGGGCAATCTTTGATAGTCCAATTACTTTACCATTGGGTATATAAGCCACATGAGCGCGACCAAGAATGGGCAAGATATGATGTTCGCAGGAGCTAAACAGGTCAATATCTCTAACTAACACCATTTCATCGGCATTCTCGTGAAATACGGCTCCGTTAAGCAGTTCCTCTAAGGATTGATGATAACCAGAAGTGAGAAACTTTAAGGCTTTAACTACTCTTTTCGGTGTATCTTTTAATCCTTCGCGGTCTGGATCTTCTCCCAATCCTAACAGTAAAGTCCTTACTGCTTGACGCATCTCCTCTTCAGATACGGGGGGCTGTTGTGTAGTATTCAGCTTGGGTAATTGATGATTAATGTTGTCGATTTGATTGGGTTCAAACTTAGCTAAGGTCATGAATTGGAAATAAATTAAATTAAATTAAGCGGTAACGGAAGTAAGCAAACAGTCATTTAGCTGTTGGCGTAGTTTATCGGTATCTAAATGACGACCGATAAAGACAAGCTGGTTAGCAGGAGGAGTAGACCAACGGTCAGATTTGAGATCGCTACGTTGTCCGCATAGTTGGAAGATGTGACGTAATTCGCTTCCTGCAAACCAAATAATTCCTTTTGCCCGAAATACTTCAATTGGAAGTCGATCGGTTAAAAACTTTTGAAATTCATAAACATCAAAGGGTTTGTCGCTTTGAAATGACATAGAAACGAAACCATCGGCTTCTAAGTGAGGGGAATGATGGTGATCGTGATGGTGATGGTGATCGTGATGCTGTTGGTGTTCTTGCTTTTCGACATAACTATCTATCGGGGTTAAACCTACATCTAAAATTAACGGTAAAGGAACTTGTGCATGGTTCGTACGAATAATCCTGGGGCTTTTTTTAATGGAAGCAATATAGGTTTCTAATCCTCGTAATTGTTCCTCATCAACTAAATCAGTTTTATTCAACAACAGGATATCTGCAAAGGTAATCTGTTTAAAAGCTGCTTCGCTCTGGAAATGCTCTGGGGTAAAGGTTTCTGCATCAACTACGGTAATAACTGAATCGAGGCGAGTAATATCGCGAAAATCAGAACCAACAAAAGTTAAAATTATTGGTAAAGGATCGGCTACACCAGTAGTTTCAATAATCAAACGATCTACTTTTCCTTCCTTGGTGAGTATTTTTTTTACTGCTTCGACTAAGCCTTCATTGATCGTGCAACAAATACAACCATTGCTTAACTCCACCATGTCATCATCATAGGAGACCAAAAGTTGAGAATCGATATTGATATCGCCAAACTCATTAACTAACACTGCAACTTTTAAGTTCTGGTTATTTTGCAGAATTTGATTAAGTAGGGTGGTTTTGCCACTACCGAGAAAGCCAGTGATGATGGTGACGGGTAATTCTGGTTGGGAAATCTCTAGCATGGTGAAGAGAAGCAATATGGTTTATAAATTCCAATATAATGATAATCATTATCAAGTCAAAAAGCAATCAGATTATGAATCTGACAAGTGCGATCGCTTTAACATCTCAAAAAGCTTTCATGAACAGGAGTAATATCATGAGTTTATCCAGAGTTTTCGTTGATTTTCATAATGCTGATGAGCAAGGGCGTTTGCGTCTCAACTGTATCGGGACGATTGAAGACTTAGCACGCCAACAAGCTGAGTTGGAAAATGGGCAGCACCTAACGTTATATAGCGAAGATTTAGAGGTGGATGGAGTAGTTCAGTTTTCAGAGGATGAGAAGGTTTGGGTTGCTACAATTGATTGGAATCAAATTAGGCAAGTAAAAGCTTTCAATGAATCAACTGCACAGCGCCTTCACTTTATTTTTAAGTTTATTAGTTGAGGCGATGCCTTTCTTGTTACTAGGAATCTTACTTTCTAGCTGCTTATTATTTTTGATTGATGAAAAACAATTAATTACTAGACTACCGAAGAATCCTCTGTTAGGTTCAATTGTGGGTAGCTGTATCGGCTTTCTTTTTCCTGTCTGTGAATGTGGTAATATTCCTGTAGCCAGAAGATTATTGTTAAAGAGAGTTTCTCCCTCCGTAGCTATTTCATTTCTGTTGGCAGCACCGACAATTAATCCGATCGTAATTTGGTCTACCTGGGTTGCTTTTGGCAATCAACCTCAAATTGTAGTTTTTCGCGTCTTATTTTCTTTGGCGATCGCCACAATCGTTGGTTGTGTTTTTAGTACCCAAAAAGATACTCAGTTACTGTTGCAAACATCCTTTGCACGACGATTTAATTCTACTAATTATGCTTCTTATTCTCAATCAGATACTGAGCAAAAGTCGCCACTGTTGCAATCTGGCAGTTTTATTTTGGATGCAGGTCAAGTTTTACCCTTAAATGATTCTTTATTACTCAATACAGCGCAAAATCAATCATCGTTAAAATTTAAACGGCAATCTTTTGTAGATAATTTACTACAAGAATTTAGCGAACTGGGAGGAATGCTAGTTTTTGGTAGTGCGATCGCTGCGACGATTCAAGTTTTTGTCCCGCGCGAATTGGTCTTAAATCTGGGTCAGGATACTATAACTTCTATTCTGGCAATGATGTTATTGGCAGCCATTGTATCTATTTGTTCAACAGTCGATTCTTTTTTTGCTCTTTCCTTTGCTGCTACTTTTACTAGCGGTTCTTTATTAGCTTTTTTGGTATTTGGCCCCACCATAGATATTAAGAGTATTGGCTTAATGGCATCAATTTTTAAACCGAAAATAATTATTTATATTTTTACGATAGTTGCTCAATTAACTTTTATTTTTACTCTGGCTTATAGTTATTTTTTCTAAGCCATTACTTTTGCTATGAATTCAGTTAATACCCGAAAATCAGACCCTAACAAGCATAAAAATCATCTTTTATTCCCCTGGCTAGATGGCTTGGCTTTATTGGCTTGGGGAAGTTTATTACTCAAATATACTCTGACGGGACAATATAAATTATTAATTCACCCCAACTACTATGGCTTAGTTTTAGTCAGCAGCATCATTTTAATCGCATTGGGAATAATTAAAATAAAACTGATCCTAACTCGCACACATCAAAAAAATAGCGAACATCTGGCTTTATTTCCCCCTGGGTTTAGCAGTAGTTTACTAATCTGCGTAGCGATCGCTGGATTATTAATTCCGCCCAAAATTTTAACCAGTCAAAGTGCCATGAAGACAGGCGTGAGGGATATTCCCTTAACTCGTTCCCAACCCCAAGCTTTTCGGACGACTACTAAACCAGAAGAGCGATCGCTGATTGAATGGATTCGCACAATTAATGCCTATCCCGAACCCGATGCCTACAAGGGACAATTAGCTAAGGTTAGTGGTTTTGTACTGCATCTAGAGGAACTTCCCGATAATTACCTGATGCTGTCTCGTTTTGTTATTACCTGCTGTGCGGTAGATGCCTATCCCATTGGAATTCCTGTCAAGCTAGAAACTAGCCGTAAGACTTACCCGCCTGACACTTGGCTAGAAATTCAGGGAGAAATGAGCGCTGAAACTTTGCCTATTAAAGAGCGAGTAGATGCTAAAACTACGATTAAGAAGCGTTCTGTAGTTTTGGCTGCCAAATCAATTGAATCCATCCCAACTCCCAGAGATCCCTATAGTTATCAGTAACAAGTTATCAAGTGACTTATGACTCTTAAAAGATTATCTCAGCCGATCGACAAAATAGCGATCGCTTTAATTACTCTTCTGACTTTAATTATCGGCTTGCTAGTTTGGGGTGATGTAGCTTGTGATGATAACTGTATCTTTAATACTGGGGCGCGAGTTAATGATTTTAGCTGGCAAGATCGAACTATTGCTGGAGAAGATCGAGCCTTTGTTTTAACCTTCAATCGTCCGATCGATCGCGCTAGTGTCGAGCAAAATCTAGCGATTACTCCTCCTTTACCTGGTAAAATTAGCTGGTCTGGGCTGAGAATGGCCTATACTTTAGAAACTCCTGCACCCTATGGAGAAACATATCGCCTAGCTCTGACTGGAGCGAGAGACAGGTATGCTAACCAGACACAACAGGGTAATGTAATTCAACCTTTTACAGCCGAATTTCGTAGTCGCGATCGCGCATTGGCTTATATTGGTACTCAAGGAGATGAAAAAGGTAGATTAGTTTTATTTAACTGGACACAACAGCAAAAGTCGATTCTCACGCCTGAAAATTTAACCGTATTTGACTTTGAACCTTATCCTCAAAGAGAGGGTTTTTTGTTTTCTGCTGTCGATGCAAGTCAAGGCAAAACAGGAATTCAAGGATTGCAACTATATACTGTCGCCACTAACTTAGATGCTTTTAAAGCCAGCCAAAATAGCCCCAAAGTAGAATTGGTTTTAGATAATCAAGAATACCAAAACAATAAGTTCGATCTTTCTCAAGACGGTAAAACTATTGTTGTCCAGCGACTTAGCCTTAAAGATACTTATAACTATGGTTTATGGAAGATTGCCGAACATCAGCCCCCAGAATTAATGACCGATGCTCAAACTGGTGATTTTCTAATTGCACCTGATAGTCAAACTGTAGCTGTAGCCCAAGGAGAAGGTATTGCTTTGCTAACTTTGGCAACTAACGCCGAACCGATTGACTTTTTGCCTAAATTCGGTCAGGTGCTGGATTTTACGGCTGATGGAACTGGTGCTGCCATGATTAATTACCATACTGATAATGCTAAATTACGCTACACGCAATCATTAGTTTATGTCAATAATCTCGGAATCCAAAAAGAACTCTTAAACACAGAAGGTTCAATTCAGAATTGTCAGTTCGATCCTATGGCAACGCATCTATATTGTTGGTTAACAGAATTAACTAAAAGAAAAGTTTATATTGAAAAACCTTATCTAGCCAAAATTAACCTTAAGACTTTGCAAATTACCACCCTAGTTAACCTAACAAAGTATCAAGATAGTAAACTTAGTGTTGCACCTGATGGATTGGGAATTCTGTTTGAGCGACTAGCTAATGAACCTTCGACAACAGGCAATAATAGTAATAGTATCTGGTTAGCAATTCCTAATTCTACTCAAACTAATGTTACTACAATGATTGTCGAACAATTACCATTTGTCGGTTCTCGTCCCCAGTGGCTGCCTTAACCAACAAAGCTTGTATAGCCGTACAAAGTTAGATTAGGACATTAGTAGTAATCGGCTCGTAAATAGGAAATAGGAAATAGGAAATAGGAAGTAGTATTTCAAAAATGCGATCGCTTTGGGCATAATTTTTCGCTTAAAAAGGTAATTTAGGCAAACTAAACTTATTTGGCACAATCAAGTCAACTAAACAGTCATTAAGTTGTTGTTTAATAAAAGACTCATCTAAATTACGTCCAATTAAAACAATTTCATTTTTTGGTTGAGTCGTCCAATCATCTGCTTGCAGATCGTAGCGAGGCCCACTCAGTTGAAAAATATGTCGTGAGGGGCTTTCTTGAAACCATAATATTCCTTTGGCACGAAATACATTATTTGGTAATTGTTCTGTTAAAAAATAAGTAAATTTTTCCAGTTCAAAAGGGCGATCGCTTTGGAAAGAAATAAAACTAAAACCATCGTTTTCTAAATGATTATTAAAAGAAGAGCGATCGCGCTGAAACTCAGAAATTTGGTCTTGATAATAATTTGCTTGAGTTAAACCAAGATCTAAAATTAAAGGCAGGGGAACTTTACCATATTCGCTCTGTAAAATCCTAAATCCTGGCTTAATATCACTTATAAATGCTTCTAATTCTTCAATTTTATCCTTGGTTGCTAAATCGATTTTATTCAAAATAACCATGTCGCCATATCTTATTTGGCTGAAGGCAGCATCGCTCTCAAAATGTTTCGCATCAAAAGCTGCTGCATCCACAACTGTAATCACGGCATCAAGGCGCGTTAAAAATTTTAATTCTGTAGAGATAAAGGTTAAAATAATTGGTAACGGATCGGCTAATCCTGTAGTTTCAATTACTAAATAATCTATTTTTTCCTCTCGTGCTAAAACTTGATAAACAGCATCAACTAAACTATCGTTGATCGTACAACAGATACAACCATTATCAAGCTCTACCATATCTTCTTCCATCGAGATTAGTAGTTGCTCATCAATATTAATATCGCCAAATTCATTAACTAAAACAGCTACTTTCAAATCATCTTTGTTTTGGAGAATTTGATTGAGTAAAGTAGTTTTACCACTACCTAAAAAACCAGTAATAATTGTTACTGGCATACCAACTTTAGGGAGGGATGGTAAGGCATCGGATAAGGTAAAGTTTAGACGATTCATAATTTTTATTTTTGCGGTAATTCAGCTGTAGTTTTTGCGATTGCTTTTCTTTAAACCAATACATCAACCAACACAAGCTTCAAGTAATTTTCTTAATCTCTCCGTCTCTAAATTCTGTCCGATAAAGACTAATTTGTTTTTAGGTGTATCTTTCCATCGATCATCTTCAATCCCAAATCTTGTACCACTGAGATGAAAAATATGACGGGCGGGACTTCCTTTTAACCATAAAATACCTTTAGCACGGAAAACTTCTTCAGGCAGTTGATTATCGAGAAGGTATTGAAACTTGCGAATATCTAGAGGTTGGTCGGTTTCAAAGGAAAGAGAGGTAAAACTATCCTCGTCTAAATGATGGGAATGATCATGATGCTTGTCCTGGTGATGATGTTCACGATCGTGTTCGGTATGATGATCTTCATGACTATGATTAGAATCCCTTGTCTCTTCTTGAAAATAGCGATCTGATGCAAACAAGCCTACACTGAGAATGAGAGGGAGAGAAACTTTTCCTTTGACTGTGCGTATAATTTTAGCATCGGCACGATGTTGGTTAATTTGTTGTTCAATGCGATCGACTACCTCTGATGCTACTAAGTCGGTTTTGTTAAGTAAGATAATATCCCCGTAGGTAATTTGCTGATAGGCTGCGGTACTATTTTGTTGGGCTGTTGTGTAAAAATTATCACAATCAACCACAGTAATTATAGAATCTAGGCGAGTTTTACCTCGTAACTCTGCACTCAAAAACGTTATGGCGACAGGGAGAGGATCGGCTACTCCTGTAGTTTCAACAACTAAATAATCTATTTGTTCTCTTCGTTCTAAAATCTTATGGACGGTTTTTACTAAATCTTCGTTAATTGTGCAGCAGATACAGCCGTTGTTTAACTCGACAATATCATCATCACTAGAAAGAATTAATTCGTTATCGATTCCAATTTCGCCAAATTCATTGACTAAAACGGCAGTTTTTAATCCTTGCTGTTGAGTTAGAATATGGTTTAGGAGAGTGGTTTTTCCACTACCGAGAAAGCCTGTAATGATCGTGACAGGTAAGCCTTGTATTGATGTATCCATTATTGTCCTGAGAATTATTATTGATAAAAGCTTTAGTTAAGTTATATCAAGTCCGCTTGATTACTTCTTACGAAATCTTTGCCCCAACAGCGCGATTATTCAAGGCGAAATGAATTCGCCGAATCTCGCGCTCAAACTAAGCGAGATAAACGTCTTTGCGTCTTTGTCCTAAAGGATTCTTTAAAGGGTTAGCTCGCAAGCTCGCGTCAGCTTCGCGTCCGTCTTTGCGCGAGTTTTAATTAGATTACTGCAATATCAAAGCCACTTGCTTGGCAAAATAAGTCAAAATTACATCTGCCCCTGCCCGTTTCATACTGATCAGAGTTTCTAAAATCACTTGCTTCTCATCAATCCAACCCTGTCCAGCAGCAGCTTTAATCATGGCATATTCTCCACTAACGTTATAAGCAGCAACGGGTAAGTTGGTATATTCTTTAAGGCGATAAATAATATCTAAATATGCTAAGGCTGGTTTAACCATCACAATATCTGCACCTTCAGCAATATCTAAGGCTACTTCTTTAATTGCTTCTCTTCCATTAGCAGGATTCATTTGATAGGTTTGCTTGTCGCCAAATTGAGGGGCAGATTCTAAAGCATCGCGGAAAGGGCCATAATAGGCTGAGGCGTATTTCGCGGAATAAGCCAGAATACCAACATCCAAGTAACCAGCAGCATCCAAACCTCGACGAATTGCACCGATTCTACCATCCATCATATCGGAAGGAGCTACCATGTCTGCACCTGCTTCAGCTTGGGAGACTGCTTGTTTTACCAGCACTTCTACTGTTTCATCGTTAAGTATCTTGCCGTCTTGGACGATCCCATCATGACCATAGGTAGAAAAAGGATCGAGTGCCACATCAGTAATTACAGTAATTTCGGGTATTTCTTGTTTAATGGCTCTTACAGTACGTTGAACTAAGCCATCGGGATTATAACTTTCTGTACCTTGATTATCTTTCTTGTCTGTGGCAATTAGAGGAAAAAGAGCGATCGCATTTATCCCTAAATTAGCAGCATCGCTTATTTCTTTGAGGAGTAAATCGAGAGAATAACGATAAATTTCTGGCATCGAAGGTATTTCTACTTGTTGGTTTTCTCCTTCGGTGACAAAGACAGGATAAATCAGATCGTTAACTGTCAACTGGTTTTCCTGCACCATACGCCGTAAGGATGCTGTGCGACGGAGACGACGAGGACGGTGGTGTAAAGCGAGATGTTTAGCGTTTTGCTGGTTAGAAGTCATAAAGCCTCATTACTATTTGGCTAATTAGAATGATAATCATTATTATATAGAGATATAGATAATCAGAATTATTATTTTTAGCGAGTGAAATTACCCAACTATATAGACATAGCTATTATTGGCGCAGGAGTTCAGGCACTTACTTTAACGACTCACCTGCTGCAAAAAAGCGCAAAGCACTATCATAAATTTCTGGTTTTCGATTCTGCTGGGACATGGATGAATCAATGGCAAGAGCAATTTGCAGCTCAACAAATTCCTTATCTTCGTTCTCCTGCGGTACATCATCCCGATCCCAATCCTTACGAATTAAGAAGATTTGCCGAACATAGACATCAGGAACTGTTTCCACCTTACGACAGGCCAGGAACAGAGTTATTTAACGATTTTTGTAGTGAAGTAATTCGTCGCTGGAAGTTAGAAAATAAGGTTTATCGAGCCAAAGTCAGTCAGATTCTACCAATTAAACACGTTGCTTGTTCTCGTTTTCAATTAGTTTTAAATACGGGAGAAACTATCATTGCTCGGCGAGTGGTACTGGCTACAGGAAGCGGTAAAGTTCAGCTTCCCGATTGGGTAGATAGAATTACATCAGATTATCCCCTAGATAAGTTATCTCATTCCCAACAGATAAATTTACAACGACTTCATTTAAAAGGAGAACGCATTTTAATTATTGGTGGTGGCTTAACAAGCGGTCATTTAGCTATGGGTGCAATCAATCTTGGTGCCACTGTGACGTTAATGACCAGAAAACAATTACAATCAAAAATCTTTGATGCCGATCCTGGTTGGTTAGGGCCTAAATATCTTAAAGACTTTGATGCTGAAATAGATTGGCATACTCGTTACCATAAAATTCAGCAAGCACGTAATGGCGGTTCAATGACTCCTGAAATGATTTTGCAACTAAAAAAAGCAGCAAATGAAGACAAAATTATGATTGATGAATGCTGTCAAGTAAGTTTAGCGCAATGGCACAATCTCTGGCAGGTTAGCTGTCAAGATGGTAACAAAGATCAGTTTAATCGTATCTGGTTAGCCACTGGTACGAAATTTGATGCTTCAGCTCATCCTTTACTCAAAGATATACTTCCAGCCTATCCCACAGAAATAGTTAACGGCTTACCCGTATTAGATAACTATTTACGTCTACCCAAGTCGAATTTTTTTATTATGGGTGGTTTGGCTGCATTACAAGTTGGCCCTGTAGCCAGAAATATCGGTGGTGGGAAAATGGCTTGCGATCGCATTGTGCCAGCAATTGTTAAACCCAGTTTGGTAATCTAAAAATTAATTAATTTTTTTTCTCGATATATAGTCAATGAATAAAAACGAGACTCTAAAAATCTCAACAAATGAGATGAACTGGTTAATCTCCATAGAGTTGTGCGATAAAGAGCGTGATGGACAATTCATTCAAGAATTAACTAAAGAAAATTTCTACGATTACTTAAACAAAACAATTGGTTGGAACGAAAATCGTCATCGCGAAGAACCGAAGTTTCCAGAACGATATCTTATGTTGTTTCATGAAAATGACCCCATCGGTTTTATGTCATTGCGAAATTAGCCTAATTGCTTATATCTTGAGACATTACAGTTGATTCAACAATATCGAGGGCGTGGGATTGGCACTGCGTTGATGAAATTTATTGAGGATACTACTATAAGAAGAGCAAAGGATAAAATTCAACTAAGAGTTTTCAAAGACAACCCAGTCCAGTCTCTATATCGGCGAATTGAATTTAAGATCGTTGAAGATGAAGGCTGGTGCTTTTTGATGGAGAAAGTTTTGGAGACTGGCTAAAAGTTTTGTTTTATATCCAGTATGTATCAATGCGTTAAGTTAACTACAAGGTTAGTTAAATATCTTACTAGGATTTTACTTATAAATTGATTGCTCTTCAATATTAACTATCACTATGACTACAGCAACTAATCCAACTAAACTTAACTTCGATATCGGCGGGACAAAGAACTTTTACAATTGGAATTGGCAAGACAAACAATATCAAATCGTCTACGAAACTATCGGACAAGGCAACCCTGTATTAATACTGCCTGCATTTAGTACGGTTTCTAGTCGCACAGAAATGAAAAGTATTGCTAATATCCTTGCTGCACAATATCAGGTTACTGTTTTAGATTGGTTGGGTTTTGGCGATTCGGAATGTCCTCCTGTAGATTACAATCCGATTTTATTTCAACAGTTATTACAGGATTTGGTTAAATCTATTTTTAATACTCCAATTATCCTCATTGCTGCTGGTCATGCTTCAGGATACGCTCTAAAACTGGTACAAGATAATCAATCTCTAGTCTCCAAATTAATCTTGATCGCTCCCACTTGGCAAGGCCCTTTACGGGTGATGGGTTTACCTGATGGAGTAAGAAATGGGGGTAAAAACCTAGTGCGATCGCCTATTATTGGACAAGGGTTATACTATCTCAACACCACGCCTTCTTTTCTCCGCTTGATGTATAAACGCCACGTATATGTCGATGAAACCAAACTAACCCCTGAATTTATCGCTCAAAAACACCAAATCACCTCAAAACAAGGCGCAAGATATGCCCCTGCTGCTTTTGTTACTGGTGCGATCGATCCTGTGGCGACTAGGGAAGAATTTTTAAGCTATTTATCATCCGTATCTATTCCTGTATTTATAATACTGGCAGAAAACGCACCACCCAAATCAAAAGCCGAAATGGAGGCAATGGCAGCATTAGAACCAGTGCAAACAGTTAGATTATCTGGAACTCTAGGCATTTATGAAGAGAATTCTCAAGCGGTAACAGAAGCGATTCAGCATTTTATTTAGCGATCGCATAATGTCCCTCAGATCTAAAACAATCCTGATTTGTTCATTTCCAGCCAGTAAATTTTCATCCTAAAAACCGTTTTTCTTCTTATGAGATCGATTATCATTATCTAAAAGAGCTGAGGAATTAAATTATGGTAGCGACAACCACTAATACCGTCCCCGTTACTGTGCTGACTGGCTATTTGGGTGCAGGAAAAACCACCCTTCTCAACCGCATACTGACTCACGAACACGGAAAGAAAGTAGCGGTAATAGTTAACGAATTTGGCGAAGTGGGTATTGATAACCAACTGGTGATTGATGCTGATGAAGAAATCTTTGAGATGAATAACGGCTGTATCTGTTGTACAGTCCGTGGGGATTTGATTCGGATTATCGGTAACTTAATGAAGCGTCGTCATAAATTCGATCATTTGGTAATTGAAACCACTGGTTTAGCCGATCCTGCCCCTGTCATTCAAACCTTTTTTGTCGATGAAGATCTGCGAGATAAGATTGCTTTAGATGCAGTCGTCACTGTAGTTGATGCCAAACATATCCAACAACATTGGGAAGCAGATGAAGCCCAGGAACAAATTGCTTTTGCTGATGTGATTCTTCTCAATAAAACCGATCTGGTTAGCCCTGAAGAATTGGCAGAGTTGGAAACCAAAATCAAAGGCATGAATGGGATGGCGAAAATCTATCGGACTCAAAACTCTGAGTTAGCGATGGATGCCTTGTTAGGAGTGCAAGCATTCGATCTAGACCGCGCTTTGGAAATTGACCCTGAATTTTTAACCGAATCTGCCCACGAACACGATGAGACGGTAAAATCTTTTGCCATTGTCGAATCTGGAGAATTAGATGGGCCAAAACTAAGTAACTGGTTGAGTCAACTACTACAAATCAAAGGGGTAGATATCTTTCGCATGAAAGGCATTTTAAATATTGCTGGGGAAGACGAAAGGTTTGTTTTTCAGGGAGTACATATGCTGCTTGATGGTAAAGCAGATCGCCCTTGGAAAGAAGGTGAAACCCGTAAGAATGAATTAGTATTTATCGGACGCAATTTGGATGAAGCCCAACTGCGAGAGGACTTTAAACAATGTTTGATGTAGGTGTAAGAGGGAAAGTATTATTTCAGCCTCAGCCCAAGTGGCGGGGTAATCTCTCGGAATATGTTACAGCAGTAGCTTGGTCGCCTGATGGTATTTTAGCGGCTAGTTCGGCTGCGGGAGAAGTAGTTTTATGGCAAGATGGCAGTCTCATAAATCTATTACCTGCGGGATTAGCATCGATAGACTGTCTGGCTTTTTCCGCTGATGGTAAGTTTCTAGCTGCTGGGGGACAAAATGGTCAAGTCAGAGTTTGGGAGATGATCCCCACTACCCCCCTTAAAAAGAGGGGGAAACAAGAACAGGAAGTGAAATTAATTGCTAGTTTAGATAATGCGCCAAAATGGGTAGATAAACTGAGTTGGCATCCTACTTGTAATCAATTAGCTTTTAGTTTAGGGCGTTATGTTCAAATTTGGGACGCTGATAGCCAAACAGTGATTACTACATTGCCTTTCGCTAGCTCTTGTGTACTAGATTTAGCTTGGCAACCGAAGGTCGCAAATATTGCGATCGCAGGTGATGGTGGAGTCAAGATTTGGGATACTAATAATTGGAATGATGATCCCTTTTTAATTGAGATGCCGTCGGCTAGCATTGTTACTGCTTGGTCTAGCGATAGTAAATATATTGCTTCGGGTAATTTAGACAATACCATCACTGTTTTAGAATATGGTAGTTCTCATCCTTGGGTAATGCAGGGTTTTCCTGGTAAGATTTCCAATTTAACTTGGTCGCAACCATTGTCAAATAACACTCCTTTACTGGCAGCATCGAGTGTAGAAGGCATTGCTGTCTGGAAAAAAGCAGCGGAGGATGAAGATGGGTGGGATGCCAATATTTTAACTGTACACGATAGTAAAATTCAAGCCTTACAGTTTCACCCTAACAGTTTATTACTCGCTTCTGCTGCTGATGATGGCTGGTTGGTTTTGTGGACAAAAGCCAAACAAGTAGGGCAAATATTAGATGGTGCTAAACACGGCTTTTCCTGTCTGGCTTGGGATAGCGATGGTCAACAGTTAGCTGCTGGAGGTCAAGATGGCGAGTTATTTGTTTGGTTGGAGTCTAAACGAGGTAAAGGTTTTGGTTGATTTCACTTGAAGAGTTGCGATGCTACTTACATCCCAAAACCATAGCTGCAAAAGTTTTAGGTTTTCTTTATTTATTTTTAGATGCCTCTCAGCTTGCATTCTTAAGATCTAATAAATCGATCAAAGTTTTTAGTTAACCTATTTTCAACTATCTATTTTTTGCGCATAGCCCCAACCGTTTTGTTCATAAAAATTACTATAGTGTGGATGGGGTTTAACTAATAATTCCCAAACTTTGCGGACTTGTGGCGTAGTTCTCTCTTCTTCAGGTTTACGCAAAGCCCATTTCGCATCAAGATGTTCCATTGTCCAATCGAGGTCATCAAAAATCATCCAGCCTCCAGGTTGCAATAGCTTATCAACTAAAAAGAACGCTAGCCCTGTATTGTACCAATCATGACCACCATCAACATAACAAAGATCGAAGGTTTTTTCTTGTTCTTCAATCAGCTTCATCATGCGCCAATTATAGGAGACAGGTTCATAGTAAAATTCAACTGTATTTAAATAGCCACATTTTTCTAACAACTCCTCTATATTAGGTTGACGTTTTTGTGCGCTTTCTAGATCTATAGATACAATTGAACCTCCTCCTGCTTCCTCAAGAGCAGCAGCCATATAGCAAGTAGATACTCCATGAAAAAATCCTAATTCTAAAATGCTAGAGATATTATGTTGGTGAATAAACTCTTGCATCACCTGAGCTTTTTTCAAACTCATATATGGCAAATTTTCTACTACTTGTTTAACTTTGATTAAATTCATTTAATTGGTCTGCTATGTAGTCAGAAAAGTATAGTAATAATTGATAATGTTTTACCGACGGCAATAATAATTTCAGAGTATTAATTCTTAAATTAAATAATGTAGCAGTAGGCAAATTGAATATTTAAACATATAAAGTTGATTCACAATAACAAAGAAAAAATGTCTTGGCAAGTGTTCACGCTCAAACTAGAAAGGCGATCTTTCTTAAAGAAGGGACAAAGTAAATTAAGCCCATCTGAGACAATAATTTGACGGATTGTAACTCCAAGTAAAATTGCTATTGAAAATATTGAGCTTCTTACAGACAAAATCACTAAATTTTGTGAACGTTGTAAAATACAAGAATTTGCCTTGTTTGGTTCAGTATTAAGAAGCAATTTTAATAACCACAAACTTAGTTAATTTGACTTATATAAAAAATTAAGATGAATTAATTTTGCTTGTCAGTAAAGAGTTGGAAAAGTTAATTTAATTCTTGAAACATAAAAAAGTAGTGCGATCGCCTCAAAAAAATTAGATTATTAGATTTTTTTATCTATATTCCCTGTGAATATTAAACAGAGCGATCGCAATTCTTTTAACCCAATCACCTTTTTTATCATACTAATAATTATACTTATGATCCCTCTTCTCAGAATTATCTATGTTGGTGGGCAAACAAATGATGTGTAAAAAGTTTTTACTTGTTAAATTTTGCCCGTCCTACGAGAGCGCGACTGAAGTCTATGTTTTACCTAGTTATACACTCCGAGAAAGTGCTGCTTGAGTAAATAAGAAACATTACATAAAGTTGAAAGTAAAATCATCATTAATGACACTTAACTTGTGTCAATTAAGAACAGTTAACTTTTAATATGATGAAAAATCGTATTTGCGTCGATTGAGTTGAGTGATTCTAAAGGAATAGAAGCAGCTTTTATTTCTTCTTCTGAAAACAAATCTTTTATTGATACGGTTACTTCAGAATTTTTCCAGATTTTTCTTACCATGTCAGGAAAATCTTCTTTCCCAAAAAGCCTGACGTGATCTTCTTGTTCAAAAAGCTTCTTTCTTTGTTCATCAGATAGATCAGATGATATATTTTCTCTAGTAATATTGCCTCGGAAAGGAACAGTAAAAAAATGATGCCCTCCTTTTTTTGTCACTCTCTCTAATTCTATTAAAGTATCTTCAACAGAGCAGCAAATATGTTCTAATACATGATTATGAATTATTATATCAAATAAATCAGAAGGCATCTTTTTTAGATCTTCACATATATCTATCTTAAAAATTTTACAGTATTTACTGTTGTAACGTTTTGGATCTAAATCGCAAGGATGATATAAATCTTTTGACAAAGAGCGAAATTTTCTGATTAGAGGGAATTCTGGAGCAAAGTGTAATATTCTCATTTCAGGCTTAAAAACTTCAAGACGTTCTAAAACCATCCAAAGAAGTCTAGTTCTCTCTACAGAAAGGCAATTTACACAACGAACTTTTTTTCTATTATTGAAATCGATGAAATCATTAGATTGGCAAATAGGACATTGAATCATACTCATGATCATTAACTTTTTTATTTTGATTAAGTATTTTCTAACTAAGTAATGTGAAATTATTTTCTATGTAAATTCACAGCTTTTTTCGCGTAACAAACACTTATGACATATCAATAAACAAATATGTAATATGATGGTAGCTAGTTTTTAAAGCAAACTTTTTTGTGACTTCTATATTCTTTTTCACAAAGTGTAATTAATTCTGCCTTTAGCAATTATTTGGGCTTTTGGAACACAAACGTTATCAGTCGATGAATATCGCAATTTGTTTGATAATCAGGGCTAAGGATGCTAACTTGATAATTCCTCTTTTCTAACTCTTCAATTAGATCCTCGCCAAAATCTACATATACCAAAGATTCTTGTCTGCCACCTTGAGGTAGGGGAGCAGAATGATATCTTGCTTCTACTAAATGAATATCTTCCTCACCAGCAGTATCTACCCGATAAAAAGTTTCTTGTCTCATTGGTAACTGGACAGGTATACTACAGACATGATAGCCGCCTGGTTTGAGGACACGCCAAATTTCTTGAAAAGCTTGCCAAGGATGTCTTACGTGTTCCATGATATCTGAAGTAATAACTAAATCAAAGAGATCGCTTTGATAAGTTAAACTTTCTAAATTCTGGCATTGAAGTCCGTCTCTGTAATCACCTGGTGTTACATCAGACCAAAAATAGGAATTTGTATAATTGATAAAATTTTTAAAGTATTTACGGAAAGGACCAATAACCCCAGGTTCATAGATGGATAGCTGTTGGAAGTTTCGATCTTGAGCCAAATCTTTAAGTAAAGTAATATTTGGTTTAGCGAAAATTTTAATAATTGCGTCTGTTTGACCACGATAACGCAAGGAAGACTTACAATTACAGCATTGATATCCTTCCCTTAGAGAATTATTATTTTTGTAAAAAGTTTGTTCTTCACCACATAAATTACAAAAATCATCATAACTAAATTCAGTTAATTCTTTTGATTCTGGAGATTTTTTAACATTTAATAATGACATATTAGTTTTAGAAGTAAGTTTGTCTGCTGTTGTTTTGACAGTATTTTCTAAGTTAATAATATTGTCACTAGATTGTAAAAAATTAGTAATTGAGAATCGATTACCATCTTCAGAAATACTTTTTTTAGTAAAGTATTTATCTATACGATTTAAAATTTTATCAACTCTATTTTCCCAATCAATATCTGCCAAAATTTGTTTTCTTTTATCAGTATTAGGTTTGATTTCTTGTCCTTTTAATATTTTTTTAATCCCTTGATTAAAATCTTCTTTGTCTGAGGCAACATAAATATTGCCTGCAAATTCTTCAATATTAGAGATAGTAGTAGTTACTATAGGAACACCAATAGCAAAATATACATATAGTTTAAGAGGATTCATATTTTTAGTCAGCTTATTATCAAGATGAGGAATAATAGCTACATCAAAATTTTTAATATATTTAGTTGCCTCATCGTATGATTTTACTCCCAAAAGAAAAATATTGGCATACTTCACTAGTGAAAAAATTTGCGAACTTCCATGAGCAGAACCAATTAAAACTATATTCCAATCAGAATTTTGAGTAGCTATGTATTCTAGTAATTCAATATCAATTCTGTCTGATAAATTACCAACATAACCAATAATTGGGCCTTGTAAAGTATTTAAAAACTCTGGTTTTAACCAATCTTTAGTATGAGAAAAAATTTCTGAACCATTGGGAACTACTTCAATATCGGAATTAAAAGGTAGGAATGATTGTCGTACTGGTTCACAATTAGTAAAAACTAGGTTGGCTTTTGATAAAATTTGCTGATAATTTGCTGATAATCTTTCAAAGTATTGAGGCTTAACATCCCACTGTCTTTGATCATCAATGATATCTGCAATTACACAGCCAAAATTTAATTCCTGATGCAATTCAGGAAATTCAAAGTTAACAGGACAAACCCAAGCTACTGTGTTGTGTCCTACTCCTGCTTCTTGAATAACTTTTTTAACAAAATCAGGATAATCTGATTTTTTAGGTAAAGTTTTACCTAAAAAATTTTTGCTAGAACTTTTATCACAATAAACAAAAGTTCGTTTAAGTATTTTGTTAGTATCTTTTAATCCTAAAAATCTATCTAGAGTATTAGTAAAGACTAAATTGTTTTGACTAAATTTAGCTTTAGGACCATACTGAACTGTTTCTTGCAGCTTTTCAGCAGATATAGGTGCATCAAAATGAATAATTTTATTAATGCGATCGCTTTTGGCTAAATACTTGGCAATCATATCTTGACGACGACCATAAATGTCTGAATCATTCTGCTTCCAGAAAAACAAAACATTAAAAGGTTCGTTTTTATTAATTGCAACAGAGGTTTTATTTGTTGAAAAACTTTTGATTGAATTTAACGATTTCTGATTAAGAATTTCGATCCCAGTTTCCTGAGCAATTAGTTGGAATACTTTTATATATACTTCTGGAAAAGGTTTAAGTTTATTTTTAGCTATAGCCAGGGTTTGTTTAATCCGTTCGGCGTTGACTCCATAAGTAAATTCAGTCATAAAACTATATCTTTCACGACTGTGTTTGGAAAACTTATTATTAGGATCTTGAAAAAAGTTTTCAATCACTTGTTCTAAATTTTCATCATCAACAGCAATTACCGATTTACTCACTATCAAATCCTGTAAAGGTGGTACCTTAGTAACAATTGTCGGCACTCCCATTGCCATAGCATCGGTTAATTTAGCTGGAATTTGATAATCTGCAATAAATGAATTAGGATCTTGCAAAATACAAATCAAGTCTGCCATCGAAACTAACTCTGGAAGTTTTTCCCAGGGTTGATTGTCATGAAAATCGATTCTGGCATTTTTGTATTTAGCAAACTGATTAGCAACTTGTTTATCTGTGATTGTGCCGATAATACAAAGAACTAAACGGGGATCGTTAAGATTCTCTAATGCTTGAGCAATACGAAATACACCTTTATGAGGTCTAGGTGTTCCTAAAAATAAGATTACACGATCGCGATCTTGATAACCAAAGTGTTGACGAATATTAATACGGTTGTATAATTGCGGATCAAAAATATTTTCATTGCGAGCATGTCTGACAATTACTCCCCCAAAACGTTGCTGTAAAGCAATGTTGGAAACAGTAAGAGCATCAGCAGTAGGAATCAAACTTTCGGCAAATCTTGTCCAAATCTCGCCGTAAGGTTTATACCAATCATTATTTCTTGAAGACTGTATTAAGTCGTCAAACGAGGCTAAGGGTTTATTTTTGAAAAACGATAGTTCGTGATCGTCAACATCTAAAATTAAAGGACACTGACTATAGTGTTTAATTAGCATCCCAATAAATAAACTAGGAAAACGAGGTTTACTAACATAGACAAAATCATATTTTTTGCTTTTAGCCAGCTTAATTGCTCCCTGGACAAAATCTTTAAAACTCGAAGCAGGAAAGATATTCATTTCCAGATCCTGATTTTGAATAGGAGACCAAATTTCGCTACCATAAAAAGGAAAAATTGGGCCAATAAGTTCAACATTGAAGTGTATTTTTGCCATGTCCGCTAGTAGATAGGCTCTACCAACAGGATTATGACTCATATCCCAAGAAACTACTGCTCCTTTCAGATTTTTTTCTGTAGAAACACTTTTAATCACAGAAAAATCAACCGAGCCATCTGACTGACTTAATGGTGGAGATAGAGGTTGTTTGACTTGAGTGGAACTATTTGATAATTTTACAGTTTTTTGGAAATTTCTCAATCGATGTTTTTCTAAGCTTAGTGATTCAAGATGATCTGCAAGTTTGACAGTAACCCAGTCTGGTTGCTTGGGATTTAATTCCAGAGATTTTTGATAATGTTTAACACTACTAGCTAGTTCTTCTTTAACTTCAAAAAAAATTCCCATCGAACGATGTATTTCATCGCTATCTGGATATAAACTTAAAGCCTTTTCTCCCACTTCTAAAGCTTCTTCTATATGACCTAATTTAGTTGCAATGACAATTGCACTACCATAAACCCATTTAGGTGAATTTTTATCTAAAGAAATAGTCTCTTTATAACAGTTTAAAGCTCCAATTAAATCATTTGCTTTATATTTTTGAGGCCCTTCAAAATGCAGTCGGCTTATTTTTTTTTGTCTTTCTATTTCTAATTGAGATATAGAATTATTATCTATCTGAAGATAATTATGAACTTTTTGATTTAAAGAATTTTGATATGTTTTTAATACCTGCTGAATTTGCTCGGATTGAGGATAAATTTGTAAAGCTTGATTTCCTAGCTCTAGTGCTTGCTCCAAGCGTTGAGTTTGAAGCATTAAAGTAATTGCACTATTATAAATAAAAGCTGGTTGATTAGGATTTAATTCAATTATCTCTAAATAAAAAGCGATCGCTTCTTCTAATTTGCCTTCTTTCTGTTTAGTAACTGCCTGAGTAGTTAACCATTCAGTGGAAGAAAAATTATTTAATTGTTTCCCATTCTTTTGAGGCTTAAGAGATACCATATATTTAGGTTAAATAAATAACTTGAGTTCAATAGTTTTGAGTGAAATATTTACAATAAATCGATATCATTTAATTAACAAAACAAATATTATAAAATGTTTCTAAAATTATATATAACTATATCTTAAAATAAGCGCATGTCAATAGCTATTGTTTTTTTTACTTGTCTTAAATTCACTTAAAACCTGGTTTTATCTACGCAAAAATACTTATCTATTTAAAATAGACATATTTTTTTATTATTACAAATAAAGATTATTGAATATTTGCTGTAATTTTTCTTTTATTTCTTCAGGAGTAAAAGGTGCGGTCGCACTTACGCTATTAGCTGCTAATTTATTCCATAATCCTTCATCTTGATACAATCTAATTATTTGTTGCGCGAATTCCTGGGCTTCGTTGGCTTCTAAGACATTTTGCTCGTGAGTCAAATTCATGCCTTCAATCCCCATTGTTGTCGCAACTATGGGTAAGCCATACTCTAAACTCTGACCAATTTTGCCTTTCATACCTGCACCGTATCTTAAAGGGGCAACAAATAAGCGATGATTCAGAAAATAGGGAGTCACGTCAGCCAGATAACCAGGTACAGAAACACGTTTATCCTTGCACAAAACCGCAACCTCCTCTGTGACATTGCTACCCAAAAGAGTAAGAGTTAATTCTGGTAGTTGTGACCAAACTAGAGGCATAATTTGCTCACACAACCAAGACACTGCATCAATATTTGGTGGATGGTTATAACTGCCAATAAACAGTAATCCCTGACGTTGTGCGAAAGAGGGCTTTTCTTCTGCATAGGGAAGATGTAGGTTAGGAACTACTGCTAAATTGGCTATTTGTTGCTGTTGTAAGATTTCTTGTTCTACCGTAGTTACTGTAATGGTTAAATCGGCATCATGAGCAGCTCTTAATTCCCGCGACTGCATCCTTATCCAAGAACGCATCTTTTCAATGCTTTGGTCGCCTAGCTCTACAGATCTTTGTATTCTAAGATAATGGAGGTCTACAGTATCGTAGATTAGCTTAATCTGGTCATGCTGACGAATTAACGGGGCATATTTTTCATATAACTGAGGACGACATACCCAAGCGATATCAACTAAAGGGAGTAATTCCACTAATTGTTGTTCAATAGTTCTATCATATCCTGGCTCAGTGTAGACTACTTCAACGGCTAAATCTTGAAGCATTTCGACATAGGGTTGTTCTTTTGCCCCGTTATCTGGCAAAAAGATCACATGAAAATCAAGCTGTTTAAATACCTGTATTAACTGCCAAAGACGACGTGCGCCTGATTCTTTATCGTAGCAGGGAGCATAAATATCTATGACTAAAATAGTTTTGTTGCCTAAATGTCTTCTACTTGCAGCTTCTACTCCAGACAAACTTCCATTTACAGGATATGTTTCGAGTTCTGCTGCCCATTTTTGCTTAAATTTAGTCATATTTACTGACTGATAGCGTTTGATGCTCTTTGTTAATTCAGTACCGCAACTTATCCCTTCATAATGGACAACTATGGATTTGGGTTGATACATCACCTTTAATCCCAGTTGATGACGAATAGCAAAGCAAAGATTAGTATCTTCATAATAGGCAGGGGCAAGATTGATTTCTAAGCCATTAAGAGCAGTCAACACCGATTTTCTGACCAGCAAACTAGCAGCAGAACAGTAATCTACAGTCCGCAGATAATTATATTGGGGAGCATTAGCATTCGCTTTTCTGCCATAGTTCCAGCCTGAACCATCTTGCCAAATTATGCCTCCCGCTTCTTGTAAGCTGCCATCGGGATAAATAAGTTTTGAGCCAACTGCTCCCACTTGGGGATCTTGCTCACAGATTAATAGTAGTTGTTCTAGGGCTTGAGGTCTTAATTCAGTATCGTTATTGAGGAAATAAATATAGTCCCCTTTGGCTGTCGCAATACCTCGATTGCAACTATGAATAAAACCTAAGTTTTCTGGGTTGTCGATGCGCTTTAAGCCTTTAACCTGTTCTAAGATTGTGACTGTCTGATCGGTAGAGCAGTCGTTAATCACAATCACTTCGATGGCTAGCTCTGAGCTAATATGTTCGGCAATTGAACACAAACACTTAAATGTGTAGTCAATCTGATTATAGACAGCAATAATAATTGAAACCTGGGGAGAATCGTGACTAGGTAACTCTAGCAAATACTGATGTTTTCCTAGCTTCTGTGACTTGGTTACAGTTACTTTAGATAAGAGGGTGGCAGTTTTTTCTCCTCTAGCAATCCTGACAACTAGATCCTGAAAATCTAGTTCAGGATTTTTTTTCACCAGTATTTCACTCAAACCCATTGCCAACTCAATATTACGGGGTTGTAATCCTAACCCAACCTGATATATAACGATCGCCTCATCTAATTTATTTTGTTTTAATAAAGCCTTCCCCAAACCCAGATATAGTTGGTGGTTTTGTTTATCTAAAGAGATTGCTTGATGATAAAGTTCAACATTATCTGGATCTTGAGCAATTTGCTCTAGCGAATAGGCAAGAGCTTCTTGTCGTGATTTTATACTACGCAAGTATAACATTTCGCCAATTTTCCGACGTGGCTCAGGTAAATTGGGGTCGATTTTTTGAGCGGTTTGATATGCTTTGGCTGCTTCGTCCCACTGTTCTAATTTAGCTAGAGCTTCTCCTAAGTTGTAATGTGACCATATAAAATCAGGTTTAAGCTTAATTGCTTGACGGTAATAGTTAGCAGCTGACTGCCATTGTTCTAGCTTGAGCAACACATCCCCTAAATTATTGTGCGACCAAGAATATTTGGGCTGAATAGCGATCGCTTGACGATAAGCCTGTACAGCTTTGTCCCATTGTTCTTCACGGGCAAAAACTTCACCTAAATTGTGCTGGATGTCTGCATTATTTGGCTCTAGCTCGACTGCTTTTTGATAACATGCTAAAGCAGATTGCCATTGTTGCTGCTGATAAAAAACTTTGCCTAATAAGAAATAACTACGACTCTGATGCGGATTTATTTTTAGCGCCTGTCGACAATAATTCTCCGCTGCTTGATAGTTGCCGATTGCAATTAAAACTTCTCCCAGCCGCCAATAAGCTTCAATCCAGTCGGGCTTGCTACTTATAGCTCGGCGATAACAGGCGATCGCTTGTTCAACTTTGTTTTGCTGGAGCAGCTTATCTCCTAGTAGATAGTGATTCTTGGCTGAGGCTTCCTGGGGTTTGAGGCTGAAACCTTGATAGTAGGCTAAATTGGCTTGTTCATGATTATTGATTTTTGACCAAGCTTTACCTAAATGGACATAGTACTGAGCTTCTTGAGGAGCGAGTTTCGTTGCTTGCTGGTAACAAACAATTGCTTTTGACCACTGCTGCTGCTCAAAATATAATTGACCTAACTCAAACCGAATCGATGCTGAATTGGGCTGTTGAGATGCTGCTTGAAGATATAGTTTGATCTTATCCTTGATAGTGGTTTTGGCTGACTGTAATTGAGGTAGGTGCTGATTTTCCTTGCTTTCAGGCAGTCTCATCATTGGCGACTGAGGCTTTGCAACACCTGCTTTGGTCGAACCAGGATTAAGCAAACTGCTAATTTGCTGCAAGGATTTTGATTGAGCTGATGGCAGGTTAGGTTCTGTTTGTAACTGAGCTAGCTTTTGATAATAATACAAAGCAGTTTCCTGCTGACCATCTTGCTCCAAGGCATCAGCCAACCTGGCATAGGCATTAAGAAAATTTGGCTCTAAATCTAAACAACTTTTATAACAGGCGATCGCCTGCTGCCTATTTCCCTCTGCTAGTAAATTATTGGCTAGATTAAAGTGATTTTGTGGTGACAGCATATTCGGTTGAATAGCGATCGCCTTAAAAAAACAGTCTGCTGACTTGTTATATTCCCCCAGTTCATTCCAAACTCTAGCCAAGTTGCGGTACGGTAGCGCAAAATCAGGATCGAGGGTGCTGGATTTCTGATAATGTTCAATTGCCTGCTGCCATTTTTTTTGCCTGGCATAAATACTGCCTAAGTTACAGTAAATCTCTGCCATGTCGGCTTTAGCTTCCAGAGCTTTTGCATACATACCAATTGCTTCAGCGCTTTTTCCCGAACACTGGAGACAGTTGCCCCAAATTTTATACGCCGTCGCCATTTTCGGGCGAACTCTTAATGCTTCCTGGCAAGCTGCAATACTTTCTGACCATTGCTGTTGCTCAAAATACAGTAAAGCTTGCCCAATATAAACGTCTGCAACAGATATCTCTGCGGGAGGTGAAGAATCTGTCTTCGTCTGAGGGACACGAGGCAATAAGACAAACTGTTCACTTGGCTGAGATTCCAGTTTAATGCTGTTGCCGTCGGCAGAAACATGGATCAAACCTAAGTTACTCAAATCAGACTCTAAAGATTTATGGGGCATTTTTGTTGACCACTTGGCTTGTGGACTTGACGTATTTGGAGCTAAATTGAGATTTAAAGAATTCGGAGCATCCGTCACTCTATCTTTCAATAAAAGACGGTGAATTTGTTTTTTATCTATCACTACAGTTTTGGCTTGATGTTAATAGCTAATCTTAGAGTAATAAGATTACTTATTGAGGAGTAAATAGTTACTTGGGCGATAATAATATTATTAGGTATAACGATACTTTGTCATTCGATGCTTTAAGTTATAAAACTAAAAAAATTGCTTAGCATTTGAATTAAATAATATTTATAGCCTATACAATACCAATCAATTTGCCTGATAACAATAGTAAATATACTTAAATTGTATTGAAGTTTAGATTAATAGTAGTAATCACTAACTTAATATCTTTAAAAATAATTAAAATATTTGGTAGCCTAAATATTTTAGTAACGAATATCCACTCATTATCTAAAAGCTAGTTGTTTAAATGTTTAAATAGCGATCGCAAAATAAATTAAAAATTAAAAAACGGCACAATTATATGCCGTTTCAAAACTTCATTGCTATTTAGCTTATGGCTAATTAAAGAGTGATGATTTAATTAGCAACTTAAACGCAATTTTGCTCTAGAGTAATTCAAAATCTTCGGTAGAATTTACAGAAGCATCTAGCTCTTCAAATTTAATTATTTCTTCGCCATCGACGGAAACTATACCAGTAGCCGTATCATAGCCCACTTCGTTGTTCCCTGTTAGACCTTGAATAGAAATTTGATCTTCATCAATATCAAAATCAGCAACCGTATCCATTGAACCATCGGCAAAGTTTTCTAGGTTAAAGACAAAGATGTCTTTGCCTTCGGCGCCAAATAGAATATCTGAACCTTCACCACCACGGATAATGTCGTTGCCATCACCAGCATAAACCACATCATCACCTGTATAGGCAAAAATCAGATCGCCACCTGTTCCTCCCAGGATACTGTCGTCACCATCGCCACCGCCGATAGTATCGTTGTCAGCACCACCAAGAACAAAATCATCTCCATCACTAGCTGAAAGATAATCATTTCCAGCCAAACCCTTGATTAGTTCACCATCATTAGTGCCATACAGAATGTCTGCATTTTCTGAGCCAATAATATCTAATCCTTCACCGTTAAAATCGGCAACATCAATATTTACTACGATCGATGACATATGTTTTCCTCTACAATCTTTCTTTATCTACTAAAAATTTTCCAAGCTATTAAAATAACGGCTTATTGTCCTTGTTCTAAGGATCAAACGCTATCATATTGCCAAAATTTTCAATCATCAACTGAATGAGATTAAGTAAAAAAGCCTTGTAATTTTTATAACCTTATCTAGCAAAGCTACCAAGACCAAAATAGTGTTTTTGTAGTCCTAAAAAACAAATTTAATTTTCCCGCTAATCTATCGCTCAAAAAAGGTTCAAAAGAGCATTCTCGCTTTTATTAAGTAAATATTAAGTTTTGTAATAAATATTAGATCGAGTTAAATCTCATTCCAATTCTTCAAAGTGGCTAGTGAGGATCTACGTATATATATGCAGATGTAGACTTTTAAGCTTTGTACTAACAACCGCGATTAGGCTCCCCTAAAGGATATGCGTAGCGGTATCTCCAACTATGCGAGACAAGTGCTTTAGCACTAGCTTCGCGTGACGCGACGTTAGGAGCTAATCCTTTAGGACGCGCCTAGCCTTCGGCATCGCCTTAAGTAGATTTTTTATTGGTTGAATACTGTCTATAAAATTTTGATAAATAATCAATATTTTTTTGGCTAATTATTTAAATCTAGCTTTCATTAATTCTCTTATGGCGAGTAAGATGAGCAATTATCTTCAGCTTTTTTACCAAAATTTGGTATGAGAAATAAAGCTAAAGTATTTTGTTGTAGACCAAGCACGTGCTATCTAACTCAGGTAAATTATTTTAATATCTAAAGCTAAATAAAATATATTGATATTGCCCAGCAACTTATACCCACCGTCAAAGACTAAACTAACCAAGGTATGACGTTAATTTAACCAACTTCTAAGCTATTGCGGACAAACCGTGAGCTTATAGGCACAAAGCAGCAATTAACCACAATTAACCACTAATTTATGAATAAGCTTAACCTTAAACCTAAAAAATCTCGCATTTCCGATCTCCAACGTCAGGAATTAGACATTAATCTTGCTATCCTATCGCTAGCATCACTAGCCATTTTTTTGGTCACGTATCTAATAGTTGGGATTATTCCAGCTATTAGACAATCCTATGTTGGCGTCTTGCTCTTTGAGAGGGGTTTTATTCAGTATCTGTCGGTGGCCTTAGCTGCTATAGTAATTGCTACTGTCGTCATGAAGTTTTTGCTGCTGAGAAAAGAACATGAAGCCCTCAGAAAAATCTGGATTGCCGATCATATACCCCTAGAACGTCCTGATGCCCACGAAGTAGAATACTTTCAGGAACGGTTAATTAAAGACGGTAACTTAGTTGCCATTCGTTGCGGACGAGTGCTTAAAGCTTATATCAAAAGTGGCGATCGCACGGCTGCCAATGAATTTGCTTTAGATGACTCTGCCTTCTATGCCAATAATTCAGAATCCTCCTATTCCTTTCCTCGCATCTTGGTTTGGGCAATTCCCTTACTAGGATTTATCGGTACAGTAATTGGGATTAGTGGTGCGGTTAGTGGCTTTTCAGGATTTATCGAAAATTCTGGCGATGTCGAGCTAATTAAAAAAGGTATTGGGACAGTTACTAGCAGCCTTGGGGTAGCTTTTGACACCACCCTATTAGCTTTGTTTCTCAGTGTCTTAGTAATGATTCCTTTGGTCTTAGTCGAAAACTATGAGTCCAATCTGCTATTAGGCATTGATGTCTTTATTAACGACAAACTACTACCCAGACTAACCAAGAAAAATGAACAGTTAGACCCCGCAGCGATCGATCGAGCGGTAGCAGGAGCAATCAAAGAACATTTCCCTGACCCCGAAGACCTGATCGATCCAGCCCATAGCTATGCAGAAAAGGCTTCAGACAAGCTTTCTAAGGGGTTTTTGAGCGAGGTCAGCAAAGTATATGGGATTAGTTCTCAGGTGATTAATCAGGTAGGAGATATCAGAGAACAGGCAAATCGCGATCGCCAAGAGTTTCTCACTTTTTTTGCCCAACAGCAAAAAACTAATCAAGAATTAGTACAGCAAATCAAATTGGTGGTGGAAGAGATCAGAAGCAAAAATATGGCAACGGCTCAAGATCTCAATGCTCAAACTCAAGGTATTAGTCAGCAATTGGAAAAAGCGGCTCAAATTTTAGAAACTAGAATCGGTTCTTTAGAGGCGGCTACTCGAAAAATACCCGATTTCTCCAATATTCAACCTGGTGTAGAAAGAAGTTTTGCTTCCCTCGAACAAACGTCTCAACTAGAAAATGTCTTATCAGGAATTAGAGATCATCTGACTCAAATACAACCTGTGCTGCAACAGCTGAATAAACCTCGTCGCATTACCCTAGTCGAGCATGATCGCGATCAAAACTCTAGATAACCACCATAGAATTTGTTCTTACCTAGTTAGACTAAACCATGCCCAGACGTAACATATCTCGCAAACAGCAAGCAGAGGTCGAACTGTTTCCTTTTCTCTCCGTCCTCGCCTGTACTATTGGCACGCTAGTTCTGTTGATTGTTGTTTTAACTACTCAAGCTGGAGAACCTCAAGAAGCGGTGATCGTCGCTAAAACAGATGAAAATAGTCAAAGGTCTAATGGCAAAAAGACTGATGTATATTCTAATCACAATAAAACTCCTGTCTATATCGAGGCTCGTAAGGATGGTTTTGTTCTACACCCTAGTAAAAAGTTTGCTCCCAGAACAGAGCTATATGATGAAAAATCCGCTTTAAGAAAGACCATTGCTAATCTCAAAGCCAATAAGGATAAGCAATATCTAATTTTAATTCTTCGTCCCGACGGCTTAGAAATGTTTGATAAAGCTCGTCAGTTGGTACGGGGAGAGGGAATAGATATTGGCTATGAACCATTAGAATATGGTTTAGAGCTGAAGATCGAAAGTTAAAAAGTATTATTGATTTTAGAGATAAATATAACCAATGAGAAACAGAGTTAGACGCAAAATGCCGAATGCTAGTCAAAACCTAGACTCTTTTTTAGATGTTCTGACTAACATCGTTGGTGTCTTGATCTTTGTCAGTTTATTTGCCAGTTTGGCTGCTAATGGAGGCGCTCCTAAAACCCACCTTACAATTCAGACTCCCCTTGCTTCGACCACGGATAAAGAACCATTGTGGTTTGAAATCCAGAATAATAAAGTAAGTTATCTTAATTTACGTCAAATTAGAAACAAAGAAATTGAGCTATCAGGCAGCCTACCCAACTGCAACAAGCCATCTAGTGGGGACTCAGTGAGCCTCAGCAATTATCAGTCTTGCTTATTGAGTATTCTCGGTCGTCAAAGTAACTTTAGAGTTGATACAGATAGCTATCGGGTAAGAACAGTAGACCAAGGAGTATCATTGCTGTTTGAACCCCTGTCCAACAATATTGGTGAGACAGCTACTAAATTAACTGCCGCTAATTCTGCTTATCAACAGGTTTTATCAAAGTCTAATCCGAACAAAGACTACTTAGCATTTATTGTCAGACCAGACAGTTTTGAGGCATTTCGCGACGCTAGAAAACAGGCATGGGAAGCAGGTTATGAAGTTGGCTGGGAACCTCTTGAACAAGATGCACCGATTAAAATTCGCACGATTATCGGTTCGGAGCTTCCAGGCGGAAGAGCAGTCGGCGTACAGTAGTATAGCCGTACAAAGTTAAATTATGACATTAGTAGTAGTCGGCTCGTAAATAGGAAATAGGAAGTAGGAAGTAGGAAGTAGGAAGTAGGAAGTAGGAAGTAGGAAGTAGTATTTCAAAAATGTCCTAACGTTTTTACGTATGGTTATATTAAACAAATATGGTAATAAAAAGTAAATGTAGTTCGAGCCATGACAATAATTACTCATAAATGGTCGGTTGAAGAATATCATTTAATGATTGAATCAGGGCTGTTGACAGGCAAATCTGTTGAGTTATTAAATGGTGAGATAGTTGATATAAGTCCTGAGCGAGAAGAACATAGTTACACTAACGATGATGTGGCAGAGTTACTCAGGGAAAAATTGCAAGGATTGGCTAAAATACGTGAATCTCATCCTATTACCCTCGATAATTCTGAGCCTGAACCAGACATAGCAATAGTCAGATTACCTAAAACTATCTATGCGCAACATCATCCCTATCCCCAAGATATTTACTGGCTGATTGAAATATCAAATAAGACTCTCAGCAAGGACCTAACTGAAAAAAGTACTATCTATGCACGTAACGCTATCGTCGAGTATTGGATAATCGATTTAATCAATAAAAAGCTAATCGTTCATACCGTTCCTGAAGGCAATAAATATACCAAAGTTACAGAATATACCAAAGGCATAATTTCACCGTTGGCTTTTCCCGAACTTGGGATTGCTATAGAGCAATTGCTATTATTTTAGCTATTATCGTAAGTATGAAATCTTTTACCAGTTTATTAAGTTCACTAATTCTGGCGATTTTGGTAGCGGCGATCGCAATTTTCTCGATCCAAAATATTCAGGATGTTTCCCTTAAGTTTCTCACCTTTGAGTCAATTACAATTCCCGTTGGCGTGCTATTAGCTTTATGTAGTGCGATCGGCATCATTTTAGGCGCGTTAATCCCGATCCTATTTTCCCGCAGGAAAACTCGTAGAGGCTAATAGCGCTTTGTCAATTAATTGATGATGGGTGAGTAAGCTTAGAGTAATGAGTAATGAGTAATGAGTAATGAGTTTTTAACCTACTACCTATATGCGAAGCGGTATACCATTTGCGAAGCTTATCCTTTAGGACAAGGGTATATCCGAAGGTGTATCCTTTAGGACAATGTGCCACGGCATTTGCGGAGCTTATCCTTTAGGACTAGCTGACGCGAAGCTAACCCTTTAGGGTCGCGTCGTCCTTTAGGACTACCTACTACCTACTACCTAACCTCAATCCATCAATTAATATTTAACAGACTAGTAGCGATCGCCTCAAGAATCAGGATAACCAAACCATGTCGGGTCAATATAATTAATCCGTGCGCAGGGTTCGAGGGCAGATAAAATAGTTTTGCCGTAGCTACGGAAATTAACCCGATTATCTAAAAGAGCAACGATACTTTGGGATTCTCTTAGGGGAACAGTCGTCTGTTCTAAAGTTTTTAAAGCAGCAGGCAGCAAATATAGTCTAAACCAGTCTTGACGCTGATCTTTGTAATACTTGACTAAATTAGCTACTAGCGGATTCTCCAGAGAAGGAATTGGTAGAGTGGCAATAATCAGCAGCCTGGGAATTGGTAAAGATTCTTGATGTTGGTTCCAAAATGACCAGCCACAGATCAAAATACTGTCATTTAACACCTTAGTGTTTTCAACCCTAACCCTAGAGCCAAATTCCCCCGCTAAGACTGAACCAACTTGTCCTTGCAGGGGTACATCATCAGCAATGACGACGATTAAACGTTTGATGCTACTGCTGAGTCCTACTAGCAGTAAACTTTCCGCCAAAAATGATTGCCGAAAATCGGGCGAATTGGGCATGGGAAAGCGATCGGGCAAATAAAGTTGAATATGATTGTTTTGTCGATTAGGGGTAAACTTAAGGGTCAGAATCTCGGTATTTAATCCAACTCGCTGCCGATAAGTTGTTGCCTCAGCTTCGGTATCCAAAAAACTACCAATAATTACTACAGGCTGCTGTTGCCAAATAAAACTGAGCTGATTACTTACTCTGGCTGGAGCAAGATTAATTGTCAGAGAACCCCGATCGCGATCGCGAGCAATCCAAGATATATTGGACTTATCGGCCACCTGTTGCCAAAACTGAGCAAATTTACCCTTTAATAGCTGTTGCTGGTTTAAGGTTTCGCAGAGGCGGTTAATTAACTCTAATTCCGATGCGAGCAAGACATAGTTACGATAAGGATTTTCAGGACGAGCAAAAATTGATTTAGTCAGTTTAATTCTCGTATTACGGATCGACTCTTGAGCCTGGGGCGCAGACTGTAATAAGGCATTCCAATCTCCAGCGGTAATGCTGATGGTTAACAACTGTCGAGTCCATTCTTCTAAATTATCGGCGCGATCGATAATGGTCGGCATGTTCGCGGGAAACCGAGCCTGAGATTCCAAGCGATCGCTCAACCAGCTTTGAGGTGAGGTGAGTAACAGTCGATCGTCTGCTTGCCAGCGATCGCCAATTCGTACTTTTTTAGTGATCCCCAGCCATTGCTTAAGCTTGGGAATTTCCGTTTCTAGCAAATATTCTTGAGTAGCGATCGGCGCAACTACAATTACTGGCCAGTCCCCCAACAAGATCGGCGTTAAATAACTCAAACAGTATTTAGTCACACTGCTGCCAGTCTGCATGAGAGCAGGACGACCTAAGCGTAAAGCACGGGAAATAAGTCGCGCCATCGTCAGATGATGAGGAAAATTACGATTCCCATGCTGGCGTAAAAAATCTCGCAGGGAAGAATGAACATCTGCTTCGATCACGTTAATCTTGTCTGATGAAAAAGAACCACGGTGTTTTTGTCAATTAGCTTGTTTCAGATAGATGAGATAGGTTTCCTTTGCTAATCATAAACAACCGTTGCGCCAGTTCCAATTAGTTTTTGCTCTGGGCTATATTGATGCATCTTATTCAGAGTTATCTTGAGGAAAAGCACCAGGCTTTACTTTAAGAGTCTTAGCTTTACCATCTCTAATAATTTTTACTTCCAGTTCGCTACCGATTTCACTTGAATCTACCTGTTCCTGTACTTGGAGAGAATTTGTCACACCCAAATTTCCTACCTGACTAATGACATCTCCTGGCTGGAAGCCACTCTTGGCAGCAGGAGAACGAGGAATAACTTTAACCACCAACACTCCTTCAGACTCAGTAATCTTAAAGCCAAATTCTTGACTAGAATTAATTTCCGCCTTAGTTTCTTGGTTAAGATTGACCATCTGAACCCCTAAATAGGGATGGTCTGCCTCTCCTTTAGCAAATAACTGATCGGCAATTCTTTGGGCAGTTTCAATCGGAATGGCAAAGCCTAAACCCTGAGCATCAGCGCGAATTGCGGTGTTCATGCCAATTACTTCTCCTTTAGAGTTAAGCAATGGCCCGCCTGAATTACCAGGATTAATCGCTGCATCCGTTTGAATAAATCTTACTCGCTTATCAGGAACTCCCACTTGAGAACTAGAACGGTCTAAAGCGCTAACAATACCTACTGTAACGGTATTATCTAAGCCTAAAGGGTTGCCGATCGCGATCGCCCATTCTCCAGGAGTCAAATTATCGGCATTGCCGAAGCTAACAATGGGTAAATCTGTTGCCTCGATTTTAATCACCGCTACATCAGTAATAGAATCTGTACCTAAAACTCTGCCTTGATAGCTAGTACCATCTTTGAGGGTTACCTGAACTTTTTCTGCACCATTGACTACGTGAGCATTGGTAATTAGACGACCATCGGAGGCGATAATAAAGCCTGAACCCGTTCCTCGTTCAATTCGATCTGGCTCAGTTTGCGGATTTTCCCGCTCTTTATTGCCAAAAAAACGTCGCAAGAGAGGATTGTTTAAATTTTCAGGTAAACCAGCAGAAATATTGCGAGAAGCATCGATTCTAACTACGGCAGGACTCACTTTCTCTACCGCAGTCGCAATAAAATTGACATCGCGATCGCCACTTGCAAAAGTACTAGAGGGAAGAGGAATGGCTGCGCTTGGTACTCTAGCCTCCTGTACTGGTGATGAGCGTTGGGCATGATAATTTCCCCAGAAGCCTAAACCACTTCCAAGAGCAAATATACCTACATAAATACTTAGCCTGGGAGAAAAGAATTTCATATTATTTATTGATGCTGGGTTGATTCCCTAATCACAATTATTACAGACAAAAATCAATAAAGTTTTCCTAATCTCAAATCAGACTGATTCAAAACTTGACTATTGATGATCGGCTTTAGCGCCAACCAAAGCTGCAATTTTTTGTGCCTGAATTGCATATTCATCATCACTAATTACGGGATTCAGGTTATCTTGAGCAATAGGCTCAATTAAATCAATCCAAGATTTGCAACCGCCATAGGAAGAGTCATAAAGAATAGTTTTGGGGATCGCCAGACGATAAACTCTCAGCAATAAGACAATTAATGGTCGTTGAGGTTGCCACCCAAGGCGATCGCTAATCATCTGCTCATGCCAAATATGATATGGTTGCAATGCTTCAATCTGTTCTTTACTGCTGACAGGTACAACTTGAGTAATTTCAGCACAGCTTTTGATGATTACAGTCTGAGGATGCCAACCAGACTTGACTGGAGTTACTTTAGAAGCATATTCTGGTTTGAGTAGATGGGGTTTTTGGTGTTCATAAGTTGGATAGAGCCAGACTAAAGGCTGCTGAACTTGAAAACCTGCTTCACGGATGCCACCTTTGCGCAAGAGAACAATTGTCTTTCCCGTACTCAAAGCATCAACGGCGATCGCCCATTCTTTTAAAGCGTGTTGGAGCTGCTGGTTAACTAGACCCATTGCTAATTTTTACTATAAGTAATCGGCGATTTTCTCGCCCTATTCTTAACTATACAAGACTAGTTAGATCCAAAATAAAAATTGTTTTGGTAGCATTTTTGTCAGGAATTACTGTAACGTGACTAGCAATTTTTAAAGTATCGGCACGACGATAAGCATCGGGTATTAGACGAATTTGCTCTAGAGACAGATCGATTAGAGTTGGTGCTTGGGACACAACAATTCCCAGGGGTTCACCGACAATATTTTTACTGATGATAAAGTATCCAGTGGATTCAGACTGGGTTAGGCTAACACCAAATAACTTTTGATGTAGATCGACGATCGCAATTTCTTGTTCGGGAAAATGAGTTAGATTAACATGACTTAATCCACTACCGTAAACCTCAATTTGTTTCACTACCTTTTGCACTTGAAGTATGGGTAAAGCTAAGGTGAGTTTACCAATTTCAAATACTAATAGCTTGATTAATGCGTCGCTGGGAACAGATGTGTGGAGATGCGGATCGAGGATTATATTAGGCATAATTTTACTAAATCGATTAACGTTAAGTAGCTGCTATGGTCGAAGATATTGTTCAATTTCCGCGATAAACTTGTCCTCAATATAAGGCTTGGTAAAAAATCCTGCTGCCCCCAAACTTGCTGCTAAACTTCGATGTTTTTCAGTTCCGCGTGAAGTCAGCATTACTACAGGTATTTGGCTTAACGGGGGTTCTTGACGGCGTAGGGTCAGAAATTCAAAGCCGTTGACATTGGGCATTTCGATGTCACAAATCACCAAATCAGTTTGTAAATTACTCCGAAGTTGGTTTAATCCTTCGGCACCATCTCGACTCTGTAGTACTCGATAACCTTTTTGTTCTAGACTTAAAGCCAAGGTTCTGCGCAAAGCAGATGAATCATCGACGATCAAGATGGTCTTAGTTTTAATAGCGATCGCCGTTTGGGTCTTATTCTCGGAAGGCTTTTTGCCCTCTAAGATTTGTTTCACTGCTTGAATAAAGTCTTGTTCTACATAGGGCTTGGTAAAGTAACCATCTGCCCCTAGCTGTTGGGCTAAATTGCGGTGTTTTGCTCCACTGCGAGAAGTCAACATAAAAGTGGGAACTTGAGCTAGAGCCGAATCTCGACGGCGCATACCTAAAAACTCAAAGCCGTTCATCACAGGCATTTCCACATCACAGATAATTAAATCGATCTCAGGATGCTGTTTAAAACCGTTAAGAGCTTCTTTGCCATCTTTTTTTTGCACCACCCGATAGCCTTCTTTTTCTAAAGTTAAAGCCATCGTTCGCCTTAAAGCAGTAGAATCATCCACAATCATGATGGTTTGGCAAGATGTAAGCTGTGTGGCTACTTCGCTGACCATACCACGATCGCTCTGGACTGATTCAGATGCCGACTTGACTTTTGGGATATAGCTTTGGGTGATGCTCGTCCCTTGTGATTCACCTAAAATCATACTGATTAAGGCGGAACCGTCAAAGGCGGGAATAAGACTACCATCACTGAGGATTGTACAGCCATAACTATAACTGGGAGGAGCGATCGCTTTGCCGTAGGGTTTAATCACTAATTCTTGTTCACTCAGTAGACTAACAACTTCTAAAGCAAACAATTGTTGTCCTCGTCGCAGCAAAAGTAATGGTGCAGCCCAATCTTCAGGAGGAGCGATCGTTTTAAACGCTTTACTACTAGAATCGGTGTCAGGAATCGGACAATTATAAGACAAAATTTCTGGCAGGGCATAAATTGGAATCAGCTTGCCCTTAAGGAATAAAAACTGCTGTCCGTTAGCTAGTTTGATTTGTTCGGCGGTGGGAATAATAATCTCTTCAATACTGTCGGCTGGAATAGCGAAGGCGGTCAAACCAAGAGAGCAGATTAAGAGTTTGGCAATAGTTAGAGTTAAAGGCAGACGTAGAGTAAAAGTAGAACCCCTGCCACGAGTAGAAGTTACGCCAATTTTACCTTTGAGAGTTTCAACTTGCGATCGCACAATATTCATCCCAACTCCTCGACCAGAAAGTTCACTCACCTGACTAGCAGTCGAAAATCCTGGTTCAAAGATTAGCTCAAACAGTCTTTCCTGGGATGCCGAGGCAGCTTCCTGGGGTGAAATTAGACCCTGTTCAATTCCTTTTTGGGTAATTCTGGCTAAATCCAAACCTTGACCATCATCCTTCACTTCAATCACGGTTTGATTACCCTGATAGTAAGCCTGAATTTCAATTAAGCCAGTGGCAGATTTTCCTTGTTGAATTCTCAACTGGGGATCTTCGATGCCGTGGTCAAAACCATTGCGTAAGAGATGGAGTAGAGGGTCAGACAACTTTTCTAACACTGCTTTATCAACTAGTACTCCAGTCCCTTTTAACTTTAGGTCAACAGATTTATGGTGTTTACTGGACAAATCGCGCAGAATACGGGGAAAACGCTGCAAAATTTGCTCCAGGGGTAGCATCCTCACCCACATCAACTCGTCCCGCATCTGTCTCAACATCTGACCTTGACTATTAATCGTCCGATCCGACTGCTGGGCAAAGAGGGTAATATCTTCCACACTTTCCTCAAGCTGCACCATCTCTTCCAACACTTCTTGTAAAGAGGAATAGAGCAGACTATAGCTATCGAGTTCCAAAGCATCAAACTCAGTCTCGGTATCACTATCCAAAGTAGGAGCATTGGGGATGCGCGATCGCGCTTCTAACAACATTTGGTCGGATATTTCCCGTAGCTGTTTAGTCACTCCTCGAAAACGCCAACACTTTTGCTCTAGTTCAAAAACATTTTCCTGTAGCTGTTCGTTTTGTAAAGCCAGACTATTACGGTTGATGGTCAATTCTCCCACCAAATTATTCATTCGCTCTAAACGATCTAAATCAACCCGTACCGAAAGCTTAGATGCAGTGTTAGAAGTATTGGCGGTGGTTGAAGCTTGAGCTTTGGGCTTAGGTGGCGACTGTGATGAAAGTAATAACGAATCTGGCTTGGCACTAGGAAGACTGTCAAAAATATCGGCAATTGATTCTATGGTTGTGGTTATTTCAGGCTGTTCAATCTTTTGCTCTACGTCATCAACGGCTGGTTCAGGTTCGATATCGATTGCCGACGCACCAAAAATATCTTCAGCTAAAACTTCGTTGTCAGCAACATCAGACCATAAATGTTCGGAGTCCGATATTTGTTCGTGGGTAAAAACATCATTATCTGTCTCTTTCTCTGTCTGAGCTGTAAGTGCTTGGTCAGCAACTAGATTAAAGATCTGACTAAGATTATCGGTGGCAGTTTCTGGATCGCTAACGCTCGACCATAGATGATCGAACTCGGTAGCAATTTCCTCGCTGGCAAAAACATCATTATCTGTCTCTGTCTGGTCTGTAACTGCTTGGTCAGCAACTAGATTAAAGATCTGATTAAGCTCATCTGTGGTATTTAACGGCTCAGCAAAATTACCAAAGATATCCTCGGCTAAAGCTTCATTGTCAGTAACATTTGACCAGTTATCCGAGTCTAGAGCAATTTCATCGTCGGTTACAAGATCATCAGTTAAAGGTGTAGTAGACCCAAAATGATCTTGAGGCGAGGCTATTTGGCAATCCGTATCAGTTTCAGCAACCTTGCTTTGAGCTAATTCAATTAAAGCCAGAGAAACTGTTCCACCCCGTTCGCGATCGCCTGCTAATACTTGTTCGGTAGCTAAAGTACAGTCAGCAACCATAACTTGAATAATAGTTAATGCAGCTTGGGGATTTAACTGTAATGCAGCTTGGGCAGTTTGAACAATATCGCTAAATCCTGAGAGGTTAAATAACTCGGCAAAACCAGCAAACATTTCGAGAGTTGCTCCTAACTCCGCTGCTGGTTCATAATCATGTGGATTTAAACTAACTGACTGTAAGCGATCTAAAGCTTTAACTACGTCCACTTCAAAAATTGAAGCAACAATATCTACTCCCAAATCATTGGAGCTAGGAAGATAGTTATCAGCATTTTTTAGAGCTTCTGCTAAACGAACTTCTAAAGCAGCAAATACTGGTTCAGCTTTGAGTAAAGCTGCCTCCTCATCAAAAGAGCCTGTCTGAATTTGTTCGAGTAACGGGTTAGATAAACAGTCGTAACCTTGAAGTAATAAACTTTCTAATTCTGGATCAAAATCAACTCGATCGCTGTAAAGAGCCTTAAAAAAATCTTCTAACCGATGTGCCAACAATTCAATGGCGTTCAACTCAACACTAGCAGCACCACCTTTAATGGAGTGAGCCGCCCGCATCAATTCGTGTACCTTGGGTATACTGTGGTCTTGGCGTAGCTCAAGTAAGCCTGTTTCTAATAGCTGTAAAAGCTCTTGGGCTTCTTCGACAAAAAATTGATACGCTCGATCGCGAATATCGGGGTTGAGTGACATGGTTTAGATCTAATTGACAATTTATAGGTAGATAAGAGATTAGGTTTTAAATTTCGCAATATGAGACTGAAGTTTGGTCGCGATCGCCGATAGCTCTCGCAGCGAATGAAAGACTTGGGTTGCCGACTGAGAATTATGTTCGGCGATCGCCACAACATCCACAATAGTTTGGCTCACCTGGGCAGAAGTGGCGGATTGTTGTTGAGTAGCTTGGGTAATCGAGCTAACTAACTTGCTAATTTCATTACTTACCTGATTTACCTGGCTTAGACTGTGACGAGTTTGCTGTACCAGTTCATGTCCCGAGGCAATTTGTGCTGCTCCCCGATGCATGGCTTTGACCACCTCAGCAGTTTCTAGTTGAATCTTACTGACCAAAGTTTCAATTTCTGCTGTTGCTTCTGCCGAGGCGGTAGCCAAAGATCTGACCTCATCAGCAATTACTGCAAAGCCTTTGCCCTCCTCTCCTGCCCGTGCTGCTTCAATCGAAGCTTTAAGAGCCAAAAGATGGGTTTGAGCTGCAAAGCGACCAATTAGGTTGACCACCTGAGAAATTTCTTGGGAAGACTCCCCCAGTTTTTCTGCTTTAGTTGCAGTTTGAGTCACGGTTTGCTGCACCGCTTTGATTTCGGCAACAGTAAGACTTATAGCTCGATCTTCGCGGGCAATTGTAGTGGCTGCCTGCTGGACGAATGCTTCTGCCTGATGCGCCTGATTTGCCACTAGACTAATTGAGGTTTCCATCCCCCTTACCTGCTTAAGCATCTGAGAAATTGAGCTGGCTTGAGCAATAGTTTCCTGGGCTAAAGACTGTACTGCTAAATCATTAGCGGAGGTATTAAGCTGTACTTCCGTTGCTGCTGCTTTAGTCTGATTGACCAATTTTTGCAGACTTTCGATGGTTGAGTTATAAGAATCGGCGATCGTGCCGATTTCATCCTCTGTCACCCTAGCGCGAACGGTTAAATTTCCTTGGGAAACATCATCTACTTCCTGCAACAGACTCAAGGCTCTAGTCTGCATTGCCTCTTTGGCTGACTTCTCGCGGATCTCAGCCAACTTTTGCTGTTCTAAGAGTTCTAAACGAGTAATGGCAAAACCGATTTGGCTGGCAACTTGGATTAAAAATTCTTGTTCCTCATTCATCCAGGGAAAAAGAGTAGTTGATTGATGAACCATCAATAATCCATTTAATTGATTGTCAATGATGATCGGGGCAATTAAACAAGATTTTACTTCTAAAGATTCTAGATACTCTTGTTTGGCTGGGGTTAATTTTGTCTGGGTTAGATCATCGATCACTTCGATCTGAGGCAAATATGGTTGAGCTAGATATTCCGCTACTAGTTCAGAACTCAAATTACTATTGTGGATGATGCGAGTACCTTGAGCAGCACATTCTGCTACTGCTATTGCCGACTGGGAATCAAATTGATAGTAAACAACTCGTTCTGCATTAAAAGTTTGATAACTTTTCTGCACCACCGCATCTAAAATTTCTAGCCAATTCTTAGCGCGAGTTAATTGCAGAACAATATCCTTAATACTGGCTGAGTGTTGAGTCAGTCTAGTCTGAACCTGCGTAAAATCAGTTAACTGAACTGCCAGACGATTGATATCGCTACCCAACTGGGCAATTTCATCGGTTCCCGCAATTGCTAGTCGAGTCGAAAACTCCCCCTGACCAATCTTTTGCACGGCTTGAGCAGCCTGGAGAATTGGGCGCAACAATCGATTTACCCAAGCATAGGCGATCGCGCCAACTCCGATCGCCACTATTGTTGAACCCAGCACCAACAATAATCTCAGTTTTCTTTGAGGAGCATAAACCATAGCTGTGTCTGTAGCTACAATCGCCTGCCAATTGAGCTGAGGGAGTCCTACTACAGTTTTAGCTGGAGCATAAGCCAGCAACTGCTGAGAATTGGTTTGAATATTGGTGGCAATGCCAGTGCTTAAAGTATTACTGGTAAGTAGTTTGTCTGCATCTAAGAAAATATCCTGGGCTGTGATTGCTTCAGAGTTAGAGGACTTATTCGCTACTGACGAGCCGTTACTTGAGATTGTGAGGGCATATTCTCCAGTCGAACCCCAAAAAATTCCTTGGTTATTGAGCAAATAATACTGACTATCTTCAGTAGTAAAGTTTTGCAGCAATTTAGTGAAGATTTTTACAGGAATTCTTGCCTGTACAAAACCAATCGTTTTTCCCGTGGAGCGCTCTTTAATCGGTGTTGCTCCATAAATACTCAAAACCCCCGAACCCTCAGAGATCTGAGGTTGACTAATAACTGCTTTTTGAGATTTTAAAGCATCCTGCACGTAATTACGGTCAAGGTGGTTATTTAAAGCTGCACCTTTAGTTTGAGCGATGACATTACCCTGGATGTCAAATACGGCAATACTGTCATAGATTTTAGAGGCATCTTGAATACGCATAAGAGCAGCAGATTTCTCCGCTCTAGTCGCCTGTTTGCTTAACTGAGGATTGGTAAAGATATCTAAGCTTGCCATCACCTGAAGATCGACCAAGCGATCGCCGATAAAAATATTGACTTGCTCTTGGAGATCCCCGACCAAAGTTTTGCTCAGGTTACTTGTCTGTTGGGTGAGGGAATCGACAGCAAAATAATATGCCACCCAACTAACTGCCAAGGTGGGTATTGTACCGATGGCGATCGCTAATACCGTGGTTTTAAAGCGCAGACTTTGCCGTTGCCACCATAATCCAGAGGTGGAATCATCTTGAATTAGATAGTCAGTCGCTTTTTCTAGGTGACGATTATGCGCAAAATTCATAGCAATCTCAATAAAATTATGAATAGATTTAAATTTCAATAATTTAGTTAGCTGACTTTGAATTTAGCCACACTATTTTCTAGCTGTTGAGCTACGATCAGCAGATCTTGGAACGATGCCGAGACGGCGATCGCTTCAGTCGCAGTTTGATTGGAAATTTCAGCAACTTCCAACATGGTTTTGGTCACTACTTCCGAATCTTGAGACTGTTCTACGGTAGCTGCGGCAATTTCTGCTACTAGCTGATTAATTTCTTGACTAACATCACCAATCTGTGTCAGGGAAATGCGAGTTTTATCAACCAGTTTGGTTCCCGCCACTACCTGCTCTGTCCCTGCCTCCATGGCTGCAACTACTTCCTTGGTTTCTAGCTGAATTTCTGCCACCAAAGCTTCAATTTCTGCTGTAGCTTCCGCCGACTGACGAGCTAGCGATCGCACTTCCTCGGCAACTACGGCAAAACCGCGTCCTTCTTCTCCTGCGTGAGCAGCCTCAATCGAGGCATTTAGAGCGAGCAGATTTGTCTGATCGGCAAAGTTACTAATAACATTGACTACTTTAGAAATTTTCTGCGATGACTCACCTAGGCGCTTCACTTTTTTTGCTGTAGCTGCTACCGTATCGCGTATTTCTTGGAAACCTGCCACCGTTTGGTTCATCGCCTCATCTCCTGCCTGGACGGTTTCGGTCGCTTTAAGCATGGCGGCTTCCGCTGTCTTGGCATTATGAGCTACTGCCTGAATTGAGTTAGTGATACCCTGAATACGCTTTAAGGCAGCATTAATTTCCGTAGTCTGTGCTGATGCACCAATCGATAATTCCTGAATCGAACGATCTTTATCGCTGGTGGTAATAGACACCTGAAGGGCAGCAGTTTTTACCTGAGATACTAACTGACGCAGACTTTCAATCGTCGTGTTGTAAGAATCGCCAATGGTGCCAATTTCATCTGACTGCACCTTTACCTGTACAGTTAAGTCTCCCTGACTGACGGGATCTACCTCCATCAGTAATTCCAAGGCTCGTCGCTGAAGATTTTCCTTAGCAGCCCTTTCTTGCTCCTGTGCCTGTTGCTGCTGTTCTAAGATTTCAATTTTCTCAACTGTTCTGCCAACCTGTTCGGCAATCCGCGTCAGCAAGCTAATTTCATCTGACTGCCAAGTTCTTGCCTGACTACACTGATGGGCAATTAGTAAACCAGCTAATCGATTGGCTGTGACTACGGGCGTAATAAGGCAAGCTACCACTGCCAATGGTTTGAGCATCTGGAGATGGCAATCATGTAGTTCTTCTTGGTTAATATTAGCGATCGCCTTCACCTTTCCCTGTCGATAAGCTTCAGCATATCCTTCGGCAAAACAAGGATCGTTAATTTTTGTTCCCAAGGCTTGAGGAAAACCCTCTTTCACTGCTTCAGCAACGATCGTACCCTGCCAATTTTGCTCAAAATGATGATAAATTACGCGATCGGCTTTAAGCGCTTTTCTACTACTGTCGACTGCCGTTTGCCATACTTCTTGCACATTATCGGCTTGAGTAATACTGTAAACAATTCCTTGTAAAAGACGAGAACGTTCTGCCTCTTGTTTCAGACGAGCTTCATTTAGTTCAATCGAATTTGCCAAGACATTAAAGGTACTGCTTAACAGACCAACTTCATCTTGAGCATGAATCTTTGCTCTCACCCCAAAATTCCCCGCCGAGAAATTTTGAGCTACTCTGTGAAGACTTTGAATCGGTTCGGCGATCGCCCTTCCTAAAAGCCGACTTAAATAAATAATAAAAATTAAAATAATTAACGATAAAAGCGACTGAGCTAGCAAACTACTTTGGAGAATGCTATTGAGCGACTGCGCCGAAGTACCGTGTACCAAAACTCCTAGAGGATTACCGTCGCTATCACTAATAGTTTGAGCTGCTAGGACATACTTATGTCCCTCAATAGTAGTTGTCTGATGAACTACTTTTCCCTGACTATAAATTGCCTGCTCCAAAATTTGATTATCTGGCAAAGCCAGGTTGGTGCTAGCTGCTCCCGCAATTTTGGCTGAAGATGATGCGAGAACTACTGTGCCATCGGCTTGAAGTAAGTAAACAGCGCTGTAATCTTGTTCTTCGGTGACAGCGGTTAGGGTTTTGCCTAAAGCTCCTAAATTAGTGCCAAGTTTAGCTGACGATAAGAGGATTACCTGACTCTTAACATCGAGTCTAGATTCAGTTTGCTCAATTAACTGCTGCTTGAGAGTTCCTTGAAGAATTAATCCTCCCGCCCCTAAAACTAAAGCCAGTCCGCCACAACTAAACCAAGGAATTAAATTAATTTTACGATTGAGCGGTAGATTGTATATTCCCCTTAGCCAAGATGCTCTTGGGAGGTGAGAATCCATAATCTGAGATGGTTCTTCTTGCTCGGTTAACTGGGGCAGATTATTCATAGAAACTAAGATAGATAGTAAGTTAATTAGAGGCAGTCAGACACTTTAATTAAATATTGATCAATATTAATCAACTACTCGTTTAGGCATAGCAGAGGCGATCGCCTGTCCATCAAGAGCCAAAACCATTTCTCCTGAAGATTGAAGCCAATATCCTTGTAAAAAGCTATTTAAACGAGGATCGATCTGTGAATCGAGTACAGCTTGAATTGCAGCAGGATCGCAGCTTTCCAAGTTATCTACCCCAGCTACGACTAAGCCCAAGTGAATCTGATTATCATTATTTCCCTCCCGCTCAGGAGACAAGACAATTGCTGTATGTAGGAGGCGAGCGTGTTGCTGTTGATACCAAGAATCTAAGCCCAGTAGTTGTCCGAGATCGAGCATCCACAAAATATCTCCTCGCCAGTTGTAGACTCCCATCACCCAAGCAGGCATTTGAGGAATGGGCATAATCTGCGCTAACTGAATTTTGAGAACCTCCGTAATCTGCTTAATCGGCAGCATTGCTTTAGTCTCTGGATAAAGTTGAAACTTAAGCTGCTGTTGTGATGTGTTGGCACTGCTGTGCATCCTCGGATTAGATGAGTTGGGCTGGGTTCGTAGATTAGACACAGTTAAAATACACCTCGAATATGGTTAAATATGATTAAATATATGTTTAAATTACTTTAAGCAATTAACTCCTGGACTTTACCGATTAATTCCTCTTGATCGATCGGTTTGAGAATATAGGCATTCGCTCCTTGCTTCATGCCCCAAAACCTATCTATTTCTGTCCCCTTGGTTGAACAAAGAATAATCGGAATTTTACTAGTCCGATCCGAATTCTTTAACTCACGACAGATTTCAAAACCACTACGTCCTGGCAAAACTACATCTAAAACAATTAGATCGGGAGAATCTTGCTGAATTTTTGCTAATGCTTCTTCTCCACTAAGAGCAACAGAGACATCAATGCCAACTCCTTGCAAACAGCCAGTAATAATTGCTCGTTCGGTAGCAGAATCATCAACAACCAGAGTGTACCCCATAACAAATGTCACCTCAATTTATGATTGCTCGCAGTTGCGCGTAAGTCGGCTTTTTTTGTCTGAAGTTTAATACCAAAAACGCGACGTAGTTTTTTAGCCATAATTTAGGAAAAAATATTTTTTAATCAGGCTGACAAGATCTATAGTTCCCCTCTCCAACCATAAAAGAGCCATTAGTTTGCAAGTTGGTGTAAAACAGTTAATCTGAGGGATAAATTTTATGCTGAATTTATTCAGCAATTTATTTTTTTTGCTGCAATGCATACTTTTCAATTGTGCCGAGCACCTGTTCAGATTGAGCTGGCTTACCCAGAAAATCAGTTGCACCGACTATTTTGGCGCGAACTCGATCTACAATGCCGTCGTTACCTGTGAGAATAACAATCGGTGTCTGTTTGAAAAAAGAAAGCTTGCGTAATTGGGAACAAATTTCATAGCCGTTAGTATTAGGCATTACCAAATCTAAAAAGATTAAATCTGGTTTGCGGCTAAGTAAAACAGCGATCGCTCTTAAACCGTCTGTTTCACTGACAAAGTTATATCCCGCAGTATTAATAATGCCTTCCATCGTCTGACAAATACTTGGGCTATCGTCTATACAGGCGATGGTTAACCGACGAGAAGCGGGGTTCTTAAACAGTTTTTGAGCTAAAGGAGTTGATACAGGAGGAGGAAGATCTTCGACTGCTACCAGTTGCACCAAACCCATCTGCACATAGGGCAAAAGAGAGCGTGTCACGGTGACAACATCTCGCTTCATCCGCACACTCAAATCTCTTAAAGTTTGTTTTCCGTCTAAAAGTTGACTGAGGTTTTGATAAACTTGGGGAGAAGTCTTGGTTTTAAGGGCTTGGGGATGATTGATAGTAGGGGCAAAATCGGGAGAGCGATCGGCAACTTTGGCATCTCGCCAGGCTGAGTAGAGTTTATTCGACTCAACAATCATCTGTTCAGCATCAATTAAGATTAGCCTAGTGGTTAGCAAATTATCTGTGACTAATTCACAATGCACCTCTATTGCTTGGGTAACATCAAACAGCACCTCAATTACCGTAGCTCGAATAACTTTAGTAGCCTGTTCACGACTAATTATGTTTTGGTCGATCCAAGCCGATAACAGCTGATATTCCCAAGAAATTCGTGATTCTTCTTGAGAAATGTTAACTAGAAATAACTGTAATTCGTCGATTTTAGCCAGTCTTTCAGGACAATAAGCAACAAGGTGTCTGCGCCAACGCCTAACGGGGTGTACTCCGCCAGTAGCATAGACAATACGACCCAGATAAAGATAGATTATCCAAGTATGGTCTTGCTGATCGCAGATAATTAGCTGACCACTAAATCGAGATTCTCTAAGAGATTCAAAGAATTTAATTTGTCGACTAGCTGTAAAGTGTTGAATATGAGTCCGAGCATGACTAGTTCCGTTTTTGGCAGTCGTCATTACAAACTTCCTCTTGATAAAAATGAGCGCAATTTGAAATCAGACTGAGACTTAAGTAATAACACGCAAACTATAGGCATTTTTGCTCGTTTTTTAAGTTGATAAGTAATCAAAAAATAAATCAAAAAATAGTATTGCGATTTATGACCATTTTGAACAGTCCTTTGGCTAATAGTTCCCGAAAATCAGATAATATTATCAGCTTGATCAATATTTGTTACAGCGCAATTGTTCGATAAAATCAATAGCCAGCAACTATCACCTATTTGGCAATGTTCTCCCCTAAAATGAATCCAGATTCATCTCAAACTAACAAAGAGCGGCTACACAATTTGATGCAGCAGGTAGGTATCGCCGATCTTAATGAGCTTAGTCAGGTGGCCAAGGTGGCTCGACTACAGTTAATCAGAATTCAACAGGGTTTAATTCTTAATCTTTCTCTTGGCGCGATCGCTCGGATTGCCAAAGCCTTAGATGTCTCAGTAGATAGTTTACTCCAAACTTTTGTCGAACAACCTCAAGTTAGCAGCGAGCAGGCTGTCACGTCTTCTCAGCAGGATGATGCTCTAATCGCCTGTCGGCAAGAATATCAAAAATTACAGCAGGAAATGACTCAGTTGCAGCAAACCTTACAGGTAGAGTTTCAACAAGCTAGCTTGGAAACCATTGAGTCTTGGCTATTACAATGGCCCACCGCTGCTACTGCCGTGCGTCAAAATCCTCAATTGCCAGCGAGCAAGTTACTCTCTTTAGTAGAACCCATAGAACAATTAGTCAAGCACTGGAATGTATCAACCATTGCTACTGTTGGGGAAGAGTTAGCTTACGATCCGCAAAACCATCAGTTGATGAAGGGTGTGGCTCAAGCAGGAGAATTAGTAAAAGTACGTTATGTAGGCTACAAGCAAGGAGATAAATTACTGCACAAAGCAAAGGTAAGTCCTGTTTGATAATTATACGCTTAATGTGAATTACCTTCGTTCTGATTTACTAGCTGTTAGCTTTTAGCTGTTAGCTTTTAGCTATGGAAAACTCATCACATAAGTAGTTTAATCAGCAAGATCCTACAATCAAGATAGTTAATCTTTCGCGTAATTTTGGTAAGGAGATCGCTTTAACTGCGGGAATAGATTACGCCAGCGGTGCTGTGGTGATTCCTCTAGATGCTGAAACCTTTTCAGCTTAGAACTTAGAGCTTAGAGCTGTTTGATAAACTAGAAATAACTTAGCTTAAGGGAAATAGCTCCCATGACTGCAATTACGGTTAACTTCAATTCAATTATCGACATCAGTGATGAACAGTTTTATCAACTCTGTACACAGAATCCTGAAACTCAATTTGAACGTAACTGTAATGGAGAAATTCTGATTATGCCTCCCACTGGCGGAGAAACTGGGAGAAGGAATACTAACCTAATTGTTCAATTAGCTATTTGGAATCAACAGACTAAGTTAGGAGAAGTTTTTGATTCTTCTACTGGCTACAAGCTACCGAATGGAGCAAATCGCTCTCCTGATGTTTCTTGGATTCAACAAAAACGTTGGGATGGTTTGACTTCAGAACAAAAAGAAAAATTTATTCCCCTCGCGCCAGATTTTGTTCTTGAGTTGATGTCGCCTACGGATTATTTAGTTAATATTCAAGCAAAGATGAAGGAGTATTTGGAGAATGAGGTAAAGTTAGGCTGGCTAATTAATCCTCAAGCTAAACAAGTAGAAATTTACCGCTTAGGACAACAAGCGCAATTGCTAGATTCTCCTCGATTAATCTCTGGCGAAGATATTTTACCTGGCTTTGTTTTAGATTTAGCTGGTATTTTTTAAGGCAAAAACTCGCCTTTATAATGCTTGACCAATTTTAGGCTCATTACCAGCTATTAAGCGCTGAATATTAGTTTTATGGCGTAGAATCACATATAGTCCTGCTATGGCAGCAAAAACCAAAAAAGCAGCAGGCTGATGTAAGGTTAGCATCAAAATATTAACGGCGATCGCACCACCAATGGAACTAAGGGAAACGATGCGGGAAATGCCTAAAATAATGCCAAAACTAGCTAGAGTTCCCAATGCCACCACAGGATTCATCACTAGCAAAACCCCCAGAGTTGTCGCCACGGATTTTCCGCCAGTGAAATTGAGCCAAATGGACTTGCTATGGCCAATAATTGCCCCTAAGGCTGCTGCTGTGATCAGCCAAGAGTGCCAGCTAGCAGGCAACAGATCGGGTAAATAAGCGTAAATTAAATTGACCAAAATTAATGCTAAAGAGCCTTTGAGCAAATCAACTATCAAAACGATAACCGCAGCAGGTTTACCTAAAGTACGCAGGACATTAGTTGCTCCCGTAGAGCCTGAGCCGTGTTCACGGATATCGATTCCTTGAGTATAGCGACCTACCATATATCCAGTCGGAATCGATCCCAATAGGTAAGCAGCCAAAATTAATAGGGTGCTTAGGGTAAAACTAAAAACCATAGTTTATTAACAGATTAAATATTTAGCACCAGTTTAACGGCTTTTTGGCTTCAAAAAAACTTTAATACAACTTTAATACAAATAATTGGAAGACCTTGATTTATTGCTAGAGGCAAAGGCTAACCAAATCGGGAACTTGAGTACAGATAAGTTTAACTGTTCTTCAGTCTCATCAATGATAATCACTGGTAATAGTTTATCCGCAAGTAGACGTTCGGCACGCTGCACGAGAATATCAGGAGAATCAAACATCACAACACCGCGATTTGTGCCAAAATCTCGACGGGAGATACCGAGACAATCTTCTAATCCTTTGCGCCATTCCCCTAAGTTTTCTGGGGTATCTGTCAGAATTAAAACTTGAGTGCGATCGCGATATAGATCGTGCAGAATCGAAATTATGGCTGAAGCAACCAAAATATTTTGCAGACGGCTACCTGTGCTATCTATTGCACCCCTACCTCCTTGAGAGAAAAACCATTCTTGAACTTTTTTCGCCTGATTTTGGTCAAAGGTGCGACGTAACTGCCAGGGAGAACCATAATAGTCTGGGCTGTTGCAGTATTTGTCTAATAGCTGTCGAATACGCCTACTTTGATCGGCAAAAGTCGGTTCAGAAAATTGTGCCTGAGCCGTACGCTCATTTTCTCCTCTAGCTGAGTTGTTGCGGAGAGTTCTGTCTGGGTTTCTGGTTCTATCTCTGTTTCTGTCTTGGTTTCTGTCTCTATTTACCCCTTCTCTTCGGGGATCTTCTGTGTTTCTAACTCGGTTTCGGTTTCTTGGTGCAGAATCTTCTGTGCGCGCTAATTCTAGTTTTTCCGCAGCAGTGGCTAAATCTTGGAGACTACCAACTAAATATTCTTTAAAACCTTGAACTCTAATTGCCAATTCTTTAGATGAGCCGGCAAAGTTGCTCCGCATTTCTTGATTAATTCTTTCTTTCCGACGTTCTAATTTATCAATTTCAATTCGTAAGGCTGTTTTACGCTCTTTTAACTCCTTTGTTCCCTCTTCAATCATTTGTCCCATTTTTTCTTGGACTTCTTGAACCTGACGCAAAAGTAATTGTTCTTTATGTGCTTTAAGATCGGCAATTTCTAGCTGTAGATCGGCTTTTTGCTGCTCTAGTTGGCGGATTTCATCGCTAGATTTAGCGGCCGAATTGTCCTTTTGGAGTACTTCAGACTCATCTAGCCAACTATCAACAAACAATTCTGGTTCTTGAACTGAGTCATCTGAAACTTGACTTAATTCATCACTCACATCATCACTATCACTATCGCGATCTGCTGAAGTCATTTCGACAGTTGTGGAAGTTGTGGAAATAGATAACTTAGATAACCCCAGTTCTTCGAGTTTGTCACCTAAATCCTCTGAAGCTTGATATTCAGGGGTAACTGGCAATATCTGCTCTTCGACGACATCTGATGCTACTACTGGTTGTTCATTTGACTGTTCATCTAATGGTGGATTTGATGATTTAGCAGGTTCAAAGATAATAGTTTCAGAATCAGAATTGTCAGATTCAGGCATAGAAGGTTTTTCAGGGTTCATAAGCAGGTCAAGCTAATTAAAATAATTTGTCTAGAAAGATTATACTGATTTAGTTTTGATTACGAGGACAGTATTTTTGTAGGCAATCTGCCAGAGTTTTAGAGTTAAAAATAATAGGTAAAAAATGAATACTATTAACTTCCTTGAAATAGAACAAAATAGGTACTGGCGACCAAAATATTTCCCAGTTTAACCATTCACTATAAGGAAAACTACGAATCACTGTTCCTGTTCGGAGGACATTTAGCGCCTGATCGGTAAACTGAAGCCTAATTAAAAACGTTTGAATAGTTAAAAACAAGCCTAAAATAGCGATCGCACCACCTAACCACAAGGAAACCCAAGAAAATCCGATCGCGAGTAAGATTAGAACCACAGGAAGTTTAAAATCTGGAGTTAATTCAATTATTTCGGCAGAATTTGTCGCTTCTATGTTAGTGGTCATAGGATTATTTTAGTGATGTTTATCGTCTTGCTAGTTAGTTAGAAAAATTTGAGCGCGATCGCACTGAAATTTAAAGTTATTGTTTTAGTTAAGCAATTACTCTTATTTTACAACGAGCCTTATTGAGCCTTATTTTAACTCAGCTAGGTTGGGCAGCAATTAATCCTCTTCACAGATTAACGTTTTTCAAGAGCTAACTAATTTGCTAACTAATTTAAAAACTGACTACCTAAACCCTGGAACATAATCCAAGATAGAAAAAAGTTGCTGATAAAAATCGCAATCAGCGCCATAACTACTGCCGTGGTGGTAGACTCGCCGACTCCTTTTGCTCCTCCTGTAGTAGTCAAACCCCAGCTACAGCCAATAATGGCAATGATGCCACCAAACATAACCGCTTTAATTAAAGCGCTAATCAAATCCCAAATCTGTAAAAAAGATTTGATTGATTCAATAAATACTACTTGAGAAATACCGTAAAATAAATCCGCCACAAAAACTCCGCCAATTAGACCCATAAGCAGAGAAATTATGGTTAAAATCGGCAGCATTGCACAACAGGCAATCATCCGAGGAATTACCAAATAATCGATCGGATCGCTTTTTAAAACGTAAAGAGCATCAATTTGTTCGGTAACTCTCATCGTGCCAATTTCCGCAGCAAATGCCGAACCGACTCTGGCAGCCAGTACCACTGCGGTCAATACGGGAGCTAATTCTCGACTTAGAGCTAAAGCTAAAACGCCCCCAATCGCTTGAGCTGCACCAAAATTAAGAAACTCACGGGCCACCTGAATAGTGAATACCATGCCGACAAAAGTTGCTGTCACCAGGGCAATCATCAAAGAATCTGGCCCGACAATCTTCATCTGTTCTGTCGTATTTTGACGATGTATTTTACCCTGTAATAAGTGAACTACAACTTGCCCTGCTAGAAATAGAGCTGCTATAGAACGTTCCAGCCAAATTTTAATCCCCTTAGTAGAGGTTGTACTACTCATTAATTAATTGATCTCGCGACGGAAAATATTGCTCAAAGCATAATATTCTGATGCAACAGAAATTCTAAAATAGCATTAATGCTTCAGTTGCTTAAAATTCAATGCCTGCTTGAGCCTTAACTCCTTGTTCCCGAAAAGGATGTTTGATTAAAGACATTTCCGTTACCAGATCGGCGATCGCAATTAACTGCTCTGGCGCACCTCTTCCTGTCAAAATTACATGGGAATCTGCGGGTTTACGAGCTAAACCTTCAATTACAGTTTCAACGTCTAAATACCCTAGTTTAAGAGCGATATTAACCTCATCGAGCAAGACTAAGCGATATTCAGGATTAAGAATATATTCTAAACTGGTTGCCCAAGCAGCAGTCGCCTTTTCAATATCCCGTTCACGATCTTGGGTATCCCAGGTAAACCCTTCTCCCATAGCGTGAAACTCTAGCTGGTCTGACCATTTACTCAGCACCGCCTTTTCCGCAGGTTCCCAAGCTCCCTTAATAAACTGAACAATAGCCACTTTATAGCCATGTCCAAGCGATCGCATAACCATTCCCAAAGCTGCGGTGGTTTTTCCTTTCCCATTGCCTGTATTGACAATAATTAGACCTTTTTCTTGAGTTTTCTCAGCCAGACGCTTTTCTTGCACTTCCTGACGACGCTGCATTTTCTGCTTGTGCTGTTCGTTGCTAATTGTTGATTGATTCATGGTTATTAATTACTGATTATTTGCGAAGCTTATCCTTTAGGACTAATTACTGATTACTGATTACTGTTCATTGCTCATTGTTCAATTAATTCTCCTGTGATGCTAAAGGCGCGAATTTCCTGGATTTTTACCTTAACTGTTTTGCCTTTTAATTCTTCAATCTTGCCAGGGAAGAAGGTTAAACGATTGGTTCTAGTTCGACCTAATAGTTGAGTTGTGACTTTGGTGTTTTGCGCTTCTACCAACACTTCTACTGATTGCCCTAAATAACGTTGAGAACGAGCCTCCGCCGTGACGGATACCAGACGGTTTAAACGCTGAAGGCGATCGTCTTTTTCTTCTTCACTTAATTGATTATCCCACAGGGCAGCAGGAGTACCAGGACGAGGGGAATAGGCAGCAGTATTAACTAGATCGAACTCCAAATCTTCGATTAACTTTAGGGTATTTTGGAACTGTGCTTCTGTCTCGCCAGGAAAGCCAACAATGGCATCGGCAGTAATCGAGGCATCGGGCATATATTTTCTGATCGTTTCGATAATGCCACGATATTTTTCGTGGGTGTAACCTCGCTTCATCGCCTTAAGGATATCGTTATCTCCCGACTGGAAAGGAATATGAAAGTGTTCACAAACATTAGGTAATTCCTGGCAAGCTTTAATTAGTCTTTCGGTAAAATAACGAGGATGGCTTGTCGAAAATCTCAGGCGATCGATCCCAGGAATATCATGAACATAGTAAAGCAGATCCGTTAGCGTGTGCTGATGTCTACCTTCTGGGGTACTACCTCGTAAATCTCGACCATAGGCATCAATATTTTGGCCCAACAGCGTAATTTCTTTATATCCTTGTCTGCTTAACTCTTCTATTTCAGCTTTAATCGCTTCAGGAGTACGGGATTGTTCTACACCACGCACATTGGGTACAACACAGTAGCTACAGCGTTCATTGCAACCATAAATTATATTAACCCAAGCAGTCACATCACTATCTCGACGGGGTTTGGTAATATCCTCCAAAATCTCAATTGGATCGGTAGCAACCACCTGATTGCCATCGAAAACCTGTTGTAATAAATCCTCTAAGCGATTTGCATGTTGAGGCCCCATTACCAAGTCTAATTCAGGAACACGACGCAATAGCTGTTCCCCTTCCTGCTGGGCGACGCATCCAGCCACAACTAAAGTCAAACCTGGCTCTTGATGTTTGCGTTTTGCTTGTCTACCTAAATAAGAGTAAACTTTTTGTTCAGCATTATCGCGAATAGTGCAGGTATTGTAGAGAATTAAGTCTGCTATATTAGGATCTTCGGCAGCTTCAAAACCCATATGTTCCAATACGCCAGCCATCCGCTCAGAATCAGCTTTATTCATCTGGCAACCGAAGGTAACAATATTATATTTTTTAGGATGTTTTTTGCTGGCGTTATTCATATCAAATTAACAGTAGCGAAAAGATGGAACAGAACTACTATACAAGTTTAAAACGTTCCACTACAAACCTGATTTTATTTGGCTCTAGAGACAATTACCAGAATAACCAATCTATACAGACTATAATTTACATTCCTTAGTGTTTACTTAATATGGTGAATTTTGGATCTAAAAGGAGTAAAGTTTAGCTAATCATAAAAATCCTTTGAAAGAAACATTATAGAAACGTGGAACGAATTAATATCAGCAGCAACTCTTCCTGGGAAGATCTAGTAGGCTATTCTAGAGCAGTCAAGCTCGATAACTATATTCATGTTTCGGGAACCACTGCCACCAATGAACATGGTGAAATTGTCGGTATAGGGGATCCCTATGCCCAAACCAAACAAATTATCAAAAATATTGAAACTGCTTTAAATCTCGCTGGAGCAAGTCTAGAAGATGTAGTCCGTACCAGGATTTATGTGACCAATATCGATCGCTGGCAAATGATCGGCAAAGCTCATCATGAATTCTTCGCTAAGATTCGTCCCGCCACCAGTATGGTAGAAGTTCAGCGCCTAATTGCTCCAGAAATGCTGGTAGAAATGGAAGCAGATGCCGTGATTACCGATTACCTTGACCTTGCCTGATACAGCAATGAACAATGAGCAATGAGCAATGAGCAATGAACAGCAATTAGTAATCAGTAATCAAATAAAGCCCCGATCGCTTTACCCATATTTTCGGGCTGCATTGCTACGGTAGCTGCGGTGGGTTCGTAGCCACAATGCACCATACAGTCTTGGCATTGAGGATTACCGCTTTTTTTGCCGTAGTTACTCCATTCGGTCTGTTTAATCAGTTCTTGATAGCTAGAATAGTGTCCCTCATCTAAGAGATAGCAAGGTTTCTGCCACCCTAAAACGCTGTAGCTGGGACTTCCCCAAGGAGTGCAGTCAAAATCTCGATCGCCCATCAGAAATTCGAGAAATAGGGGGTTATGATTAAAATTCCATTTCTTTTGACCAGATTTCCAAGGAGATAAGATTTCTCTAAATAAAGCTTTGGTTTGCTCTCGCTGTAAAAAGTTTTCTTGGTCGGGTGCTTTGGCATATCCATAGCCAGGAGAAACCATCATACCATCAAGATTAAGAGTAGCCAAGAAATCAAAGAATTCCTGCATTTCTTGCGGATTTGCGCCCTCAAAGACAGTGGTATTGGTGGTTACTCTAAATCCCTGCTGTTTAGCGGCTTTGATCGCGGCGATCGCTTTAGCAAAAACTCCTGGGCGATCGACACACTTGTCATGCTGTTCCTGTAGTCCGTCAAGATGAACGCTAAAGGTAAGATAGGGAGAAGGCTTAAACTTATTCAGACTTTTCTCCAGCAAGATGCCGTTCGTACAAAGATAAACAAACTTTTTACGCTGTACCAACCCCTCAACAATCTCATCTATTTGAGGATGTAGCAGTGGCTCTCCTCCAGGAATCGAAACCACTGGCGCACCACATTCTGCTACTGCTGCAAAACACTGCTCTGGAGTTAAGTTTTGCTTTAAGATTTCCGTTGGCTGCTGAATCTTACCACAGCCAGAACAAGCTAAATTGCAGCGAAACAGAGGCTCTAGCATTAAAACTAAGGGAAAATGCTTCCGCCCCAGCAAACGTTGGGTAACTAGGTATTTGCCGACTGTAACTGCCTGTTGAAGTTGAACCGCCATAAATTATCTCCTTTTCGAGTAATTGTAATATGCTTCGAGAAAATAATCCGCGAGTAGATTTTGAGTTCAATATGAAATACAAATAAGAATGATACAAATAGATAGTCCCCAAGTCCCCGACGCGAAGCGGTATCCTTTAGGGCAAGTCCCCAAGTCCCTAAGTCCCCAAGTCTTCTATTTGTAGCAAACATTTGTAGATTTCATATTAAAGCCAATTACCCACCAGCACGAAAGGCGCCCAATAAAAAGGATGACGATATTGGGAATCTGATTCCATTAGGAGTTCTAACTGTGCTTTACGCAATGCTCTAGCTTTACTAACTTGAGTGTTTTGAGACAAATTAGTATAGAACTTACCCATCAAATTAGCCGTAGCTTCATCATCCGCACTCCAAAGAGTCGCCAGGGTGCTACGTGCGCCAGCTCTAACTGCTACCCCTGCTAAACCAAGAATTGCCTGGCTGTCTCCTTCAGCGGTGTTACAGGCACTAAGAACCAGTAATTCAATCGGTTGAGAGCCTTTGAGATTGCCAGCTCGCAGTAAGTTATCAAACTGGTTAACGTTAATTAAAGGATCGCCTTGATTTGTGCCACTAAGAATAAAGGTTTGATCGGCAGTTGAACCAAATTGACCGTGGGTTGCCAAATGGACTACGGGAAAATCTGAGTTTTCTAGCTTCTGTTCCAAACGAGCTTTAGTAAACTCTTGGTTGAGCAAAATCTCTGACTTGTCAAAAATCTGTTTAATCGTGTTTAGTTCATCTTCTACCTTGGGAATAGGTGGAAAACGATAGGCAGGGAATTCGCTAGTTACTCCCGCAGCTAGTACTCTGATTGGCTGTTTAGTTAAGGGTTGAGGTGCAGTTAATTGTAAACCCGAACTCAGCGCCACATCGTAGTCTTTCTGAATCAAATATTTTTGCTCTTTCTGGTCATACAGCAGGGCCATGGGAATATTGCGTAACGAACCATCCAGAACAAACACCAAAGTTTGAACTTCGCTAGCTTTAAGTTCTGCTTCGGCTGGTTCAATCAACCAGCTATAGATCTCTGAAGCGAGGGGGAGAATATCCTGCTGAAGAGATTGTTCCTGAGATGTTTTAAGTTGGGCAATTTCAGTAGCTGATTGAGGATTACCCCTTGCTCCACGGATTTGCTCGGCGAAGCCAGGATTGGTTAGAGCGTTACGACGTAGCTGTTGGATGGTGTTGTCTACTTTTTCTGGGGTGAGGTTGGGAATTGTGTAGCGACGCAGAGGTTTTCCTGGAAGAGTGAGGATCACTTCTAAACGATCTTGCAGCAAAATTGGATAGATTACCGCAGCTTTGGAGTCTACATCATCAATCACCACTGGTTTTTCAGCTATTTCTGAGCAGGGATCGCGGAAGAAGTTATCTAGAGTCGCTACCTGCAAAGATTCTAAAACGTCTCGTGCTTGAGCTAACTGGGAGGTAGAAGGTTCTGTTTGTAGCAGCAAACTAATATACTCACGAAAAATTGGCTCGACAGGAGTAGTCGCTAAATCACTCCGCAGGGTTCTAATGGTGTTAAAGGAAGTTTCATAAGCGGACAAAGCTGGAACTCGTTGTCCTTGAGCAGCCAGAATTCTACCCAACTGAGCATTCCAACGATAGGCAATGTCAGGATATTCCGCAGTTGGTGCTAATTGCAGCGCTCCTTCGGTTAAACGTCGTGCCGATTGATATTGTCCTTGTTGTTCATAGAGAGAACCTAAATAACCCATCGCTTCGGCTTCAGCTGTCACATTGTTGATGCTTCTTGCCTGTTTAACGGCAGTAGCCAAGATTTGCGCTGTTTGATTATCGCTTGCTCCTCGACGCATGAGGCTTTGAGCTAAATTGATTCTGCTGTAAATTCCTCCACGGGTTGCGGGTAGCTGGGTAACTTTTGGTTCAACTTGGGCGATCGCATTGCCGATTTCCGACTCTAAGCGCTGTTCTAGGTCTTGTTTTAAGGTTTTTGATCCCGTAGTAATCTCCTGAAGAAACTCTGGGTCATTAATTTCTAAGGAATCCAGGTGACGATCGAAATCTGTAATTGCCCCTTGCCAAAATTCTTGAATATCGAGCAATAAACTAAGACGGTTTAGTTCTGCTTTTAAACTGTCTGGTTGACGAGGAGTTACCTCAGACGCTTGTTGGTAGTAGTCTAAAGCTGGTTGATAGGACTCTAAAGCTGAAGTCACGCTACCTAAGTTATTAGCAACCACGTCCAGCACAATGGTTTGAGTCGAAAACTGATTTTGCTTTTGTAGGGCGATCGCTCGTTGAGCATTCCCTAAACTAAGTAAGGTTGCTGTTTTTGACTGGGGATCGGCTAGTTTTTGACTACTTGCCAGAGCTAGTTCTAACGCTTGATTTGCCACCCTAGGATAGCCACTGGCACGCAAATAATCTCCAAAACGTAACAAACCCTGAACTTTATCTTGCTCCTCTGGCTGTTGATTAATGGCGGCGATCGCTGGCAGTAACTTGGACTTTGCTTTTTGGTTTAAGGTTTTAATCCCATCTAACTGGGGTTCAATTATTTGCACATCTTCAATAATTTGATTGCAGCTATTGTCAGTGATTTTAAAAGCGGATAATAAACTATCACAAGAGCGATCGTAAAGCCCCAGAGCTTGTTGAGCCGTCGCTGTATTCAGATAGCTGTCTCGACTGCCCCGATCGTTACCTGCTGCGGTATATGCTGCTGCTGCCTGTTGCCAAGTTTCAATTGCCTGGTCGAGTTTTCCTGCGCTGTAGTAATCTTTGCCCTGTTGAGTCAACTTGACTGGCGACGGTCTTCAGCATGAGTAGGCAAAACAAGAGCTAGAATAATGCCAAGACTAACTAGTAGTACCCAACTCACGGCGGTTTGACGACCCCGATTAAAGATTTTAACTTGAATTTTATCGCTCAATAACTGAGATATCTTGCTCATGATGGTATTTGCATAGTATTTGCGACGATCCGAGTAATTCAAACTGATGATCTAAATTTAAATATTTAAAGCGAGTCTTTAAAACGGGAGATATTCCAACGAGAAGTAGAGACCTTTTTCTTGCAGGGTGTCGTCGTTGTCTTCCACCTCAATCAAAGGAATCCCATAATCTAGCCGTGCATTTAAGGTCTCAAAGATATTTAACCTGAGTCCTAATCCCAAAGATGCTACTGTATCTTCCTCCTGATTCCGCTCCTCCCAAACTGAACCGTTCTAAAGAAACTAGATCGTCTCAATATTTAACGGCTCTTTTGCTCCTCTAGCCAGTCGAGAACGAACGTAACTTGGTTTTAACCGACCATCCACCTCGACATTAATGGTTTCAAGTTTGCCTTCTATTGCCTGTAGAGTAATTTTTCCTTGATTAACATCTTGGATCGGCACGACTACCCCAGAGTTGATATAGCCGCGAGCAGTATATAGCTTAGTTAATTCAGTCTCTAACTCTAATAAATCAGTAAAGCCAATCGGGCGATCGCTATATTTACGTAAAATATTGTCTACCGCAGTTTTTTCTAAGACAGTATTGCCTTTTAACTCGAATTTCTGAACCTCAAACTTAACCTCAGACTCAGAAACTTTACCTTCTGGTGACTGATTAGGCAAAGAATCTAACAAATCTTCGGCAGGTGGTAAAGGGGTAACCGTAGGATCTTGTCGCACATCAGGCAAAGGAGTGGCAGGCAGATTGTCAACATCAACTCCTGAAGGCAGATCGGGAGTTTGGGCTAGATATAAAAGCTTATTATTTCCATAAGCGGGTAATTTACCAATAACAAGTAACCCCAAGACAGCAAGAGACATGATTGCCGATCGCCCATGCCATGAGTCAAACTTAAATTTATTCATATTCAATTTAGGCGATCTCTTCTGAGTGGCTATCTTTATCTGGAGAAAATCTAGAATTAAGCCACAAAAGTATCGACTTTTTCACACTTTTTTTGTTAAACAGATTCAGATCAACTTCATTAGATTACTACAACCGCATTTCAAATCAAAAAATTTAAGCTTTTTACTACCAATTGGCTTAAATTAAGCTGACAAGTAACGAAAATTCAGGAGAAAAAAGAGATGAAACTCAACGACTTGCCACTTTGAGCAAAATTGTTTGACATTAAGTCAATTTAATATGCTAATATAAATCCTGCGTCTAGAATGTTATTACCTGCGGATGTCGTATAGTGGTAATACCTTAGCCTTCCAAGCTAAAGCTAGGGGTTCGATTCCCCTCATCCGCTTCCTCGCAGAGCCTCGTCAGCCTTAGACTCTCACTCCTAGCTTTAGCTTAAAAGGCTCGGCGCTTTACTCAAAACTTGCTCAAAAGTAACTATAACGAGGCTAGCAAGATAAGTAAACGGGGTCCATAGATACCCCAATTATTTAAGCGCTTAAATTAGTAACTAGCAAAAACAGGCTTTCTCTAGATGCCTCAATAGAGCGCTTAATTATCGCTATATAGAAAAGTTGTACATTATTCCATCTTTATAGCAATCTGTCAAATCGCCTAAGTAACCCTCAGTTCGTTACGAAACCAAGGCTTTATAGGCGGTTAACTTAAATACTGTTGGAATAGCTGATTTCTCTTGACTAGTAGTTAGCCAGCCAGCATAAGGAGGTTGTCCTACTGGTCTATCAGGTAAACCCAGTAGCTCTCTTAGAAAATCGTCGATATGCTAGTCTAGCAGCATTGGTACAGACTTGTCTGCTTTGTCTGCATAGACTTTTAATGCTTTTGCGCGGTTAGATTTTAAGGAAGCCATGAGTTTAACTGATAGAAGATTTGAGTAAGGATTAGCTAGGAAATGAGGAAACTAGGCAAAGGCAGATAGCTTTGCTAGCTAACGAGTCTATACCTACTACTGTTTCGTCAGCTATAGTCATTTTAATTAAGACTGAGACAAATATAGAGTAAATTAAAGTAAAACTTTCTTCAGCTCATACTAATGCCTTACAGTCTAGATCTAAGGAAAAAAGTAATTGACTATCTGGAAAGAGGGGGCGGTGTGACAAAAGCGTCCCAAATTTTTCAAGTGTCGAGAGCATCGATCTATCGCTGGTTAAATCGAGAGAATCTCGAAGCAACTAAAGTTAAACGTCGCCAACGAAAATTGAACTGGGAAGCATTAAAACAAGATGTTAGAGAAAATCCGCAGCAACGATTAATAGATCGAGCAATCAAATTTAAAGTTCAACCTTCGGCAATACTATACGCTCTAAGTCAAATGAAGATTACCAGAAAAAAAAACAACTCCGTTATCGAGAAAGAAACCGACAAGAAAGAATTGAATATTATCGAAGACTAAGAGAACTAATTAAAGTCTACGGTAGCAAAAGTCTGATTTTTATCGATGAGTCAGGATTTGAGCCAATTCAAACTTGTATTTATGCTTGGTCAGCAAGAGGACAAAAGATTTATGGAGAAAGACAAGGTAGAAGGGGAGTGAGGGAAAATTTATTAGCTGCCAGAAGAAAAGGTAAAAAAGATTTAATCGTACCGATGATCTTTACAGGCAGTCTTAATGCCGAAGGGTTTGAAGGGTGGTTGAGCAAATATTTATTGCCATCATTAACAAGACCATCAGTATTGATTATGGATAATGCACCAATTCATCGGAAAAATGCTATCAAACAACTGATAGAAGAGACAGTGCATCAAATAGTATTTCTGCCTAAATATTCTCCTGATTTAAATGATATTGAACACGATTTTAGTGCTTTGAAGCGCAAAAGAATGTATGCACCTCCAGATACATCGTTAGATGATATTATTCGCGATTATTGCACAACTTAGTGTTTCTTTCTTATTTGAAATAACTATAACTTGTAAGCAGTCCAGTCTTCGACTGTTGGCTTAAGGGCAACCCCGTTAGCCTTAGCTAAGTCCAGAGCGTGAGCGATAGAGTTACAGTAGTCAGCTAAGTAACAGGTAAACCCACTAGCGTCGTGGTAAAAGATACCCTCGTCGTGAATCCAGCCGTTGACTTGAGTAGCAATTAGATGATTAATTTCTTGGTCAGTCATTACGCCACCATCTCCCTAATTAAAGCAGCACCACTACCAGCAGCAGCCCAAATACCAGAAACAACACCTGTGTAATGTTCTAGTTCGTAACTAGCAATAAAACCACTATTAGAAACCTTGGGAATCTTGATCGCATGATCGGCAACTGAGGCAGTCGCATCAAGGTCAATGTACAGGTCTTGATTGCTATTGTTAGCAATTATCATCTTCTTACGGTTAGCGTTAGCAGCTAAGAAAGCAACTGAAGTAGTAGAAATTGGCGCAGTACCACCAAGGGCAGCACTAGCAAACGGGTTCGGTACGTTTACCACTGGTGGGGCGGGTTCAAAATTAATTGGCATAGAGTCCTCGTAAATAGTTCTTGTCTTCGTGGTACTTGAGCTTGTTTTCCCAGTCTGGCTCTACGTTGTCCTGTATTCTGATAACTTGCTCAATAATCTTTTTAGCATCAGCTTCGTCGTCTGTTGTGACGTTAAAAAAGTAACCTTTGGTCTTGTCAACATAACTAAATAACTTTTTCCCTCGCTTGAAAAAGAAAGGTGGTTTAGCAAAATCAGCTACTATTTTTGAGGCGAACAATGCCCCCCAGGCACTTGCCAGTGTGATTGTGGTTCAGAAGTCTGTTGCTACGACACGAAAACAGGAAAAGCAGTAAAGAGTTTTAGAAAATAATCATATGGGAACTTGTAGCGATTTAGCAAGTAAGGCAGAGTTACAGCAGTACTTGCCAAAAACTGAAAAAGCTTCGATTATCAATACCGCTACTAGCCTTTATTGCTCAAGCTACCTCCAATAAATTGCCTCCTGTTCCAGTAATTAAAGACCTTAGCCAAATACAAAACTTGTCGGCTGAGAATAACCGCTTGAGACGACAACTGGAGTTACAACAGTCTGACTTAAACGGGTACAGAGTAGCCTTAAATAACTTTGCTGCTAGATTACCTACTCAAGAAGACAAGCTTATTACCAGGAAAGTTAGAGAACAGACGATAACTAATGCCAGTGGCATCAAAGATTTAAATGGTCAGTACATAGGCATAGAAAGCAAGATTGGTCAGACTGTCAAGTCTGAGTTTAGCAACAACATTCAGACCTTTAAACAAAATGCCCAAAAGCAAGTCTCCCAAGCAATAGCAAACATTAACGTACCTGAGTTTGACATCAGCAAAGTATCAAAATTATTCGATGCCAAGATAGCCAAAGTAACTACAGATTTTAACGAGCGATTGAGTTCCGAAATATCAACTATTCCCAAAGTTCAACCAACAGAAATTAAGCAGATTGTTAAAACCGAGGTCAGTAGTCAAATCAAGCAAACTAATCAAGTGAATAATCAGCAAGTTCAACAAATTACCGCCAAGCTAGATAATCTCAATAGTAAGTTTCCCGATCCGTTAACTCTTGCGGGAATAGCTCCCGCCGTAGGAGGACTAGATATTTTACGTCAAATTAAAAACAAGCCTATACCTCTACCGACTTGTCTAGCCCCCGTGTTAGTTCCACCAGTAGGCGCTCAGGCTAAAGCTAACGGCGTAGCGGTTGCTGGTTTACAAGGAGTAACAATAGCTCAAAATGCAGTCCTTCAGAAAGCAGTTACTCACGCCAAGTACGGCTTAGAGTCTGTTCAGAAGTTTGCTGATATCGCCTGGAAAGCTACTCATGTTGACAAGATACTTAACGGTATGACTACCGCTTTAGTCATTCATAATGCTGTCATGTTAAGTGGTAATTTAGTTCAAACCATAGGAGAGGCTACAAATGGTGTTCTTGCTGCTATGAAGATTGATAATAGCGATGGTACTCCTATCAATGTTAACGCTGTAGTTAAGGCTAAAATGACTAGTCTAATCACCTCTATGATCGGCTCGACTAATTACGCAGCTTTGACTAAGAAAAGAGAAGAAAGATCTAGCAGATGAGACTAAGCTATTCTTGGATGCTAAAAAAGTTGAGTTAGAATCTTGATACCTTTGCTTGTCTCTAGACAGCCAGTAGTAAGCTTCGTATTCCTCCACCCATTCGGCTATCGTCTTCTCTATTTCTTTGAGCGCGTCTTTCGGTCTGAACTTTTTAGGTATCCACTGGGGATAATCAAGCCAGTTGAATGATTCAGCTTGTATTTTGAGGTCTAATTCTTGAGCGATCGCGATCGCGTTATTAACAGCATTGGCAGTGTGAGGGAACTTGCCTCTACCTAGCGCGTTAAGCGTATTTAAGCTGGCTCTAAACTTATGTCTTTACCTAAGTACTAACCCAGCTATCTATGGACTAGAAGCCTATCCCAAGGGACTACCCATTGCCTTGTTTTTTCTGTTTCAATCAGCATTTGCTGGTACAGCAGCCACGATTGTCTCTAGTGCAGTGGCAGAAAGAATTAGATTTGTCAGCTTCGGGATCTTTAGTTTACTGTTAACAGCGATCGCTTATCCCATTATTGGCCACTGGATTGTGACCCCAAACGGTTGGCTTAAGGCTCAGGGATTTTATGACTTTGCAGGTTCGACGATGGTTCACTTCGTTGGGGTTTTTTATTAGCGATTAGTAGCGCTCTGCCAAAAAAGATTTAATCAGATGCATTGATGGTTGCTTCTGTCGCTTTTAAGGAGAAGTTGCACGATCAAAATCAGTAAATCATGTGATTAAAATCAATTTTTGGGGAACTATATGCATATCTATATTTCTTGATAGTTGTTTTTGCATTATAAAAGTCAAGGAAAGTTAATAATGTCTGCCAAAAAATATAATCCAAATCAGCTTATTTCTATTCTTGATTCTTTATTTAAAAAGAACAGCAGTGGAATTTTAAGCTTAAAAACCCAGGTTGATTCCTGGCAACAACAACGTTCCTGTATTTTGATTTTACGTAACGGAGCTTTGGTCTATGGTGGTAACCAAGTTCCCAATGCTGAAGAATTATGCTTCAAAATCGGTCAAGCACTAAAGCCTAATCTAATTAAAGCTGCCCTTTCGGTGGCAGTGGAAAAAGCCAAAGAGCCTAATTCAGCCGTAGAGCTACTGGAGATGTTGATTAGGATGAGAGCTTTTACTTGGCAAGAAGTAGAATCTCTAGTCAATACAAAAGTTTTATTAATTATTGAAAAATTTCTCCCTTATCCAGGAGAAGCACAGTGGAATACAGACCTTGATTTAGATCTCAGCTACGGTGCAGATCGACACGGCTTAAACTGGGTCGATCTTCAACAGGAATTGAAGCGTCGTCAGCAAATATGGCAGGATTATGCGCCTCAAATATCTAGCATGAATGTGATTCCAGTGTTCACGCCTCAGCAGTTAAGAGCGATCGATAATCCCCAGGTAAAAGACCATTTTACAAAATTAGTCGATGGCAGAGCTAGTTTGCTCAATATTGCCGACAAAATGGGCAAAGATCCGATCACAGTAGCAAAAAACTATTTTAATTGGGCGAACAAGGACTGGGTAAGTTTTGTAGATAGTCCGATCGAAGCTAAGACTGATGTTGCAGCTATAGCCAATATGCAGGGAAGTGTGCCTGGAGTATCAACCAGCGTCGATTCTACTGAGGCGATCGCCAAAATTGATCATAATTTACCGATTGTCTTATCCGTAGATGACAGCGCCATTATCCAAACTTCGATCAAACGAGCTTTGCAAGAGGACTACAACGTCTTACTGGCGGGTAAGGCAAAGGAGGCGTTGGACATTCTGCAAGAGGTAAAGGTTGAACTGATGCTGTTGGACTTGACCATGCCTGATGTTGATGGTCTGGAGTTTTGCAAAACAGTTCGTGCCATTCCCCAGTTTCGAGATTTACCGATTGTGATGGTGACAGCTAGGGATGGCTTAGTCAACAAAATGAGGGGGCATATCGCAGGCACGAGTAAGTATCTTACCAAGCCCTTTAAGCCAGAAGAACTGAGAGAAGTTGTCCGTCAGTACATTAAATAGCTAATAACTTTTAGAGAAGGAAGATTGAGAGATTATAGATTATGGGCATGAAATCATATTTAATCTTTAGCCTGCATAATTTGCGATATGCGATCGCAGCAGAATCAGTTACCGAAATATTTTTATTACCTGAATTGACTCCTATCGCCGAAGCACCTCCAGATATTGTGGGTTTATTGAATTTACATTCAGTATATGTGCCAGTCATGCACCTCGATCTGCGCTTTGGTCATAAATTCGATCGCTGCCAGGTAACGGATAGCGTGATTGTGGTTGAGTCTCAAGGCTTACAGGTGGGGATGATTGTCCATCGGGTTGAAACAGTCAACGAAATCGACGATCGCTATCTTCAGACTGATTTGTCCTATGGTCGACGCCATATTCATCAAGCTTTTGTCCAAAGTGTGATCGATCTTGATGATGAGATGATTACCCTGCTCAATATAGATAATCTGGTACGTCATCCTGAAGCTTTGGAGGATCTAGTCTCGACTGAAGCTGAAACTAATTCTGAGCGGCAAATGCTACCTGGTAACTTTTACCAACAGTATTTTACTAATGCTAGCTCTAGTATCAAAGCGATTCTCCATCAACGAGCAATCAACCTTAAAGAAGTTACTGATAAAACAGCAGCGACTAAATTAGTTTCCTTGGCGGTGGTCAGTATTGGGGGTAGATACTTTGCTTTTGATTTAGGCATAGTGCGGGAATTTACCAACGTCGGCAGAATTACCACTATTCCCTGCTGTCCCGAACATATTGTCGGCAACATGAACTTGCGGGGTGAAATTTTAACTCTGGTCAATATTTGTCAGCTTTTGAACCTGACCATGACCCAGAACAATTTGGCTCGTAAAGCAGTGGTGATTGAGGTTGACGATCTGACGGCGGGTATTATCGTGGACGAAGTATTCGACGTGGTTGATTTTCGTCCTGAAGAATTAAAACCAGTTCCCGTCGCTATGAATAGTGATGCAACTTCCTATCTCAAAGGAGTAGCTGACTATCAAAACCAAACTCTGAACGTGATTGACCTCTCGAAGCTTTTGGCGGCTGGAGCAATGACGGTTGAGCTAACAGCATAAATATATTTCTAAATTAACTAACAAAAATTACAGGTAGAAAATACAGGTAGAAAACTTATGAAAATTGGAACTCAGTTAACCGCTGGCGCATTTGGGATTGGAACTATTGTATTGGTCAACTTAGGGGTAATTTTTCTGGCTACTGCCGAACATGGCGCCAAGGAGATTAACGTCGTTGGTAAAGTTAGGGGGGGAACTCAAAGATCGATTAAGCTCGAACTGTCCAACAGCGCTGATGATAAGTTAATTGCTCAATTGGATCAGCTAATTGAAAACTTAATCAAGGGTAATGAAGAATTAGGCTTGTCTGCTGCTACAGACGTAGATTACATTGCCAAGCTAAATACAACAAAAGCTGAATGGAACAAATCTAAAGCACTAATTCAGCAAGTCAGAAAGCAGCCAACAGAAGCTAACCGTGCAGCCTTACTCAAACAAAGTGAAACTTTATTTAAACTAGCCGACGAGACAGTAACCGCCGCCGAAAAATATGCAGAAAACGAAGTTAAACAATTACAGACAATTGAGTTGTTCGTAGCATTACTCAACTTAATGATCGTTACGGCAATTATTGCTGGTTCTCGCCGAATTACCAATACTCTAGATCAATTTACCAATATGATCGCCAAATCTTCAGAGGAGATTTCTGCCAAGGTCGAAAATCAAGAGGCAGTAGCCAATGAACAGTCCAATTCCGTCAGTCAAACTACCTCTACGGTGGATTCCTTGGGTGAAACTTCTCGTCGTTCGGCAGTACAGGCAGAAGAATCGGCAAAAAGCGCCAGTACAGCTCTTGCTCTGGCGGAATCTGGAGCAGAAACAGTCGAACAAACCAGGGTAGGCATGGAAAGTCTCAAGGACAGAGTTAGAGAAATTGCCGAACAGATCATTAACCTGAGTGAACAAACTGAACAAATTGCGGGAGTATCAGAGGTGGTAGGGGATTTGGCAAACCAAACCAACATGTTGGCACTAAACGCAGCGGTTGAGGCGGCTCGTGCTGGAGAGTATGGTAAAGGTTTCGGGGTGGTTGCGGGTGAGATTCGGAAACTGGCGGATCAAAGTCGTAAGTCTGCCGACAAAATCAACAAACTGGTAACAGATGTCCAAGCTGCGATGAACAGCGCGGTAATGGTAACGGACGAAGGTAAGAAAACCGCTGAATCTAGTATTGAATTGGCGCTAGATACTGCCGAATCATTTATCGGGGTGAAAAACGCAGTAACCAACGTATTCTCCAACACCTCGGAGATCTCCCAAGCAGCAAAACTGCAAGCGGTAAGTATTCAGGAGATTTTGGCAGCGATTAACGCTCTTAACCTGGGGGCGATGGATACGGCAGCAGATATGCAAGATGTTAAGGCTTCTACCCTAGAACTGAAAAAATCGACCGAACAACTTAAAGCGGTTGTTTAATTAGAGCTTTTTACTAAAATTTTCCCAGCAAAACTATGATGATTGAAGATGAAGAGCTAAGACTGCTTTATAAGACTTCTAGCAATGAACACTTGCAAAAGCTGGAATCCGATTTGATGATCTTGGAGAAAAATCCCCAAGATACCGCAGCATTAGAAGAATTCTTGCGGGAAGCTCATACCCTCAAGGGCGACTCTCGGATGCTGGGATTAGATGAGATTGAGATGTTGGTGCATCAGCTAGAAGACTGTATGGAAGCAATTAAGGCAGGACATAGCAAAATTACTCCCGAATTATGCGATCACCTGTATCAAGGTATTGATGCGATTAACCAGCTTTCTCATCAGGCAATTACAGGAGAATCAATTAACATCGATCCTGTTGCCGTCTTGGCATCGCTGATGGATGTGTCAGGCAATTCACCTGCTACTAGATCTGAACCAGACTTGTTTGGTGATGACGATGACTTCTTTGGCGATAATGATGACGATGACTTCTTTGGTAGTGATGTTACTCCAGAACAATTTACCGAAGATTTATTTGCTGATGAGCCATCAGCAGATGAGTCTAGTTTCGTGGTTCAATCCAACGCTAGCCTTAAACTTGAAGAGGCTGTAGCAACTCCTGTCATTAATCAAGACTATCAGATTGACACAATTCGAGTTGAGCCACAAAAGTTAGACACGCTCATGACTCAAGCAAGTGAATTAAGCGTAACTAGATTGCGAATTTCACAACAAATGGCAGAAATAGAGCAAATATCAGCTTTATGGTCGGAATGGGTCAAACAGGATAGCTCAATTGTCACGGAGATTGGACAGGCTTTAGCTCCTGAGCTTTTACAACCCTTCAAACAGTTCTTAAGCAATACTGAACAGCGAGTAGATTTTCTCGGGAGTTTGATTAATAATCTACGAACTAGAGCCAACGAAGATAGTGCTAGTCTGGGAATTATTAGCGATCGCCTAGAGTCAGGCATCAACGGTTTAAGACAGTTACCTTTAGCTACAGTATTCAATATTTATCCCCGTATGGTGCGGGATCTAGCTCGTCAACAGGGTAAAGAAATTGAGTTAATTATTGAAGGTGGAGATACTAAAGCTGATAAACGCATTTTAGAAGAAATCAAAGATCCCCTGCTGCATCTAATTCGCAATGCGATCGATCACGGGATCGAAACTCCTGCCGAACGTGTTGCTCAAGGTAAAGCTACCACTGCCACTTTGCGCCTACGCGGCTATCAAATGGGAAGTAGCATCGGCATCGATGTTAGTGATGATGGACGAGGCTTAAACATCAGTAGTATTCGTAATACTGCCATTCGGCGTCAAGTGCGTACTGAAGCAGAACTAGCTGCTATGAGTGAGTCGGAGATTCAATCTTTGATTTTTGCCTCTGGTTTTTCCACTCGTACCGAAATTACCGAACTTTCAGGTAGAGGCGTTGGTTTAGATGTGGTTCGGGCTAATGTAGAACGTCTTAAAGGAGCAATCCAGGTAACTTCTGTCCCTGGCAACGGCTGTAAATTCCAGGTGCGTTTAAATACTAGCCTGGCAACCACTAAAGTTCTAATTGTCGAAATTGAGCGGACTCTTTATGCGTTGCCTTTGGAATTTATCCAAACTATGATTACCCTCTCTCCTAAAGATATTTATGAGCTTGAAGGAAAACCTACTATTACCTTTGAAGAGCAACCTTTATCCATTAAGGAACTTAGCAGCTTACTCCAGTTACCTCCCCCACAGGATAAGCGCCCCAAAAATTATCTCTCCTGTATCGTGCTGCAAGTCGGCAGCGATCTTTTTGGGGTAATTGTTGATGATTTGATCGATCAGCAAGATGTTGTACTCAAATCTCAAAGTAAACTGCTCAAGCGTATTCCGAATATTACTGGAGCGACTATCTTAGGTAGTGGAGAAGTCTGTATGATTCTTAATCCTGTAGATTTACTTCATTCCCTCAGAAAAGGGAGTTGGAACGCTGTACCCTCGGCCACTTCCCTTACTACTAAAAATAGACTCTTGCTGGTGGAGGATTCAATTATTATCCTGACGCAAATGCATCGTTTGTTAAAGGGTGCAGGTTATGAAATTACCGTTGCCGAGAATGGATTACTCGGTTTACAGCAGGTTCAAGCTCAAGAGTTTGATATCGTGCTGTCGGATGTGGAAATGCCTCACATGACTGGCTTAGAAATGACGGCTAAGATTCGCCAAGACAGTAAATACGATCGCCTACCCATTGTTTTAATTACTACTCTGGCATCTAGAGAAGATAAACGTCGTGGTATGGAAGCAGGAGCTAATGCCTATCTAACCAAAGGTGATTTCAATCAACAGATACTGTTGAAAACTCTGGCTCAATTAATTCATACTCACCATTAATTAACTCAAAAACTATGTCTAAAATCAAAGTTCTACTAGTGGAAGATTCCGCTGTTGCCATCAACATCTATGAAAAAATGCTCAATTCTTCTCGCCATATTGAGGTAGTGGGCAAAGCCAGCAACGGCAAAGAAGGATTAGATTTAACCTTTAAACTTCAGCCTGACGTAATCTGCACTGATTTACAAATGCCTGAAATGGACGGGTTAGAATTCACCAAACAGATCATGGCTCACTATCCTACGCCAATTTTGGTGTTAAGTAATACTGTGCAAAAAAGTGATACGGAAACAATATATCAGGTGATGAAGGCAGGGGTAGTTGATGTGATGCCCAAACCTCAAACTGCTTTAGGGGGAAATTCAGACGCAATGCAGAACGAATTAATTACTAAAATTCGAGTTTTAGCTACTAAAAAAGTTTCGCCTATTCCTTTAAATTAAGTTCTATTTGTTGAATTTTTAACTCACAATTATTATGTTTTTAAACTTAGTTCATAACTTTAATCTCCCTATCAAACTCTTTTATAGAGTGTTAGCGGGAGGAAAACCTCTGATAACATCGATTAGTTTCCTCTATCTTTTACACAGAAAAACATCACATAAATAGACAAAAATATTATGGCTAAAATTAGAGTATTACTAGTTGAAGATTCCGCAGTAGCAATTAATATCTATGAGAAGATGCTCAATTCTTCTCGTCATATTGAAGTAATTGGTAAAGCTGCCGACGGAAAAGAAGGATTAGATTTAGTTTCCCAACTTAATCCTGATGTAATTTGTACTGACTTACAGATGCCGCAAATGGATGGCTTGGAGTTTACCAAACAGGTAATGGCTCATCATCCTACGCCAATTTTGGTATTAAGCAATGCCGTACAGAAGTCCGATGTTGACAACATCTATGAAGTAATGAAAGCAGGGGCTGTCGATGTGATGGCAAAACCTCAGACTGCTTTGGGCGGGAACACTGAATCCATGCAAAACGAGCTGGAAGTGAAAATTAGAGTCCTGGCAACCAAGAAAGTTAAGGCAATTCCCTTGAGATAATCAAAGGTCAGAAGTAGGGAGCGATTAAAGAGTTTTTTCATTACTCCCAGATCCTCTCTACTTCTTACTAGTCCTTGACTTTAATTAGTTGGCAGCAGCTCTAGCGGCGGCAGCTTCGTCTGGATGAATGCCCAAGCGGGTAAGATTCAGGCGATTTTTTTGATCGAAACCACGGATTTTGACCACGATCTCGTCACCTACAGCTACTTCATCATCGACCTTGCCGACTCTACCTTCCGCTAACTGGGAAATGTGGATCATGCCTTCTTTACCTGGCAAAATTTCGATGAAAGCACCGATATCGATAATTCTGGTAACTTTACCCAGATAGACATCTCCCTCATTTAATTTGCGAGTGATGTTAAAGATCATCTTGCGCGCCATCTCAGCTTTCTCAGCTTCTACCGCAGCAATGATCACCTTGCCGTCATCCTCAATATCAATTTTTGCCCCTGTTTGCTCGGTAATTGCTTTAATTGTCTTACCAGAAGGCCCAATGACCATGCCGATTAAATCGGGGTCGATTTTCATGGTTAACAATCTCGGCGCATAAGGAGATAGCTCTGGTCTAGGTTCATCGATCGCCTTAAGCATCTCTTCTAATATATAGATCCTAGCTGGTAAAGCTTGTTGAATTGCTTTGGCAATCACTTCCATCGGTAACCCAGTGATCTTCATATCCATCTGGAGAGCAGTAATACCCGTATCGGTTCCTGCTACCTTGAAGTCCATATCTCCTAGGAAGTCTTCGATCCCCTGAATGTCTGTCAGGATTCTCACCTCATCTCCTTCTTTAATTAAACCCATGGCTGCGCCACTGACAGGTTTGCTTAGAGGAACACCTGCATCCATCAAAGAAAGAGTCGAACCACATACCGAACCCATCGAGGTTGAACCATTAGAAGACAGTACCTCGGAGACTACGCGGATGACGTAAGGAAAATCTTCCATACTGGGCAATACTGGCAGTAAAGCTCTTTCAGCCAAAGCACCGTGACCAATTTCTCTACGTCCAGGCGATCGCATTGGGCGAGTTTCACCGACGGAATAAGGAGGAAAATTATAGTGGTGCAGATAGCGTTTTTCGTCTTGAATGGTCATATCGTCTCTGGTATCCTGAGCATCTCCTGATGTACCCAGAGTGGCAATGGAGAGTACTTGAGTTAGACCTCTTCTAAACAAGCCACTACCATGCACCCGATTGGGCAATACTCCTGCTCTAGAGCTAATGGGCCGAACCTGATCGAGTTTGCGACCATCAACTCGCATACCATCTTCGATAATCTGACTCCGCATCAGCTTTTTAGTCAGGGTTTTAAAGGCCTTGTCGATCGCTTTGGCATCTTCTGTCGTCGCCACGGCAATGGGGTCATCTTCGGGCAATCCAGCGATCGCTTCAACGATTTGAGTTTGCTTGATTTCGTCTAAAGCTTCATCCCGAGTCTTTTTATCAAAGTCATACTGGGAGAGGATGTGTTTAATATCTTTGCTAGCGCGATCGCTAATGAAATCGATCAGACTTCGATCTTCATCAGGATTTTCTGGCCTAACCATCTCAATACCCAAATCCTTGAGCAATTCTAGTTGGGACTGAATTAACTCTTGAATTGCTTCGTAGGCAAACTCAATCGCCTCAATTACGTCTTGCTCTGGTAATTGGTTAGCCCCCGCTTCTACCATGACAATCCCGTCAGGAGTTCCCGCGACGACAATATCCAAATCGCCTTTATTAATTTCTTTATAGGTTGGATTGAGAATAAATTCATCTCCCTCCAAACCGACCCTAACTGCTGCCATCGGGCCATAAAAAGGAATTTGGGCCAGTAAAACGGCGATCGAAGCTCCTGTAACTGCCAAAACGTCTGGAGGAACATCTTCATCCATCGATAGGGTAGTAGCCACGATCTGAATATCATCTCGCATCCAGCTAGGAAATAAAGGACGGATCGGGCGATCGATTAACCTACTGGTCAGGATTGCCTTCTCTCCAGGTCTACCTTCTCGTCGAAAAAACCCTCCAGGAATTCGCCCTGCTGCATATTGTCGTTCTTCATAATCTACGGTCAAAGGTAAGAAATCAATTCCCTCTCTACCTTTAGCTCTAGTGGCTGTAACCAAAACTGCCGTATCACCCGATTCTACCAATACTGAACCGCCTGCCTGTGGTGCGAGCAAGCCTACTTTAAGCCGAATATCACGACCATCAAAAGATATCGACTTGTCAAATTCCTGCATTGAGTTTGTTCCTTATTTTTTCGCTTCTTTTTCTCGTGACTCGATCCTAACATTATCTGAATTGTTAGAACCTGTATCTTATAAGGGAACAGGACTATAGTTTTATGTTTATTATTTAAGTTTTTTTAAGCACTGGTTAATCTAGCTTTTTCCAGCCTGCTTTTTGTGGTTGAAACCGATCGTCAAAAATAGTCTGAGAATCGTAAAAAACTTCATAGGCATATTCGGTTGATAAATGAGCTTCTCTTAAATTTGCACCTGCAAAAACAGCATTAAATAAATGAGCGTCTCTTAAATCTGCACCCTGTAAATTAGCTTTAGTAAAGTTAGCTGCTTTTAAATGAGCTTCTCTTAAATTAGCCTGAGATAGATTTGCTCGTTCAAAATTTACTCCCGCTAAAACAGCTTTCATTAGATCCACTAAAGCTAAATCAGTTTGAATAAGGCTAGATTCACTTAAGTTGGAGCTACTAAGATTAGCTTTACGCAGATTAGAACCGTCTAGTTGAATTCCTTTGAGGCTGACACCCATTAATGGTGCTTTACTAAGATCTGTACGTCGAAAGTTAGTTTCACCTCGATTGTATCGGCTGAGAATTTCGTAGGGTTTAGTAAAAGAAAAAACATTAGTGTTGTAGATATTAAAAATCTTTGCCAGAAAAAAGTCTACCGTAGTTTGTTTTAAATATCCTTGTTCCACAGCCAGCCGATGAAATCTCTTGGGTTGAGCCTGTTGCTTTTGTTCTCGAATGAGCGCCGCAATTTGCTGCTCGTTTAATAATCCTGCACTGCGAAAATAATAAACTAGAGGTTTTTTTTGCTTTTGTTCCAGTAAATCTGCCCACTGTTCCGCAAAAAAATCTGCCGTTTGCTGTTTAATCCAGTTGTGGGAAGCTAATATTTCACCAATTTTGAGATGACTTGTAGACTGTAGCTGTAGAGCAAATTCTATTTGGCTAGCCGTAATTAACCCCGCTTCAATCAAGACTTCGCCTAACGGTGGATTTGCTTTGGAAATTAAAAGCTCATTACTATGAGAACTATTAGATAAATTTGGCATTTGTTTAAAAATAGACGTTAGCGGAGCAAATTAAAAACGGTCTAATTTATTTTCTTACAGATTATAAGAATCAGTTTGGTTGCCCATTTGATCGGGAATATCTCAGTAAGTTCAACTAATTTTAAGCATAAACTTTTGATAAATTAAGACCAAATGTCCCTTGATAAAAGGCTAATCCTACTATTGACAAAAATTAGGATAAACAGAACGACTACATCATAAAGCACGTTTATCTTTTAGTCATTAGCTTAAAATGAAAAGATTGAGATGAATACTAAATTATAACTTTATCTAAATAGGCTAAATCTTAACTAGAGTTTTATTTTGTCCTGAATAATTATAAGATCACTTAAGAATGCACTAATTAATAACTAACTAAAGAAAATTGACCATAAATTTTAGTCATCCTTGGGTCAAGACTGTCGGCGAAGCAAAACTAATTCAAGCGCAATTGCGAGACAAAGTGATTGATGTTGACGAGTTAGGAGAAGTTAGATATGTGGCAGGAGTCGATATTGGGTTTAAAAATAATTACACTATTTCTCAAGCAGCGATCGCAATTTTAACCTACCCAGAATTAGAATTAGTCGAACAGGCGATCGCCTGTATCCCAACTGCTTTTCCCTATGTGCCAGGCTATCTTTCATTTCGCGAAATTCCCGCGATTTTGGCTGCCTTGCCTCAGATCAAAACTACTCCCGATTTAATTCTCTGTGATGGTCAAGGTTACGCTCATCCGCGTCGTCTCGGTTTAGCTTGTCATTTAGGTGTATTATTAGACATTCCCACAATTGGAGTAGCAAAGTCCTTACTTATTGGTCAACACGAAGCTGTTTCCTTAGAAAAAGGTAGCTGGCAACCGTTACTAGACAAGGGTGAAACTATTGGTGTGGTATTGCGATCGCGTACTAAAGTCAAGCCAATTTATGTCTCGATTGGACACAAAATTAGTTTACCAACGGCGATTAATTATGTCATGGGTTGTCTCACTAAATATCGCCTCCCAGAAACAACTAGATGGGCAGATAAACTTGCCTCTAATTAAAGTACGCTTGATGTGAATTAGCTTCGTTTAAATGAACTAGTTCGTAGCTTTTAGCTCTTAGCTAAAAATAAATCACTATGATTTTTAACATTAGGCGTATTAAATAAAGGTAAAAGCGCTGTTATTGATGGTCAAATCAGGTGAGACATCTTCAATGATGCCGATTCTTTCAGGAGTACTTCCAGCTTCAAGATATAAAATACTAGCCAGAGTATTACCATTAGCACCAGTAAAGAAAGAGAGGTTATATGAACGGCGATCGCCTTTTAGCTGAATTTGATCTTGTGCAGGATTGAAGTCCTTAATTACAGCGTAGTCGGTTGAACCATCTGTCCTGGAATTGCGATCGCTATAGTAGAGCCGATCTTTGTCCCCTAGGATGAAAAGATCTCTGTCTGCACCACCAACCAAAGTATCCTGTTCCCCAAGCTGGAGTTCAAAGTTATTAGGGTTAGTACCATTGAGAGTATCGTTACCTATTCCCCCTGTTAAGAAGTCATTGTCAGTACCGCCATTGAGGGTATCGTTACCGTCATCTCCTGAGAGTTGGTCTTGATTATTGCCTCCATCAAGCAAATCATTACCTGCTGCACCATAGAGATTATCGTTATTGTTGCCCCCGTTAACCGTATCGTTACCACTATCCCCAAAGAGAGAATCACCACCGCCATCACCAGCTAGAGAATCATTACCATCCCCGCCAGAGATGTTGTCGTCTCCGCTATTTCCTGAGATTTGATCGTTTAAAACACTGCCTTTAAGCTTGTCATTGTAAGGTGTTGCTCCACCGATTAAATTAAACGCTGGTTGGGGTGATTCATTTGGTAAATAGATGAAGGCAGAATTACTTAGAGTGAGGTTAGAAGAAACGTTCTTAAGAATACCCACTCGTTCGGCTGTTGCTCCTGGCTGTAGGTAATAGAGGTTAGCTAAGGTTTGACCATTGCCATCTGCAAAGAAAGACAAACTATATAAACTGCGATCGCCTTTTAACTGAATTTTGTCTTGAGCAGAATTAAAGTCTTCAATTAAAGCGTAGTCCGTTGAACCATCTGTCCTGGAATTGCGATCGTCATAGTAGATCTGATTTTTGTCACCGAGGATAAATAAATCTGTTCCCTCTCCACCAATGAGGGTTTCTTGTTCGCCAACTTGAACCTGGGAGTTATTGGGATCGGCACCAAAGAGAGTGTCATTCCCCGAACCTCCTTCTAATAAATCATTATCAGTGCCTCCCACTAGGCTATCATTACCCGCGTCTCCTAGAAGTCGGTCTTGTTGATTGCCACCATTGAGCAGATCTGTTCCTGCACCACCAGAGATTGTATCTCCGCCATCATTTCCCGCTAAGGTGTCGTTGCCATTGCTACCAGAGAGCCGATCGTTACCACCATCTCCCGCTAGGGTGTCGTTGCCATCTTCCCCAAAGATAGTATCATTACCGTTTTGTCCTGAAATCTGGTCGTTTTGAGCAGTTCCGTTAAGGCGATCGTTGTAGGGAGTTGCTTGACCGATGATAGTTGTCGGTGGCGGATTACTAGGCTGTTGACCGACAAAAACAAAGGCAGAATTACTTAAAGTGAGGTTAGAAGAAACGTTCTTAAGAATACCCACTCGTTCGGGAACTGCTTCTGGCTGTAAGTAAAAAAGGTTAGCTAAGGTTTTACCATTGCCATCTGCAAAGAAAGAGAGGCTATATAAAGAGCGATCGCCTTTTAACTGAATTTTGTCTTGAGCAAGATTAAAGTCTTCAATGAGAGCGTAGTCGGTTGAACCATCTGTCCTGGAATTGCGATCGTCATAGTAGATCTGATTTTTGTCACCGAGGATAAATAAATCTGTTCCCTCTCCACCAATGAGGGTTTCTTGTTCGCCAACTTGAACCTGAAAGTTATTGGGATCGGCACCAAAAATAGTGTCATTCCCCGAACCTCCTTCTAATAAATCATTATCAGTGCCTCCCACTAGGCTATCATTACCCGCATCTCCTAAAAGTCGGTCTTGTTGATTGCCACCATTGAGCAGATCTGTTCCTGCACCACCAGAGATTGTATCTCCGCCATCATTTCCCGCTAAGGTGTCGTTGCCATTGCTACCAGAGAGCCGATCGTTACCACCATCTCCCGCTAAGGTGTCGTTGCCATCTTCCCCAAAGATAGTATCATCACCGTTTTGTCCTGAAATCTGGTCGTTTTGAGCAGTTCCTTTAAGGCGATCGCTGTAGGGTGTGGGACTATTAGAAGGAACTGGCTGTGGTTGTGGTTGTGGCTTGCCAAAAATCACATAGGTCGTACCTTCTTTCGTGTATTCATTACCTAAATCGACACCAGGCGCACTAACTATTAAATCGTCAGCACCATCACCGTTAAGATCTCCACCACTACTAATCCCACTACCAAGCAGATCTTCACTGCTAACTCCCGCAATTTTGATGCCTGCACTGCTGCTAAGATTAGCCAAATCTACTTGCGACGTAAAACCATTGCGTTTACCAAACAGAACGTAGGCTGCACCACGACTATCTGACCCAGCGGTACTAGCACCAACCAGGAGATCGTCAATGTCATCACCATTAAAATCTCCTGCGCTTACGGCATTTCCTAAACCATCTCCCCCATTGATACCAGCAATACTAAAGCCGTTGTTGCCGTTGAGACTATTAAGGTCAAACTGAGTGCCAAACCCACCCTGACGGCCAAACAATACGTAAACCTGACCTGATTGGGTATATGACCCATCAACAGAAGCGTTAGCTGCACCTATAACTAAATCATCAATACCATCCCCATTAAGATCGCCTGCACTACTAATTGCCGTGCCTAAATTATCTTCTATGCCAATTCCTGTCAGAGTAAAGCGATCGCCAACGCTAAATCGAGAATTAAATCCGTTTTTACTGCCAAAAACAACGTAAATTTCTCCTCGTCGATCGCTATCGCCATCAGCAAAGGGACTATCGATCACATTTCCTGCATTAGACGCACCAATCACCAGATCATCAATCCCATCACCATTGATATCTCCTGCATTACTCAAAGCACTACCTAAGCTATCATTAGCATCCTTACCATCAACGATAAAACCGTTGCTACCATTGAGATTAAACAGATTAATTCGAGCATCAAAGCCGTTTTTCTTGCCAAATAAAACATAAACTTCTCCACGGCGATCGCTATAGGTAAAACCATTGCGATTGGTAATTGGTTGACCCCCTCCTGTAGCGCTAACTGCTAGATCGTCAATTCCATCACCATTAATGTCTCCTGCACTAGTAATAGCTGTCCCCAAAAGATCTGAAGCGTCAATTCCTTTAAGGGTAAAACCATTGCTGCCATTTAACGATTGCAGATTGAAATTAGCATCTTTGCCATTGCGAGTACCAAAAATCACATAAGCTTCACCATTATTTTCACTGTAGCTGTAGTTATAGCTACTAATATTGCGTCCTGCGTTAGGCGCACCTAAAACTAAGTCATCAATGCCATCACCATTAAGATCTCCCACCGAAACCGCACTACCCAACTGATTAGTAGCATCAATCCCAGAAACCTTAAATCCATTGCTACCATTGAGGCTATCAAGATTAACAGTAGAATTATTGCTGCTGCGAGTACCAAAAATCACATAGGCTTGACCACGGCGATCGCTCTGATAATAGCTATCATCATCAGTACTGGGTATTCCCCCATCAGGCGCAGTCACCACTAGATCATCAAGACCATCACCATTGAGATCCCCTGCACTATAAACTGCTTCTCCCAAGCGATCGCCCTCATTTTTGCCAGGAATAACTAAGCCATCATTACCATTTGTATTTTTCAGATCTGATAGAGAGATAGCCAAAACATTGTCTCCTAAACCAAGATAAAATAAGTTAAAAAATTACGATTCTTTCGTCTTTCGCATAACTGCCTCTGTTTTAGGCGATAAAATCCCATTTGTATAGCTGCTCAAGCTTAAAAAAGAAATATATCTCGCATCATGAAATATCAAGTCGTTTACGACAGCAAGTGTAATCTCTGCTCCAATTTTGCCCAGATTCTCCAGCAATTTGACCGCGAACAAACTTTCAGTTATATTCCCATGCAGGATCCCATAGCTTTAGCTGATTATGGGATTACGCCAACAGACTGTGAGGCAGGAATGATTTTAATCGAAACAAATAACCCTGCTAGAAGATGGCAGGGAAGCGCCGCAGCGGAAGAAATTGCCCGCCTATTACCTCTGGGATCAGCTTTTATTGCTGCCTATCGAGCTATTCCAGGCATGAAGTGGCTAGGCGATCGCAGTTATGAACAAATCCGCGATCATCGCTATGAATGGTTTGGGGAACGCCATTTGCAATGAGTCCTAAAGGATTCCCTAAAGGGCGACACGGAGTTAGTACCCTTGCGGTATACACCTTCGGATAAGCTCGCAAGCTCGCGTCACAATGAACAATTAACTACCTATTACCCATTACCCATTACCCATTACCCATTACCCACTACCCATTACCCACTACCCACTACCCACTCATTAAATGATTCCCCAACAATTTATTGGTTCAGAAGCACAGACTACCTACAATCAAGCAAAGGTAGTAATTTTGCCTATTCCTTATGAAAAAACAACTACTTACCGTAAAGGCTGTCAAAATGGCCCTGAAGCGATAATCACCGCCTCAGAACAGCTAGAAGCTTATGACCTTGAGCTAGAACAAGAAGTTTGTCAGCAGACAGGAATATTTACCACAGAAGCGATCGCCAATACTAAATTAAATCCCGATCTAGAGCCTGAGATGATGATGGCGATTGTTGGCAACAGAGTATCTGAGTTGATTACTGACGGAAAGTTTGTGATTGCCTTGGGGGGAGAACATAGTATTACCGCAGCCATAGTCACAGCCTATCAACAGCAGTTAAGCCAGCCTTTTACCGTAATTCAGATTGATGCTCATGGGGACATGCGCCATAGTTACGAGGGTTCAATCTATAATCACGCCTGCGTCATGCGTCGAGTGTTAGACATGGGACTACCGACTCTACCCGTAGGTATTCGCAGTATTTGCTTAGAAGAAGCAGAATTAATTAAACAACAGCAAATTCCTGTAGTTTGGGCTAAAGATATCTATCACAATTCTGACTGGATTGAGCAGGCGATCGCTTTAATCTCTACGGAAAAAGTATTTATCACCATCGATCTTGATGGCTTAGATCCAAGTTCCATGCCTGGAGTAGGAACTCCTGAACCTGGCGGTTTAAACTGGTATGAGCTAATTAAATTTATGCGTGCAGTATTCACCCGACATGAGGTGATCGGTTGTGACATGATGGAATTAGCACCCACATCTGACTCAGTAGCCTCAGAATTTACCGCAGCCAAGCTAGTCTATAAACTAATTGGTTATTCCCAAACTTTTAAGCCCAATAAATAGCTACTAGATCGATATTTATGTCAAGAGGTCGAATAATTGATTAGCTAGTATCCATGCTTTAAAGCCAGAGATGCCGAGCCAATTCACACTTAAATCAAATTTAAAACTGATAAAATTGGGTGTTTGTAAAGATAGAATACTGCCTCTTTTTTACCACTACCAACTTTATTATTAACCAAAACTTTATGAATACGATAGGTAATTACGCCCCCGACTTTGAGCTTCCAGGTATCGATCAAAAGGTATATCATCTGGGTAACTATCTCCGTGGATTTGAGGCGATCGCTGTAGTTTTTATGAGCGATATGACCGAAGTAAATCAGTATCTTGAGCGTCTTAAGCAACTTCAGACTGATTTTGGGGGACAAAAATTCACCGTTATTGGCATAGACCCTAATTACTCTGTTGAGCCTATTGCTGATAGCATTAAAGCGATGCAAAAGTATGCTCAAGCAAAACAACTCAATTTTCCCTATTTGAGAGATTCTAATCAAGACGTGGCAAAAGCTTTTAAGACTAAAGTTTTACCAACCGTTTATCTCTTAGATAGTGAGGCGGTGATTCGTTATCAAGGCAAAATTGATGACGGTGCAGAATCAGGACAAAATCATCATTATCTGCGCAATAGCGTTGTGGCGATGCTTGGAGGAGAAAGAATTGAGAGAAACTATGTCGAACCTGTGGGTACAGAGATTAATTGGCGACCCCAGTAAACCTGGTTGTGGCGATCGCTTGCTTTAAAATAACTTTTAAGCTACTTAGCTTGATAGCTTAGAGCTTTTTGCATTACTAAAGTACGGAAAGCTGCTATGTTATGGGGAGGTAAATAACAAGAAAGATTGAGGTTTACTTTTCTAGGAATGAGTTACCAGAGGGTTTTATTAAAATTAAGTGGCGAAGCCTTAATGGGCAACTTAGGCTATGGCATCGATCCGATGGTAGTCGCCGAGATCGCCCAAGAAGTAGCGGACGTAGTCAACAGTGGGGTGGAGCTAGCCATTGTGGTTGGTGGGGGAAATATCTTTCGCGGTATGAAAGCCTCCGCTGCGGGTATGGATCGGGCAACGGCTGACTATATCGGCATGATTGCTACCGTGATGAACGCCATGACTTTGCAAGACGCTTTGGAAAGAATTGGCATCGACAATCGTCTCCAAACTGCAATTGCCATGCAGGAGGTAGCAGAACCTTATATCCGTCGTCGTGCTATTCGTCACCTGGAAAGAGGTCGAGTAGTCATCTTTGGTGCAGGTTCGGGCAATCCTTTCTTCACTACTGATACAACTGCTGCCTTAAGAGCAGCGGAGATTGATGCAGAAATTATTTTTAAGGCGACTAAGGTAGACGGAATTTATGATGCCGATCCAGTAAAGAATCCTGATGCTCGCCGTTATCAAAGCTTAACTTATCATCATGTTTTGACTAATGAATTAAAAGTAATGGACAGTACGGCGATCGCTCTTTGTAAAGAAAATAATATTCCTATCTTAGTATTCGATCTTTCGGTAAATGGTAACATTATGCGTGCGAGCAAAGGTGAATCTGTCGGCACGATTGTAGGAGGAAATTGTGAAGTTATCTGAAGTAAAAGAACGTATGCAAAAGACTATCGAGGCAACTCAAAGGTCTTTCAACACGATTAGGACAGGAAGAGCTAGCACCTCTTTATTAGATCGGGTGATGGTGGACTATTATGGCTCAGAGACTCCTTTGAAATCTCTTGCCAACCTGAGTACTCCTGATGCCACAACAATTATGATTCAGCCTTATGACAAAAGTAGCATGGGGCAAATTGAGAAAGCAATCTCTATGTCTGATATTGGTTTAACCCCCAATAATGATGGGAGTTTGATTCGGCTCAATATTCCGCCTCTAACTAAACAGCGTCGTCAAGAGTTGGTTAAAACGGCGGGTAAGTTGGCAGAAGAAGGTAAGGTGGGAATTCGTAATATCCGTCGTGATGCGATCGACGCAGTGCGGACACAAGAGAAAAATAGCGATATATCAGAAGATGAATCGCGAGATTTACAAGATGAAATTCAAAGCGTCACCGATAGCTACAACAAGAAAATTGATGAGCTTTTGGCGATTAAAGAACAGGATATTATGACTGTTTAAATAAGGCAAAAAGTCTAATATAAGCCTGATTAATCGGTTGTTAAAAACCGATATTTTTTTGTCTATTAATCTTCTATTAATTTTAAAAAATCTATTTAATACTGTCTCCCAGGCGCTGCAAAGATATTTGAGCAGCTTCTTTCACTTGAGGGTGCAGATCTTTCGCCAAAAATTTCAAGGCTGAGATACTTTTTTCTGTCCCCAAATTTCCTAAAGCTTCGGCGATCCTCTGACGAATTAACCAGTCTTCTGAGGCGGCAAAATTCAAGATTTTATCTACTGATTCTACTGCTTTGATTTCTCCTAAAGCGGCGATCGCTGCTTGCTGTAGAATAACTTCCTCGCTATCAAGAGCTTCCATCAGCAACTCCTTAGCTCTAATATCTTGTAGGTTGCCCAAAGAAACCGCTGCACTAAATCTTACCAACCAGTTTGTATCTTCGTAAAATGCTCTAACTAGATGTTCAAAGGCACGAATATCATTGAGATACCCTAATGCTCCCGCTGCATCCGCTCGAATACCATAGTCTGGATCACTGGCTAATAAATCGATTAGTAGCGGGAAACACTCGGCTGTTGGCTTGATTCCCAAGGCAAAAACCGCCATTGAGCGCACTGGTAGTATCTCATCGTTTAAAACTTTTTTAATTAAGGGAACGGCATCTTCTGGTGCAACTTCCCTCAAAGATGTTAAAGCTAATAAACGATCCTTAGAATCGGCACTTTCCAACTGAGCAGCAATTTTCTTTAAATCTGGCATTTTATAGATAAGGTTAATGATTAGATCGATCGTACCCTTATCTTAGATTTTTTAGTTCAGACATATCATCGACTAAAGGATGAGCTGTATTTTAAAAGCTGTGTGATTAATTAAAACTACGTGTCTCCAGATCTCCAATCTTCCTCATTTTCCATGGCATTGCCTATATTTATAACCACTTTTACACCAGCAAGGGTCTTTCGGTTTAGGTATTGTTCTTGGTAAAATATCACCATCGACATAAAACCATCGTCCCTCAGTTTTAATAAACCGAGAACGTTCGTGGAGTTGTCCTGGTTCATTTCTTTGATAAACCGCCTCAAATTCGACAATTCCCGTAGTGTCGTTTTTCTTGCCTTTTTGAGCATCAATTATTTGCAATCCTAACCATTGAGTCTGACTAACGCTTTTTGTTAACTCCGCATAATCATTAGGCTGTCTATAATCTGGGTGTAACGTGGCAATTAAATAGTCAACGTAACCTCTGGCAAAAGCAGTATAGCGCGATCGCATTAATTTCTCTGCTGTCTCTGGCTGTTTCTTCCCTGATAAATACATCTGGCAACAGTATTGCTCTTGCTTTTTGCTGCCACAGGGACACAATTCTTGAGGCATTTTCTGTTAAAGAGCTTTATTCTCTACTTACTGATACTGTTGACGAACGTTACCAAAGCAAGGTCAAAGTTAATAAAATCATTAATGATCTAATCTTATATATCTTATCTCAAGCTTTAATATTCAGTTAATCAACAGTATCCGTTGCTAGTTAAACCTCAGAAACTGTAAAAGGTAGATTAAATTGTTCAGTCAATGGATTGACTGGGAAATCAAACGAATCATCGGCAAAGACTTCAACTTCTCCAGTGGAAACACCCATTACGTATTTATTTCCATCTGAATATTCATAGAGTGTTTCCTGACGATAATCGATAGTACCATCTGCGTTTTCATCATACTCATAAATGCTAGTGAGTTGATTACCACTTTGATCGTAAGTATTTGTGCTTGAAGAACGATAATTGAGAAGACCATCTCCATCGATATCAGTTTCCGAAACGCTAGTTAGCTGATTACCCATCTGATCGTAGGTATTTGTGGTTGAATAACGATAATCGATAGTACCATCTGCGTTGTGATCGGCTTCAGAAACGACAGTTAGTTGATTACCCCTTTGATCGTAGGTGTTGGTGTTTGAATAAAGAGAATCGACAGTGCCATCTGCGGTGTCATCATATTCATAAACGCTAGTGAGTTGATTACCCCTTTGATCGTAGGTGTTGGTGCTTGAAGAACGATAATCGACAGTGCCATCTGCGTTGTCATCATATTCATAAATGCTAGTGAGTTGATTATCCCCTCGATCGTAAGTGTTTGTATTGGAAGAACGATAATCGATATCGCCATCTCCATCATCATCAGTTTCCGAAACGCTAGTTAGTTGATTACCCCGTCGATCATAGGTGTTGGTGCTTGAAGAACGATAATTGATAGCGCCATCTCCATCGTCATCAGTTTCATAAATGCTAGTTAGTTGATTACCACGTTGATCGTAGGTATTTGTGGTTGAATAACGATAACCGATATCGCCATCTGCGTTGTCATCAGTTTCATAAACGCTAGTGAGTTGATTACCCCTTTGATCGTAGGTATTTGTGCTTGAATAACGATAATCGATAGTGCCATCTCCATCGTCATCAGTTTCCGAAACGCTAGTTAGCTGATTATCCCCTCGATCATAGGTGTTGATGTTGGAATAACGATAATCGATAGTGCCATCTCCATCGTTATCAGCTTCATAAATGCTAGTTAGTTGATTACCCTTTTGATCGTAGGTGTTGGTATTGGAAGAACGATAATCGATAGTGCCATCTGCGTTATCGTCAGATTCAGAAATACTAGTTAGTTGATTACCCCTTTGATCGTAGGTGTTGGTATTGGAAGAACGATAATCGATAGTGCCATCTGCGTTATCGTCAAATTCAGAAACGCTAGTTAGTTGATTACCACTTTGATCGTAGGTGTTGGTGTTGGAATAACGAGAATCGATAACGCCATCTGCGTTATTATCAGCTTCAGAAACGTTAGTGAGCAGATTACCCTTTTGATCGTAGGTGTTGGTGTTGGAATAACGAGAATCGATAATGCCATCTGCGTTATCATCAGAGTTGGTTGTAATGATTTGAGTGGAGGTTTTCATATTTTTTCTCCTTTACAGGCATTGCGCCGAGGTTAATGTAAAATTCTGCAAAATGGTCTAGAAAGTATTTCTGGAGAAAGACCGAGATACTTGTAAAATATGCAGCATAGAGTTTAAAGCCTGTAAAGAGATGGTTTCGGCGATTAAGATGAAAATTTTTCATTTTTCATTATTGCGATCGCCTTAGTATGAGAATATAAGCCTTTAAGACTTCAACCTCTACTTAAAATAGTCTGTTGGATTTATTGATTAAATTTATTAATAGATTTTCCAACTGAAAACATTGGCAGCAATTATCGATGCGTCTTGCTCTGAAATTTTGGTGATTTATTCAAGATTCGTATCCATAGCCTCACTCCTTTACCTAGCCATAACCTATACGATACCGACTACTTGTGAAGAAATTATGAGGGTAAAATATCTTTATGCTGCCTATTTATCCTTAAACAATCAGTTTCTCAACTATACCCCTAATTAAAGAGTGAATCATCGTAATCCCGCACCCACCGTAGATATCATTATCGAATTAATCGATCGCCCTGGACGACCTATTGTACTGATTGAAAGAAAAAATGAACCCTTTGGCTGGGCAATTCCTGGAGGATTTGTCGATTATGGTGAGTCAATTGAAACTTCAGCAATTCGTGAGGCGGAGGAAGAAGTAAGCCTGAAAGTAGAACTGATCGAGCAGTTTTATGTGTATTCCGATCCCAAACGCGATGCTCGTCAGCATACCTTGGCGATCGCTTTTATTGCTACGGCAAAAGGTATACCTGTGGCTGCGGATGACGCTAAAAGCTTAGGGGTATTCCATCAATGGGAATTGCCGCCAAATCTCTGTTTCGACCACGATCGGATCATGAGTGATTACTGGAATTATCGTAACTATGGTTTAAGACCAAGAATCCAATAGTTAGGAAAATTAATTATCTTAGTAAGGGCGAACAACCATTCGCCCTTACCATCATAAAGTTGCTTTTTAACTATTTTAAATAAGCAATTAGAGTCTTTAGAGTCTATTCTGGTTCTCCACCTTGAATTTTGAGCATCAGAAAACCTAAGCTCAGACCACCCAAAATTAGAACGATGCAAAGGATTGCACCATTAAACAACATACTTTCTGCACTCATGTCTATTTCTCCTGTTTTTTATGAGATATTTTATCTTGTTTAAGAAAATGATTTAAGTTTAAATTCTTAATTCTCAACCATAATCAATAATAGGTATTTTAAATCATCAGGTTAGATCATCCCTAATCAATTATCTTAATTCCATGTCTATAACTCCTAGCTTGGCTATTACCCAAGGTGATCCTGCGGGAATTGGGTCAGAAATTATTCTCAAAGCCCTAGCAGATAATGCTCTTGCTGAAAAATATCAGATTGTGGTTGTCGGAAATCGTCAACTATTGCAATTTACCTATGAGCATTTGTTGCAGCAGACTGAGTTAACCAAGCAAGACTTAGCCGATCCGCAAACTCTATCTGTATTGGATATTCCGCTTCAGGACACTATTACTTTCGGACAGGGAGACGCTATTACGGGGGAATTTAGCTTTGCCTGTTTGGAAAAAGCGATCGCTTTAACTCTTGAGGGTAAGTTTCAGGGTATTGTCACCGCACCTATTGCTAAATCTCTCTGGAAAGCAGCAGGACACGAATATCCTGGTCAAACTGAAGTTCTAGCTCAAAGTGCAAGAAGCGATAAGTTTGGCATGATGTTTATCGGACAGTCCCCTCACACAGGTTGGATGCTACGGAGTTTACTCGTCACAACTCATATTCCTTTAGCGGATGTGCCTCAAGCCTTAACTCCAGAATTAATGGACTTGAAGCTAGATCTATTAATTAACTGTCTGCAACAAGATTTTGGGCTGGAAAAACCTGAAATTGCGATCGCTGGTTTAAATCCCCATAGCGGGGAAGCAGGACAACTTGGTACAGAAGAACAAGATTGGCTTTTAAGCTGGCTCAAACAAGCCCAGAGTAAATATCCTCAAATAAAGCTAATTGGCTTGATTCCCCCCGATACTATGTGGGTCAAGCCTGGACAAGCTTGGTATGGCAACTATCAGGTTAAACCGCATACTGCTGATGCCTATCTAGCTCTTTATCATGACCAGGGATTGATTCCTGTTAAGCTAATGGCGTTCGATCAGGCAATCAATACTACAGTAGGGTTACCCTTCATTCGTACTTCTCCTGACCATGGTACTGCTTTCGATATTGCGGGTAAGGGAATTGCTAACGCCAGCAGCATGAAAGCAGCAATTGAATTAGCAATCCAAATCATTAAACAACGACTTCTTCAATCGATCTAGCAATTAGTAATAACATAAAGTTATAACGTCAGTAATCAGTAATCAGTAATCAGTAATTAATCACTTCTTCGTAATCTTGGGTGCAGGTTTGCTGGGACTTTGACGCCTGCTGTTATTACTGCCACTTGATGACGATCTTTCGCGACGACCAGAATTATTATCTGATTCGGGTGGTTCATCGCTATAGATATCTAGAAAAACAGATTCTCCGTGAGCTGCGGCTGCCGTTTGAATAGTGGTTCTAATGGCTTGAATATTGCGACCACCACGTCCGAATACTTTACCGCGATCGCTTTGATCAAAAGCAACTCTGAGCCAAATCTTTTTACTCTGGGGATTAACTTCGGAGTTGATACTTAAACTTTGGGGATCTTCTAAAAAAGGTTCGATCAGAAAGCGAGCTAGTTGCTCATAATCGGGACTAGCCGCGCTCTGATCGCCAGACAATGGGGTCTTATTTGGCATTTACTTGTTCAAAAACTTGAGCTTTGTTCAGAATGCTTCTTACAGTTTCACTAGGTTGCGCTCCCTGCTGAAGTCTTTTAACGATCGCTGGAACATCTAATCTAGTTTCATCTGTTCTGGGGTTATAAAAACCGAGTTCTTCAATGGGACGACCATCTCTACGAGTCTTACTCTCAATAGCTACGATGCGGTAGCTGACTTCTTTTTTTTTGCCGAAGCGCTTTAAACGTAATTTAATCATTGGCTAGGTAAATTTATCCTTTACGATTGTAGTCGATCTTTGTGTTTTTTCCTGGGAATTAACCAAGGCAATCTCTCATCTTACAACGATCCAAAGCCTTTTTTCTTCTTCTTGGGCTTTTTTCTTCTACCTTGCTCGGGATAACCGCCCATACCAGGCATCCCCATCCCAGGCATTCCGCCACCCATACCAGGCATTCCCATACCAGGCATCCCCATCCCAGGCATACCACGCCCCATATTTTGCATCATCGAACGCATCTTCGTAAAGTCTTGTACTAACTTAGAAACATCTTTTTCGTTAAATCCAGAACCTTTGGCTACCCGACGACGGCGACTAGGAGACTGTGCCAATAAGTCAGGATCGGCTTTTTCGGCTTTGGTCATGGAGCTAATCATAGACTCAGTGCGTTTAAGCTGAGTTTCGCCCTTAGCTAAGTCTGCACCGCTAATTTTGCCCATGCCAGGGATGAGTTTGAGAACGCCCCCCAAAGAACCCATATTCTTGAGTAGGCGCATTTGTTTAATGAAATCATTAAAATCAAACTTCGCCTCCATAATCTTCGACTGCATCTTCTCGACATCAGCCAGATCGATTTCTTCCTGGGCTTTTTCCACGAGAGTCAGAATATCTCCCATGTTGAGGATACGGGATGCCAAGCGATCGGGATAAAATGGCTCTAGCGCCTCAACTTTTTCGCCGACACCGACAAATTTAATTGGCTGTCCCGATACTTGTCTGACGGATAGCGCAGCACCACCACGACTATCACCGTCTAACTTAGTTAAAATAGCTCCCGTAATACCAATTTGATCGTGAAAGGTATAGGTCAGGTTTGCAGCTTCCTGCCCCGTCATCGCATCAACAACTAAGAGGGTATCGTCAGGTTTAATCGTGTCTTTGATGCGAGCTAGTTCCCCCATCATGTCGCTGTCGATCTGGAGTCGTCCCGCAGTATCAACAATAACTGTGTCAACCCCTAGCTCTTTCCCTTTTTCTATACCCTGTCTGGCGATTTCCACAGGGTCGGCATCCGTACCCATTTCAAATACAGGAACATCAATCTGCTTGCCCAAAGTGAGCAATTGATCGATCGCCGCAGGACGATATACGTCTGTTCCGACCATCAAGCAGGAGCGCTCTTGTTTACGCAGATAAAGGGCTAACTTGGCAGTAGCGGTAGTTTTACCCGTTCCCTGCAAACCCGCCATCAAAATTACTGTAGGGGGTTTGTCTGCCTGGGCGAGAGGAACATTGCTGTCTCCCATGACTTTAACCAGTTCATCGTAGACAATCTTGATAAACTGCTGTCCTGGGTTGACCCCAGAAATCACGCCTTCCCCTAGAGCTTTCTTTTCAACATCGGCAACAAAAGCTTTGACGACCTGAAGGTTGACATCGGCTGATAACAGAGCGCGACGTACCTCATTTAAAGTGTCTTGAATATTACTTTTAGATATCTTGTCCTGACCACGGATCTTTTTCCAAGCATCATCGAGGCGATCTGCTAAAGCATCAAACATAAAATATTAACCTTTAATTATTCCCTTCTCTAATTAATTTTATAATTTTGCGGTGTCGAGTGAGTTTTTTGTCATTTAACCGCTCATTTTGACGGCTACTAATAGTGCAAATAAAGCGATCTCAGTCATCTTGCTGACTTTTAAGGATTGACATTGCGTAAAATGACTGATGCTCAAAACAGTTGGGTTGTTTATTCTATATAAAAGATACTTCTCGAACAGATCCAGAGCCTGCATGGTGAGAATATATTGCTAGCTCTGGTTTTTTTTTAGCTATGCAAACTGATATGATCGTGATGCCCGCATCTTCAAGTTATATATCTTGGCTAAACAGCGATTAGATAAATTATTAGTCAGCCTAGAACTCTGTGAATCTAGGGCGTTAGCACAGAGTTTGATTAGAGCAGGTAAAGTCAAGGTAAATCAAGAAATCATCGATAAACCTGGGACAGAAATTAAAACCACGGCGGAAATTGAGGTCAAAGAACAACCTCCTTATGTTTCTCGTGGGGGTAAGAAACTAGCTAAGGCTTTAGAAACATTTAATATTCAGGTATGCGATCGCATTTGCTTAGACGGTGGCATATCTACAGGAGGATTTACGGATTGTTTATTACAATCAGGAGCAAAGTTAGTCTATGGCGTAGATGTGGGCTATGGACAGGTAGCTTGGAATATTCGTACTAGCGATCGCGTTATTTTAAAAGAGCGAACTAATATCCGTTATTTACCCGCAAACGAACTATACGGCGATGCAACTATGGCAGACTTGGGAGTAATGGATTTATCTTTTATTTCTCTAACTAAGGTGCTTGAACCCTTCTGGAATTTATTAGCTGCACCAAAAGAAGTCGTATTGCTTGTTAAACCACAGTTTGAAGTAGGACGAGAGCGAGTTGGTAAAAAAGGCGTAGTTCGCGATCAAAGCGATCGCGCTGAGGCAATTATGCAGGTATGGCAAGCAGCCCAAACATTAGGCTGGCAATATCGAGGTCTAACCGTTTCACCCATCACAGGCCCCGCAGGCAACGTCGAGTACTTACTTTGGCTATCTACGACAGAATCTGAACAACAACCTCTGAATCTAACAAAAACCAAAGAAATAATTACTGAAACAACTTAATTTTAATTAAGAATTATCTTTCCATTTCCTACTTCCTATTTCCTATTTCCTACTTCCTACTCCCTACTCCCTACTTCCCTGCATTCACATCAGTTAATTTAGAAGCTTTGACTTTAGTTATAATTTGGTCTTTTAATTTTTCTAGCTCCTGTTGCAGAACTTTTTTCGCTTTTTTGGCATCACCAAAACTTTTAGTCAGTTGACTTAAATTTGCCCATTCCTGAAGCATTTTACAGTTATGAGTATTGATTATGGAGTTAGTGATATGTTGGCATTGTCGAGGTTCGTCTAAACCATAAAATAAAATCCGATATTTACCTCTATGTGCTAAAGCGCGAGCAATTTCTTGTCCTTTTTGGGATTTAAGATCTAAATAACAGGGAAGCCATTTAGCGCCATGTTCAGCGTTGTAGAGGACTGTAACCCAAAGTAATATAGGATGAGGATTTGCCAAATATAAAAATTGATTGTAGCGAGTGCCAGAAATTCTTTGGTAAATATCTTCTTGCTCCAGCATGACGCAGAGTACAGGGACTTCTCCTAATGGAGTATCGATGAGCTGAGAAAAAACAATTTTGCTTAAAGGTTTATCCTGAGGCCAAGGAGTCTGTAAACAAATTTCCGTTACTGAAGTTTCGGTATTGATAGTGCGATTATTAATCGCATTAAGAGTAGCATTACGAGAGAATGTAGTACTCAAAGTAGCATCTAAGGTATTATTTTTGGCAAAATGTTCGGCTGGGTTGATGTTTAATCCTGGGTTAGTTAGGCCAAATCTAGACTGCTGCTCGATTCTTTCTAGAGTTTCCATAATCTCACGAGCGCTTTGAGGTCGCCGATCTCTTTCTTTTTCTAAACAGCGAAAGACTAAATCCTGTAATTCGCGAGGTAAATTGAGGCGATCGCTAAAAGGTTCTGGCTTAAAATTATGATGAGCTTGATACCAACCACCAAAGGATGAGTTTTGAGGTAACAAAGGCATATCCATGGTGAGCATTTCGTACATCATCACACCCAAGCTATAGATGTCAGAACGGCTGTCTAGCTCTTTGCCTTCCATTTGTTCGGGGGAACAATAGGCTAGAGTTCCCATAAAAGATTGAGTTTGGTTAGCACTTGCTTGGATCAGTTTCGCAATACCAAAATCGAGAATTTTGGCTACTTCCCCCAAGCTAGGATCTTGTATTACAATTATATTACTAGGCTTGATATCGCGGTGAATAATTCGACACAGTTCGCCATTAAAAAAAATTCCTTGGTGAGCAGATTCTAATCCTAGACAAACATGACGAGCTAAGGGGAGAAATCTTTTTAGCTGCATAGGTTGATAGGAAATCAGATCGTTGATGCTTTCTCCCGCCAAAAACTCCATGACATAGAAAGGAGCGTTATGCTCATCCACACCATAGTCTTTAACCCGAACGACATGAATACTTTTTTCCCCTAAAAGAGCCGAAATTGTTGCCTCTCGCTCAAAGCGATCGCGCATACTCTCACTCATTAGAGCTTGAGATAAGAACTTAACAGCTACGATCACCCCACCTAATACTGTATCTTTGGCGCTGTAAACTCGACCCATTGCACCTTCTCCGACAAGCTCGGATAGTTCGTAGCGGTTGGCAAGTAAACGACCTTGATTAGTATCTTTATTCATCTTCTATTGGGGAAGTTAAGTTTCTTAAATCAATTTTGGCTATTGTTATCGGTTATAGTGAGCTTCTAAATTGGGCTAACGTCTTAAGGTTGCTTCAATCGTCTGCTTAATACTGTGACCATCTAAAATATTGCTAGTTAGATAGTAAGTATTTTGATCTAGACAGACATATGTATCCAATCCTTTGTGTTTGCTACCAGTGCCGATAAACCAGTAATACTGAATGATCGATTGCTGTACCAATCTACCTTCTCCCTCAATATTCCCCAAAAGACTGTGTTGAGCAACATAGGTATAGTATTTTGTCTCGTAATTCAGGTTGCCTCGGCATTGATAAACAATCTCCGTCGCTGTTTCATCATCACAAGTTAGGCTCGTAGTTAGCTTGAACCAGTTGGCTCTTTTCCAAGCGATCTTAATTCCTCCCTCAAGCGGAATTGGGGGGAAGTTTGGTTTTAACCAATGACCAGTTACATGCCAATAACCAGCTTCAATGAGGAAACTATGAGCCATAAAACTTTATTCTCTCAATTTCGATGTGATAACAGCCATACGTAAAAACGTTAGGACATTTTTGAAATACTACTTCCTACTTCCTACTTCCTATTTCCTATTTCTTATTTCTTATTTCCTACTTACGAGCCGATTACATTGACAGGTGAATATCCCCTAACAAAACAGGTTTAGCTGCTCCTGTAACTTGAGGTAAATTGCCAGGAATTGATTTAACTCTCCAGTATGCTAAAACGGCAAAAGCGATCGCCTCTTTAAAATCTCCATTAATTCCCATTTCATCGGTTGTCCCAATATGTGCCGATGTTAACTCAGCTTGTAGGCGTTGTCTCAGATATGAATTTCTACTGCCTCCACCACAAAGTAAAACCTCGTCAGGCATTTGGGGCAAAAACTGGCGGTAACTATGAATAATCGAGGCAACAGTAAGCTCTGTTAACGTCGCCAGGCGATCGCTTTCGGTTAAACTCAGGTTATCCATTTCTTGCCAACATTGCTCTAAATAATCCTTGCCAAATAGTTCTCTCCCCGTAGATTTTGGTGGCGACTGCTGAAAAAAGTCTTGCTGCAACCACTGCGCTACTAATTGCTGATTTGGCGTGCCTTGGGCTGCCCATTGACCATCTCGATCGTAAGTTTTAGTTCCGTTAGTTAAACGAGCTACAGCGAGGTCTAATAAAGCATTTGCTGGGCCAGTATCCCAACCAAATATTTGTGCATCCCAGTCAGTTGTAGTCTTGGGAGGTAAATAGGTCACGTTGCCAATGCCACCCAGGTTTTGAATCGCTCTAATTTTAGTCGGGTGAGATAACAAACAAAGATCGATTTTTGATACTAATGGTGCGCCTTCTCCTCCTGCTGCAATATCCGCTACCCGAAAGTTACTGATAGTTTGAATACCTGTGAGGTGAGCAATCATTTCTCCTCTGCCAATCTGATAGCTGTAGCCCAATTTATCCTGAGTAGGTGGTCGATGATAGATAGTTTGACCATGAGAACCAATTAATTCTGCTGGTTGATGTTGGGCTTGAATCTGTCGTGCAGCTTGGGTAAATTGTAGGGCGATCGCATCATCTAAGTCTGCTAATTCAGCTATATTTAACGCTTTTCCGCCACAAATAGCTAATATTTGGTTTCTTAGGTCTTGAGGATAAGCAAAGGTTGCTCCTGCTAACAGCTTTACTTTTAGATCCTGCTCTGTACCCTTGATTTCAACTAAAGCAGCATCAATTCCATCAACAGAAGTTCCACTCATTAAACCAATCACTATCATCGCTTTGTTTCGTAAGGTTTACGTTTATGTTGTAGTGAGTCAAGAGTTAAGAGTCAAGAGTCAGAAGTTAAGGTCGAGCTAAGAGCAAAATGAGTTTTTTAATGAGTTTTTGCCTGAGTTTCATAATATTTTCCGATATTCGACCAAAAGATAATCAACTAATAATCTAATCAAGTATTCAAGCATCTTGAGAGACTTCGAGTAACACAGAGTTTTTCGATGTAATTGAGCTAGATAGTGTCTGAGTCTGGTATTTTCTCCTTCAACTCTCGTCATGTAAGTTTTATCCTAAAGCATACCGCTAGGCATATCCTTTAGGACACTCAGGACAGTTCATTTTTCTGGGATCTTATTTTAAATTAGCGATCGCATCTGTTAGAAAATCATACCTTAATCCAGCAACGCCGCTTACAATTACACAGTATCTCTTGCTGTTTTTATAGCTTTAATTTATGATCAAATTGGAAACTAGTAACTGGCATACATAATTGTGAAAACTGTTTATAAAAATTATAAAAAGTCGCGATGCCAACTAACTCTTAACTCAAGACTTGAACACTACATTTATAGTGATCGGTTTATAGTTTTATTAAACTCAGTAAGAAGTTTGACCTGGAAATATAGTCAAACACCCAGAATCCCTGGTCAATGTCCACCTTAATCTTTAGCTATTAAGCTCTATAACTCAGTCTCTTCAATTACCTGAGCTATCTCGTTTCGAGCTTACATCATCAACATTTATTGCAGACAAAATAGCCTTATTTTTGTCCAGAATGTTGTTGCTCATCAAAGTTGAATACAACTATAATTTTTAGCATAATAAATTGCTTAAATTTATCAATAATGTTTCTTTTATTGATTAAAGAGAAGCTTTTTTGGGGTTCTTATAATTCTGATAGATTTGAATTTGAGTTTATCTATAATTATTAGCTAATTTGCTTGAAAAAATGCTACATTTCAGGCTTTTACTCAGCTAAATTAAGTAATACTTGGTGCTTGCAAAATAATAATTACTCGCTAAAAATTTGATTGTTTTGACTATTTCAAAATCAGATTATTCAGGTTTATTTGGTTAATAGTTAAAAATTTGGTATTTACCCCCGAAATATTATGAATTCCCAGCAGCACAATAGTAATTCGAGCGTTACAGAAATTTACGCAGGACGGCAACATTACCAAGTTGAGGGTTTAGATTACAGCCCAGAAGGTTATATTCTTAATGTGTCACCTCAAGAGTCAAAATGCTGGTTGCTAAACATAACAGAACTTTACTCTCACATCGCTCTTAGAGAATGCTTGATAGCAGGTATACTTTGCAATAATTCTGGCTTAAAAAATCACCAGGGGAGGTGGATTGTCATTGGTAATCCCCTCGAAGGAGCTTCAATCGCTGCTGCAAGTAAAGTTAGGCTGTGCCAATCTAGCTGGCAACAGTTAATGCCTAAATTAGATACTTTTTCCTGTACATCAGAATTTCACTACATGGCAACTTTGCATTCAAATATTGAGGGAAAAACTATTTATCTTAAAGGCGCTCCAAAGACAATTTTACCTCTCACTCAGAAAATGTTAGATGCCAACGGCAATTTAATCGATTTAGATCGGGAACTAGTTGCACGGGAAACAGAATCGATGCTCGAAGATAGTTTACAAGTGGTTGCTTTTGCTAAAAAACAAGTCTCAGCCAAAAAAACCTGGTTGGAGCGCGCAGATTTTGAAAGTGAGTTTGTTTTTTTGGGATTACAAGGCATCAATTAATGTTATTTGTCTGCCAGATGTCATTATCTTTTTTTTGGTACAAGCCTAGAGCTATCAACAGTTTTATCTTTTAAATCAGCAACGCCCAATCACAAAATACTCAGTAAATATACAGAAACAATAAGTTATTTAGCTATATACTTCTAAATGTCGGTAGTATGCAAATTTACCAAATTAATAAATATCTTTGATTTTTTTTTGATAATTCCTATGGCTATTTTTATGTAAGCAATGAATCAAACTTTTGAGCTTAAACTAATTAAATATCGAAATCTGCAACAGATTTTAAAATCTACTGTTAAAACAACCAGAGAAATTCTGAGGTGCGATCGCGTTATTATTTATACTGCCAACAATTTACCTCAAGCAGAAGTTTTAGCAGAATCAAGTCATGAAAAATGCGTCTCTCTGTTGGGACAAACAATTCAAGATCCTTTTTTAGAAGGTGATTATCTGGAGATGTACTGTTATGGTATGTCTTTAACCATAGATAGCATTTACGCATCAGATGTTAATCGAAGTAAGTTAAAAGAGCTAGAACAGCTGGGGATTAAGAATGTCGCAGTTGCCCCAATTTATGTTGACAATAGATTATTAGCTTTTTTGGTTGCTCATCAGTGTTTTCAACTTCAGCCTTGGGATGAGCAGACAGTTAACTTGTTGGCGGAAAAAGCAAGTTCAGCAGGAAAAGCTCTTTCAGGGATTGTCCAAGCCGACGAATTAGCAGAATTTACCTTATTACAGCAGATGGAAAACAATCACAATAACCAAAATTACCGAGCTGCAAATAATGGAGCTAAAAATTCTCAACAGCAACAAGTTCTTGAGCAGGAACAAAATAGATTATTGGCTGAGATCAAAGATAAGCTAAATGACCAATTAAAACCAAAAAATATTCTCAAAACTATAGTTGCAGATATACGCCAGCTACTTAAATGCGATCGCGTTTTAATTTATAGTCTAAATATTGCTAATGATGGTGCGGTGATCGCTGAATCTGTTGCTGATGGCTGGACTAAAGTTTTAGATCGAGTCGCCAAAAATTCTCAGGAAGCAACTCAATATTTAGAAGAAGATCGTAATGGTAAAGTTCGTGTTTGGGATAATACCTCTGACGAAGATGCTCCCTCTTGGTATCGAAAACAATTAGAAGCTTTAAATGTAAAAGCTGGACTAATAGCACCAATCGCTAAGGATAGTCAACTATTCGGGTTATTAATCGCTCATCAGTGTTCAAATGCTCGAAGCTGGCAACAGCAAGAAATTAACTGGATAACTCATATCGCTAATCAGATAGGTAATATGCCCGAATATACGCAAATTTCCCATGGTAATCAGCAAGAACAAATTATTGATTTTCAGCAGCAGCTTGAACAAGAAAGAATGTGGATCAAGCATTTTTCTGATGTGCTACAGCAGATTCGTCAATCGTTCAAAATTAAAGACATTCTCAAATCCAGCGTTCGAGAAATACAAAGAGTTTTAAATTGCGATCGCGTTTTGGTTTATGCTTTGCATCATAAGATTTATGGCAAAATTGTGGCAGAATCTGTCTCTTCTGGTTGGACAAAGACAGAAGGAATGGTGATCAAAGATCCTTGCTTTGAAGCCAAATATTTCGCCAAGTATCGTGACGGTAGAATACGCGCCTGGGACAATATCTACGATGCAGGCATGAGTCAGTGTCATGTAGAGCAACTGGAAAAGTTTGAAGTTAAAGCAAATTTAATCGTTCCTATTATCATCGAAGGACAACTATTTGGTTTATTAGTCGCCCAGCAATGTTCTAACCCTCGTCACTGGCAGCAAGCAGAGATCCTGTGGTTGACTCAAATTGCCACCCAAGTGGGTTTTGCCCTTGATAATGCCCAATTATTAGCTGATGCCCAACGCCTACGTCTCCAGGCAGAATCAGAAAAAATGTGGACAGAGTATTACACCGATGCAGTACAACAAATTCGCCAATCCCTCAAAGAAAAAGATGTTCTCAAAGCCAGTGTTCGAGAAGTAAAAAGAGTTTTAAATTGCGATCGCGTCTTAGTTTATGCTCTAGATGAAGATAATTATGGTAAAGTTGTCGCCGAATCTGTTAACCATGGTTGGACAAGGGCTGAGGGGAGAATAATTAAAGATCCCTGCTTTGAAGCCAGATATTTAGATCAGTATCGCGACGGTAGAGTTCGCGCCTGGGAGAATATTTACGAAGCAGGTATGAGCAACTGTTATGTGGAACAATTAGCACAATTGGAAGTTAAGGCAAATCTCGTCACACCAATTATCTATCAAGGAAAACTATTTGGTTTGTTGGTAGCACACCAATGTTCTGACACTCGCCCATGGCAAGAAGCTGAAATCAGTTGGATGAGTCAAATTGCTACTCAAGTAGGTTTGGCTCTTGATAATGCCCAATTGCTAGCTAAGTTAGAACAATACACTCAAGATACTCAAGCAATTTTAGATCGCGCAGCCAATAGCGGTTCAAATATAAAACGTACTGTGCAAAATGCCACAGTAGGATTTGAAAAATTGAGTAATTCTTGTCAAACTTTTGCGGAAACTATCGGACAAGTCAAAGATTTGAGCAAGCAATTAGCTCAACAATCGATGGGGATGGCTAGAGCAATCAATTCTAGTCAACTTGAACCAAGTAAAAGTAACCAAGATGCTGCTGGTGATTTATCTGAGCGAATTTTTACTTTGATGCAAGAGCTATTTGAAGCTACGGCAAGAATCGATCCTCTATTTACTAGTATCAAAACGGAAATTACGGCTAAAACAACCACCCTGGAATCGGAAACAGAGCAACTAATGAGCGGGGTTGATGATTTTGCCACAGCTAGTCAGAATTTAGAGCAAATTGTGGCGTTAAATCATAACATGAGTAATCTGATGCAAAATATTTCTGATTCTTTGGACATCCAAATCCAAAGTTCAACTTTTACTCAAAATTCAGTTCATGAATTAACAGATATTACCAAGCGAATTGCTCAACAATCTGTAGCGATTATTGAATCTTTTAACCAATATCAGTTCGATCAACAATAAAGAAGCAAAGCTTCTAGTACTTTTTATTGGAGTAGAAATACTAAAAACAAAAGCCAAAATGAGTAAGGAAAGGACAAACACTTATTATCTTTAATTTTACTAATAGCAATTGCCTACAAAGGAGTCAAAGAATATATTTGTCGCTTGCCAGAAAATTTGAGAAAAGATAAAAGACATAGCAATTTTTTAAGGGCCTAATCCTGGGGAGATCCCAGGATGTTGACTGCCCAAATTGGATAGGCTTATATGATAGTTTGTAGGTTGAACAATTACTGATACTAACTCCCAACAAACTACCTTTTTATCAACAGAGTATGAGGGCTAAAAAACTTATCCTCTCATCCTTTTGTGAGTATGTTGTCACCCCGTGAGTAATCTCACTCTACTGAACATCGCCTAAATTAAACAAGAAAGGAACACCTCCTTTAGATTCACCACTGGTAACTAAAACTCTAGGCATTTGTGCGCCACCTTCTCGCCAAGCTTCGATCGCTTCTTTTTGTAATACTAATTGTCCACCTTGCGCTCGTAAAGTCTCGGCTAACAGTCTTTGAGCTTCGGCTTTACCCTTGGCGCGGTTAATATCTGCCTGAGCCTCTTGTTCGGCTTCTCTGGCTACGTATACGGCTCTTTGAGACTTCTGTTCGGCAATTTGCTTTTCTTCAACTGCTCTGGCAAATTCAGGGGAGAAACTAAGATCGACGACACTAGTATCCAGAATCAAAATACCATATTTATCCAGGCGATCGCTCAAGGCATTATCAAAGTCTTCTTTTAGTTCATCTCGTTTAGTAATTGCTTCTTCAACAGTTCTCCTAGCAGCAGCGATTTTAAAAGATTCTTGAGTTTGCGGTGCGATAATTTTAGACACGATATTTTGTAGTGTTCCTTGTGTACGACGAATCTCAACTACCTGCACAGGATCTAGGCGAAAGTTAATGGCAAAACTGGCCTTGAGATCTTGTAAATCTTTGGTGGAACTTTCTGCGGGTACTTCAAATTTTTGAACCGTCAGATCGTAAACATCAACGTTAGAAACTAAAGGGGGACGAAGATGAATTCCTTCCAATAACACGCCGTCTTGTGCCTTACCCAAAATGCTCAAAACCCCAGCCTGACCAGGATTAAGAATTACAAATGAATTAAAAGCAATCAAAACCAGCAAGGCGGCGACAATACCACCTAGTAATGGCTGCCAACTATTAGGTGACTGAGTATTCAAGCTGATATCTCCTCGTATATTATGTATGGAATTAGTCTGTTATTGATATTTGCAAGTTTCATCGTATCGTACTTTGAGGATTGAACAGTGATTGAGACTATTCGAGACTACTATCAAATCAATAATCATCTGGCGACTTCAGGACAACCAACTCCCCAAGAATTTGCATCTATTGCCCAAGCTGGAGATCAAGCCATAATTAATTTAGCTACCTCTGGTTCAACCAATGCTTTAGCCAACGAAGGAATCATCGTTACCGATCTAGAAATAGTTTACGTGCAGATTCCCGTAATTTGGGACAACCCCAAACTCGAAGATGTAAAAATCTTTTTTAAGATCATGCAGTCTTTCGACGGTCAAAAAGTTTCGGTACACTGTGCTAAAAACATGCGAGTGTCTTGCTTTATCTACTTTTGGCAGAAATACATTTTGCGCTTACCAGAAGAACAAGCCAGCTATCCCATGAATCAAATCTGGCAACCTACAGGAGTCTGGCAAACACTAATCGAACAAGCAGAAACACAACTTTTGTAGGGAGATAGGGAGCGTCAAGTTAACCTATCACTAATTCCCTAAACCCCTAATATCAAGTCCGCTTAATTACTTCTAATAAAATCTTTGCCCCAAGAACGCGATAAACGTCTTTGCGTCTTTGCCCCAAACTAAGCGGGATAAACGTCTTTGCGACGCGAAGCTAGTGCTAAAGCATACCGCTACGCATATCCTTTAGGGCGCGAGTTTTAATTGGAATTGTTTAAACGGACTTCATATAAATCCCCAAACCCCTACGTCAAAACTATAGAGTAAATTAGCAGGTGCGTAACATCAGTGATTAAATAGATTCTTCCCCCCACAAATCGTTTTTAATGCATAATAAATTATAGGCAAATGTTAAAAAATGTTAAAGAAATAAAGCAGCATGGGGATTGAGCAGCAAGAGTATCGCCAACGTCAAAGGGAGTTAATGTCGAAGATTGGTGGAGGAACAGCAATTTTTCGTAGTGCGCCTCTGGCAACGATGCACAATGATGTTGAATATACTTACCGTCAGGAAAGCAGTTTTTACTATTTAACAGGTTTTAATGAACCTGAAGCAGTGGCGATCTTCGCACCTCATCATGAGGAACATCAGTATATTTTGTTTGTACAGCCTAAAGATCCAGAGCAAGAAACCTGGACGGGATATCGCTGTGGCGTGGAAGCAGCCAAGGAAATTTATGGTGCAGATGAGGCTTATCCGATTGCTGAGTTGAATGAAAAACTGCCGCAGTATTTAATTAATAGCGATCGCATTTACTATCATTTAGGCAACGACGAGAAATTTAACCAGACAATCATTGCACATTGGCAAAGATTAATGCAGGGTTATCAAAAACGAGGTACAGCACCTCTGGCATTAGAAGATACTCGCCCATTAACTTTTGCCATGCGGTTGGTCAAAAGCCCTGGAGAAATTGCCCTGATGCGTCAGGCAGCTAAGATCTCGGCAATGGCACATAATCGCGCTCGTGAATTTGCTCAACCTGGAGTCTATGAATATCAGGTGCAGGCAGAAATAGAGCATGTTTTTCGCAAGGAGGGGGCGATTGGGATTGCTTACCCATCTATAGTGGCATCAGGGGCTAATGCTTGTATTCTGCACTATATTGAAAACAATCGCCAGATGCAGGATCGCGAGCTATTGCTAGTTGATGCGGGCTGTTCCTACGGTTACTACAATGGCGATATTACCCGCACTTTTCCTGTGGGTGGCAAGTTTACTCCAGAACAAAAAGCTTTATATGAAATTGTCTTAGAAGCACAGCTAAAAGCGATCGAGGAAGTACAGCCAGGGAAGCCTTACAACGAATTTCACGATCTCGCTGTCTGTGTAATTGTCCAGGGTTTATTAGATTTGGGATTACTCCAGGGTGATTTAACCGAAATTATCCAGTCAGAGAAATACAAGCCTTTCTATATGCACCGTACAGGACATTGGCTTGGTTTAGATGTGCATGATGTCGGAGTTTATAAGCATGATGCCGAAACTTGGCAGAATTTAACCCCAGGACACATTGTTACGGTTGAACCAGGAATTTATATCTCCCCCAATATTAAACCTGCGGAAGGACAACCAGAAATTCCTGACAGATGGAAAGGAATTGGCATTCGGATTGAAGATGATCTGTTGGTAACAGCCGACGGACACGAAGTTCTAACCTCCGATGTACCTAAATCCATTGCAGACATGGAAAACTAAGAGTCTTGTCTCTTCTTTTAATTAAATAATTAACACTTAATTACACTTACCAAGTTAAAAAAATTCTCTACACAAAATCAATGATTCAACAACTACAAAATTTTCTCTCACCCTCATTTAATTCGTCTAATTCGTCTTTGAAAAATACCGTGTCAACAGAGATGGCTGCCATGACGGACGAAATTATTGATGGTCAAGGCTATGTCATGCTGCCCGATTTGATCACTCCCAAAGAAGCAGCAACAGCCAGACAACTAGTTCTGGAATTAGCCGAACAAGAAAGAAAAGAAGACAAATTAGTTGTTCAGGAAAAAAAAGAGCGTCTCTATGGCTTGATCTATCAGGCAGATATCTTTGCTCAGATGGCGCAAAATGAGTCTTTACTCTCAATTGTTGACGCAATTATTGGTGAAGATGCCATCTTGGGTGGTTTCTCCGCTCATATTCTGCACCCAGGGGCAAAAAGTATGGGTATCCATGTCGATTATCCCTATTGGGCAATGCCTGCACCTTTTCCTAAATATCCTGTCTTAGAACTTCAGGTAATTTGGCTCATGGAAGATTTTACGCATAACAATGGCGCACCTTTCTTCGCTGCGGGAACTCAGAATTTAGCTACTCAGCCCAATAAGTGGCAGTTTAAAAGAATTGCTAAGAGAATGACAGGGAAAGCAGGATCGGCAATTATCTCTCATGGACTATGTTGGCATGATACTTCCGATAATAATAGCGATCGCCCTAGGGTATCTTTGCTGGGAAACTATACACCACAGTATATTCATCCTCTAGAGAATAATTTATTTAATTATCAACCAGAAGCGATCGAGAATGCCCCTGCGAGGTTAAAAAAACTACTGAGACATAATTTGATGCCCAAATCTAACCCAGTTCATGGCATGAAGTTTCTTAAGTAAATAATTTATTTAGATCTTGTTGAGATTTATAGCAGTTGAAGTAAAGGTTAGGACAATTAAAACTTTATCTCGCGCCCTAAAGCATACCGCTACGCATATCCTTTAGGGCGCGAGTTTTAATTGAAATTGTTTAAACGGACTTCATATAATTGAGACTTAACGACCCATGCCAATATAGCGGATGCCAGCAGCCTGAACTGCTTCACGGTTTAAGAAATTACGCCCGTCAATGATTAAAGAATGGTTCATTAACTTAGCAATTTTTTGCAAGTCTAGCTTGAGGAACTCTTTCCAATCAGTCACTAAAACTAGAGCATCACAGCTATCTGCCAGCATTTCAGCGTTAGTTTCAATAATTACATTAGAAAGACCATGACTCAAACCAGATTGAGAGACAATAGGATCGTAGGCTTTGACTCTCGCTCCTAAACGATTTAGTTGTTCAATCAAATCCAAGGCTGGGGCATCTCTCATATCATCAGTATCAGGTTTAAAGGTCAAGCCTAATAGACCAATGGTTTTACCTTTGAGAATCTTCAACTCATTTTGTAATTTTTCTAGAACCAATAAACGCTGACGTTGGTTAACGTTAATGGCAGCTTTTAGTAACTCAGATTCGTAATTGTAGTCATTGGCAGTGTGTACCAACGCCGAGACATCTTTGGGGAAACAAGATCCACCCCAGCCAAGACCAGCACTAAGAAACTTGCCACCAATCCGCGAATCTAAGCCAATTCCTCTAGCTACTTGAGTTACGTCAGCACCTACGCGATCGCAAATATTAGCGACTTCGTTGATAAAGCTGATTTTAGTTGCCAGAAAAGAGTTGGCAGCATATTTAATCATTTCTGCTGAACTAAGATCTGTCACTACTACTGGTACTTCAGGCAAAGATTGGTCTTCGGCAAATTTTCTACTGACTAAAGGCTGGTATAAATCCTGCATCATGGAAATAGCTTTATCGCTGTTCCCACCTAAAACAATGCGATCGGGATTGAAAGTATCGTATACTGCCGAACCTTCACGCAAAAACTCAGGATTACTGATGACATCGAAGCTGGTTTCCACCGTGCTACCAGACTCTTTGTGACCATCTAATATAATCATTCTCACCCAATCACCAGAACCAATGGGTACAGTAGATTTATTGACAATTACTTTATATTCATCCTTTAGGTGAGTTCCAATCCCGCGAGCCACTGCTTCAACGTAACGAGTATCACTTTCGCCTGTGGGTAAGGGAGGAGTTCCGACTGCAATATACAAAATTTCTCCGTGAGCGACGCCTTTAGACAAATCAGTAGTAAAAGTTAATTTTCCCGATTCAGCAGAAGACTTCATTAGTTCAGATAAACCAGGCTCATAAATGGGAGACTGTCCCGACTGCATTAGCTTAACTTTTTCTTCGTTGTTATCAACACAAATCACATCGTGTCCGATATGAGACAAGCAAACACCCGTAACTAAACCAACATATCCAGTGCCAATGACGCAAACACGCATAAACTTATTTAACCTCTTAGAGTTTTGATTGCTTTAAATTTAAACTTCCCGAAATACATTGAGAAAAACTATTTTTCTGAGACTATAATTCTATGACTCTTCTGCTTCCATACGAGAGCGAAAGTCTTCAATAGTCATTTTTAGACCCTCTTCAAGATTGATTGTAGGTTCCCAGCCTAATAAGTTTTTAGCTTTGGTAATATCAGGCTGTCTTTGTTTGGGATCGTCTTGAGGAAGTGGCTTGTAGGATAGCTGCGCATCAGGATTAATCATTTTCTGAATTGTCTCCGCCAGCTGTAGAATCGTATATTCTCCTGGATTACCGATGTTAATAGGCCCCATATGCTCACCGTTCATTAAGCGCATCATTCCTTCGACTAAATCAGCTACATAACAGAAGCTACGAGTCTGGGAACCATCACCATAAACAGTTAATGGTGTACCTTGGAGAGCTTGAACAATAAAGTTACTCACGACGCGACCGTCATTCTCAAACATTCTTGGCCCATAGGTATTGAAAATACGCATGACTCGAATGTCAACATTATTTTGTCGATGATAGTCGAAAGCTAAGGTTTCAGCGACCCTTTTGCCTTCGTCATAGCAGCTACGAATACCAATACAGTTTACATTACCACGATATTCTTCAGGCTGAGGATGAACGTCAGGATCTCCGTATACTTCCGAAGTGGAAGCCAGCAAAAATCTAGCGTTAACTCGTTTGGCTAATCCCAACATATTTAAAGTCCCCATCACGTTAGTCTTGATGGTTTTTACGGGATTATACTGATAGTGAACGGGGGATGCTGGACAAGCAAGATGATAGATCTGATCGACTTCTAAACGAATTGGTTCGGTAATATCGTGGCGAATCAATTCAAAATAGGGATTATCAAGCCAATGACGAATGTTGCGCTTATGACCTGTAAAAAAGTTGTCTAGACAGATTACGTCGTGACCTTGCTTCATCAAACGATCAATGAGATGGGAGCCAATAAAACCAGCACCGCCAGTTACTAATATTCTCATTTGTAAATTTAACTTTAAATTATTTCAAGAACAATCTTAAACTAACCGTGCCTGATTTGCGATCTTTAACTAAGTAAAAAGACTTAGCTTGCTAAAAATTCATCTACATCCAGCTAAATTTCACCTGTTTTTTATCTTTCTTCCAAAAGAAGACCCTCGCCTCTGGCCCTAAAGGTAATCCTTTAGGGCGACACCTAGTTAGTCTTAAAGGACTAGCTGAGTCTAACGACTTGCAGCGGCTGATCGGGTTGATTACAAAGTAAAGAGAAGTAATCCTAAATCCGATTCTTGAACTTTGCGATCGCCACAGAGATCCATTAAGCTCGTAAAAACTTTGTTAACAGTGCCATCAAGTTCGATAACTCTAGTTTGGCTTTTTCGTCTAGTGCATTGGCAAATTCAGCCATAATTGGATCGTTTAAAGGAGCTTTCATTTTGGCAATGTTTATTGGAGCAAGATGATAATTATTTTGTAACGAACTTGCTTTGTCGGTCATAGTTTTATTCTCAGCTTTCAAACACTGATTATTATAAGTTATGCCCCAATTGCTCAATATTGAAGATAGCGATCGCTTATTTAATGGCACCAATATCGATTTGAGCGAAATCAAACATTGCCATGAGTAATACTATATTTTGTTTTAACGGGTTGTCTGTCTATTAACTGAGATTAAGTCATGAACTTAACATAAGACTCGAAAGTGCGATCCGAAGGGTAGGCGCGACGCGGAGCTAGTGCTAAAGCACTTGTCTCGCATAGTTGGAGATACCGCTACGCATATCCTTTAGGGGAGCCTAATCGCATTTTTGTATGAAAGTTAGAAAAGTTAATTTCACTGCTTTATCAGACAAGTTCTAAACTCTTTGCAACTTTCTTGGCTGCAAGAGTCATTTTAAAAGAAGCTGGTGGCGCGAGAGTCAAACCACGACGTACGGGTAACATTTGACGTTTATTCGTTAGTTCTAGTTGACAGCGAGATAATATAGTTGCGGTGACTAATTTCATTTCTAGTAATGCTAGTGCTGAACCAATACAGCGACGATTGCCACCACCAAAAGGCAGATATTCATAATTAGAATAACTTTTGGTTAAAAATCTTTCGGGATTAAATTGATTGGCATTGGGATATAAAGCTTCCTGATGATGTAAATTATAAATTGAGATCAGAAACCAAGTATTGGTCTGAAAATCACAATCCATAATTGACATGGGTTGAGTCAAAACGCGAGCAAAAGTTCCCGCAGCGATGGGATAAATACGTAGGGTTTCACAAATAACTGCATTTAAATAGGGTAGATTGGCGATCGCTTGATAATCAGTATTGTCTCCTAATGAATCTAACTCTTGCTGTAGCTTTTCTTTGACTTCGGGTAGATAATGAATCCAGTAAAACAGCCAAGCCAAAGCTGAGGCGGTAGTTTCATGTCCAGCAAACAACAGGGTAATAAGCTCATCGTGGAGTTCTTCATCGCTCATTCCTTCGCCCGTTTCATCTGTTGCCATCAGCAATAAACTTAAGATATCACGGTACTCTAATTTATTAGTAGCGATCGCTTCTTGATTCAGTCCTAAAGGATACCGCTCCGCATATCGCTCATGGGGCTTGCACCGCTTAGTTGGGTGGAAACCCCCAAGTCCTAAAGGATTAGCTCCTAACGTCGCGTCACCGCGCTGAATCGCTTCTCGTCTATCTTTTATTTCGGCATAGATTAACTCTCTAATTTCTTGTTTAATCAGTAGAAAACGACCCCAAGGACTATATTTACCCCAGTCTTGTTGTAACCAAGTAAAAAATATGAGACTGGAATTTAATGGGTTATTAAATGTATCTAGTAGGTTGGTTAATAATTCTCTCAGGCGGTCGTATCGCGTCCCCGAATCAATGCCAAACACCACGCTTAGAATTACTCGCATCGTAATTTCTTGGGTTAAAGAACGGACTTTAAATGGTTGATTAACCTCTAGGCGATCGCTTGCTTTATTAGTTATTTCAACTATTTGCTGGCTACATCGGTGTAATGATTCACCGTGAAATGGTGGGATCAATAACTTTCGGCGACGCTTATGGGTTTTACCATCCAACAACAGTAAAGAATTATCTCCCACCAAAAAACTCAGCATTTTATTACCACGACCGACATCAAACTTATCGGCAGAAGCGGTTAAAATTTCCTCGATCGCTTGAGGATTAGAGGTCATAATAGTTGGTGGCGAATTTTTAAACGTTACCTGATAAAAATCACCGTATTTTTGGCTGCGCCGTTCCATAAATTCCACAGGACGCAAAATTGCATTTACTTGACGAAAGGCTCTCAGCAAACCAGAAGTGCTTTTTACTGTAGGGATAGTATTCATAATGGCGATCGCTTATTTAATTGCACTAAGTATCGATTTTAGCGAAATTAAACACTGCTATTTTGACGTTGAAATATTTTTGATGAGTAGAGCATCATTATACTTGGCGGTAGTCCCAGCCAAAAACCAGATATAGGCATAAAGAATAACGCGATTGACATGGTAATTAGCAAAATTATCCCTACAGAAATTGGCAAAGTTAACTTTTGACGATGCGCCCAAAGACATAATTCTCCCACAAGATAAATAAAAGGCGAAAGCAAGATAAACCAAAAGGCAGTCTCGCGAGAAAATATTGGTGTAAATGGCTCTGGTGCTACAACATTGAACCAACCAGCCTGAGCTATTTCTTGCCATTGAGAATAATATAAAATTATTCCCCCCAAAGCATGAAGCGCACTTACTCCAATCCACCACCAACCAGCTAAACGAAGCATAATAAACTCCTAATCGCGATCGCTTTATTTTGTTCAATTGACATGATTTGCATCTCCTGTTGATTTGATTTGTTTACAGGTTAGGAGATGAAGTGTCGATAAATATTGTAGATTTTGCTTATTTTAGAAGATTCTGCTTTAAAGTCGAAAAGCTTTGGGGGTTACACCGACATGACGCTTGAAGTGATGAGTCAGATGACTTTGATCGGCAAATCCTACTTGAGTAGCAATTTCAGCAATAGTTAATTGTTGGTGTTTTAATAATTGTTTAGCTCTAGCAATGCGACAGTGAATAACGTACTGATATAGAGAAATTCCTTGAGTTTGCCTAAATAGTTTGGTCAGGTGGGAGATACTTAAACTAGTTACTTGAGCCATATCCGCTAGAGTAATATTTTCTGCTAAATTTGCCTGAATATATTCATCTAACCGTCGATGTAGATAAGGTGGTAGAGGATCATCGCTGTAATTAATCTCGGTTTGGAATGTAGTGTAGTGTTTCAGCAGATGCAGACAGAGAGTATTATGCAGTGACTCGGTATACAAACTGTTGTTTGAGCCAGATTGCAATTCTCCCAGCAAAGTAAAAAGTAACTGTTGAACTAAATTATCTCTAATGCCATACTGAGGAATAAGTTCGAGCTTGTGCGATCGCGGTGCATCTTGGCAGGCTTGAGTTAGTAATGCTGGATTGATATCTAACTGAATAATTTCTGCGTTTTTATTCCAACTGAGTTTTTGGGTTAAACCAGCAGGATAAATTACCATATCGCCGTAAATACAATTAAGCGATCGCAACTTGCCATTGACAACCTGTTCGTAAATTAAAGGTTTACCAACATAAAGACAAATGTGATGCTCGTTAAGTGTATGTTCTGGAGTTTCGTAAGCTGGATACAGATAATGTTCTAAAGATACTCCCGTCCAATTTGCTCGATCGCTAGAAGTCAACAAAGATGGAGTTGAGATGTTAGTTGACATCAATTAATTACCCAATTTAATTTTTGTCATTTTTGTCATTAAAAAGCAATATTTTATTATATTTAACGGCAATTAGATATATATTTTCAAGTTTTTTAAGCTAGATAAAATTGTTTCAAGTTCCAAGTAGTTTTGTCTATTTGATACTTAACTAACTGGCGATCTAATAAGTTTTGAATCAAAGAATTTTCTAATAAACTTGGCGGTAGCAGATCCGCAGTGACAAGATATTCTTGCTGCAATTTTAAACCCACCTTTTGCATTACTTTTGTCGAAGCCTTATTTTCAGTTAAAGCCCAGGCACTTATTTTATTAATATCAGAGTCAGTAAAGCTTTTATCGATTAATGCTTGCGCAACTTCGGTAGTGTAGCCTTTGTTCCAACTTGGTTGACGAAGACGATAGCCTAATTCCACTGCATCTGGTTCAGCAAGATTTAGCTGTTGTAGTAATTTAAAATCAATTTCAGGACGTAAAAATATCCAACCAACAAATTCTTGGTTTTGTCGTTCAACTATTGCCCAGAAACCCAAATCTGAAGATTTTTTGTAATAGCCTGTTGCGTAGGGTAAAAATTCATTGGCGATTGCTTCTCTTGTAGTCGCAATGCCACCATTAATAAATCGCATTACTTCAGGATCGCTATCTAATTGGACTAAATTGTCTAGATCATCTTGAGTCAATTTGCGTAAAATTAAGCGGTCAGTTTCTAGGAAAATATTCATAGATATCAGCAAAAATTCATTAGAGCGATCGCTAGTTTCGATTCCCAATAGTTACACTGCTTGGTTGGTCGATTATATCAATGCTTTGAGCTTGTAACTCATCCAAATTTTTAATTATTACGATATCTGGCGCGCTGTTTACTATTTACGCAAAGCTTTACTAATTGTAGATGATCGATACTTGAGTTTAATTTACTTTACTCAGTTGACATTTATTTAAAACTTCACACTTGATTGATAACTTATATATTAAATTAACAATATAAATGTTGATAAAATTTAAGTGTCTTATTTTAACAGTGTGGTAAATATTAAGCTGTCATACTACGATATATATTTAATATTTAATGACCATATTATGTTTAAATTTTTAAAAAACTCAAAGAGATTGTAGCTTATAAGTAAGTTTTATTAAGGAATTTTAATCATGGCAAACTCAGAACATTTGGCATTAATTAAGCAGGGTGTTGAAGCCTGGAATAGCTGGTATGATATGCACAAACAAGTTATACCAGATCTTTCACAAGCTAATCTAATTAATTTAAATCTTCGCGGAATTAACCTAAAAGGGGCTATTCTTCAACAGGTTAATTTTAGTCGGGTAGACTTAAGTAATGCTCAGTTAGCTAATGCTAATTTAGAGCAAGCTAATTTATTGGGCGCTAATCTTTTTGATACTAACTTTAAAGGAGCTAATTTAGATTATGCCATCTTTTCTCAAGCTACTATTAATGCTAAAACAATAATGGCAACCAAGTATCGCAAGGTACATGAAATTGTCAATCGTCAAACTGCAAAAAAAAATTATTCTGGCATCGATCTCAGCAATTCTAATTTATTTCGAGTTGATTTGAGTAATGCTGATTTGAGTAATACTAAACTGCTAAACGTCAATTTTAATAGCGCTAATTTGAGTAATACTTATCTTTATAAAGTAGATTTAACTGGGGCTAATTTGCAAAATGCGGACTTGAGAAATGCTTATTTTAGTCAAGCAAATCTGACTGCGGTTAATCTCGCTGGTGCATTGTGTTGTGGCACATATTTTAAGGATGCAGAACTAAAATTTGCCAATTTTAAAACAGCTAAATTTAGCCAAAAGACGATGATCGATCCTAAATGGTATTCTGTTTGGGAGATCGTTAATTATGGTGCAGCGAGAAAGAATCTCAGTGGTGCGGATTTGAGTAACGCTAATCTCCAAGGAGTAAACTTTGAGGAAGCGAATTTGACGAATGCCAAACTCAGCAACTCTATTCTACGTCATAGTAATTTAACCAATGCTAACTTAACTAATAGCGATTTAGTTGGCGCAAATGTTTGTGGAGTAGATCTAGAGCAGGCTAATCTTAAGGGTACTAAACTTAAATCAATAATTAGCGATCGCCGTACTAAATTATCGACTCTTAATAATCATCAGACTAATTTAATGGTCAAAGCACAACCTGTTACTGAGTTAGAAGTTGAGCCAGAAATAATAGCCCGATCATCAACCCCTACAAAGATTCAGCATATTCAAACTGCACCAGTTCAACTGACTAAAGCTAGTCAAAAACCAGCGAAAAATCGGCTAGGTATTTTATTAATAGGAATTGTAGCTGCTGTAGCTGCTACTGGATATATTTTTTGGACTCAAAACCCAGAATATCCTTTGTCACTAAAACTTAAAATTTGGCGCAGCCAGCTAGAACAGTTAATGCCTTAAGTAGGGTAATTATAGCCGTACAAAGTTAGATTAAGACAATGAGGGTGATCGGCTCGAAGGTAGTAGGTAGTCCTAAAGGACGACGCGTAGCTAGTGCTTTAGCATAAGCTTCGCAAATAGATAGTGGGTAGTAATAAAAAACGTCCTAACATTGTCTAGTATTGCTTTATTTAGTTAACTTACTCGCTACTTAAGTAAAAGCAAAGTGGTATTTAGTCGTTTTCCCAGCTGTCGTAGGAAACTAAATCACCAATCGGATCTCTGAGTAAATAGTCAGCTCTTTCTAATTGACACTCAATTGTAACCCACTCACGAGCGGGAATATATTTGCACAGGGTATAGATCGATTGTTGACGGCTAATAATGCCTGTTTCGATTAGCTGGCGAGCTTCATCTTTAAGGGTATCAAGAGAATAAATAGTAGAAGGGTATGATTGTGTAGTAGCAGTCATGTTGTATTACCGTATAAATAAAATAGCTTTAAAATTAATCTTTCTATCAATATAAACTATTAACCAAACTGCTGCTAGCAAAAATATTATTACTTGCTGTATCTAAAATTACATTAGCTTTTTAATGTTAGGAAAATCGATGGCAAGTTAAGATTTGATTAAGCACTTTGTCAGGATATCAAGTGATTTATACTGGTCATTTATAATGATTTTTTATTCAACTTAAGCTACGATATTCGTTCGATTTTACAATTTAACTAAAACCCAAAATTAGGAGATTGAAATTCTAAAGACTGAGAATTATCAGCAAATAAAGTCTTAAGAGCGATCGCCTGAGCCTGTGGCATTTGTCCATAAGTAAACACCCACGGTAAATCCGATCCCATAATGCTTTTAAACCATTCTAGGACGTAGGGACTACCGTAAATTGCTATACCAGCTACTTGTTGATTTGCAATTAACTGTTGATATATTGCTTTAGTTTTATTAGTTAAACCTGCATTACCGCGAAAGGGATTACCACGAATAAATACTTGTAGTAGAGTTGGACGAGAATCTAATAAAATACAGTCTAAAGTATTGCTGTCTACAAGCTGCCTTTGATAATTGTATTCTTGAGGAATAGTAATTGCTGGAGAGTTAATATCTAGGTAATTTACAGTTAATAGATCATCTACCACGATTAAATTACGCCCTGGTGCATGAGCATCAGTAATTATTGATATCTTACTTTGTTGTAGAGAATTTTTCAGGATCGAGTTGACGGTAGATCTAGCGCGATCGCTCGACAATTCTGTAATTGTAGTTGAATCAGCAAAAACCTGTTGTTTAGCCTGCCAGATACGTGCTAAAGACTCCTGAATTCTTGATTGCTTAATCCTGCCAGTTTGCACTGCATCATAGATCGAAGCGATCGCTACTTCTGGATGATCGGGCATTAATAAAATATCTGTACCTGCTTCAACTGCCATCACTGCTACTGTTTCAGGAGTCGCATATTTAGTTATTCCCCCCATAATCAGCGCATCTGTGACGACTAAACCCGAAAAACCGAGGCGATTTCTTAAAATTTCGCTCACAATTTTCTGCGACAGAGTGACTGGTAGCTTTGCATCCCAAGCAGCAATTAATAAATGAGCCGTCATCACACTATCTACCCCAGCCGCGATCGCCTGCTGAAAAGGAGGTAATTCAACTGTGGCTAATCTGGACTCAGAATGATTCAAAGCAGGTAAATCCAAATGAGAATCGGTGGAGGTATCCCCATGTCCAGGAAAATGCTTGGCGGTGGTTAAAACAGCCGTAGATTTAGCACCTTGAATAAATGCCGTAGTTAAATCAGCTACAACTTCAGAGCGATCGCCAAAAGCGCGAATATTAATCGCGGGATTATCGGGATTATTATTAACATCCACCACAGGAGCAAGTAACCAGTTAATACCGACGGCTAAAGCTTCCTGTGCCGTTACTTCTCCCATCTGATGCGCATATTGTCGGGCTAAGTCTGGATTCTGCTCATAAATCTTGCCTAATGCCATTGGCGGGGGAAACCAAGTCCCTCCAGGAAAACGCTGTCCAATCCCTTCTTCAATATCCGCAGCAATGAATAGGGGTATATTTGCCCAACTCTGCAACTGTTGCGATCGCGCCTGCAATTCAACACTACTTCCACCTAGCAGAATCACACCACCCAGATTAAACTCCCTCAGCCAGGTTTTTAATTGCTGATTGTTGGCTTCCCAAGCAGGATAACGGATTTGATGATCGAACAAATGACCTGAAGCACGGACAATAATCATCTGAGCAATTTGCTCTTTGAGGGATAAACTTTGCCAATCTTGTTTCATCAATCGCCGATCATTCAGATCATTTAAATATTTACCAATTTAATCTACTGCCTCGGGTTTATTTTGTCGCTCCTGACTAATTTTACTCAGCAGATTTAACATATTGTCTCCTCTCTCCAAGGGACTTTCCAAAAATTGAACTGTAGGAGTACGTCTTAACTTCATCCGACTACCCAATTCCTTGCGAATATAGTGAGAAGAAGAGTCTAAGCCAGCCATCGTTTCTTCTCTGGCTTCATCTGTACCATAAATACTGACAAAGATTTTAGCGTGCTGTAGATCTCCAGAAACGTCCACGTCAGTAATACTAACCATCCCCGCACCAACGCGATCATCTTTAATTTCACTAAACAACATTTGGCTCACTTCTCGCTTAATCAAAGCAGCTACACGAGCGACGCGACGACTATTAGCCATAATTTTTACCTCATCATAATAACTAGCTAGTGGCGATGCAATGAAGTATTGTCTAAACTCCACTCTAGATTGTAGCTAAACCTTGGCAGGTTAGAAAATTCTTTACCACAAGCCAGGGTAAAACGCTCTTATTAATTTGATCTAGCCAAGATACTTGACTGAGGAAAAGACATCTTGGGACTTTCTTCTAATAGGTAATCCAGAAAGGTTTCCGCAATGACTGAGAGTTTTTTACCCGCTAAATAAGCAACATACCAACGGCGCTTGATGGGAAAGTGTTTAAAGTCGAGAATGGTTAATTCTCCTGACATCCCCTCGGAAAATAGAGAGTGTTCTGACAAGATAGAGATACCCAATCCGCCGTAAATAGCTTGTTTAATTGCTTCATTACTACCCAACTCCAATTTAACCTTGACCGAAAGATTATTTTCCGTTAATAATTTCACAATCGACTCTCTAGTACCTGAACCTTGCTCCCTCATAATAAAAGGTTGATTGTTCAACTCTTTTAAATCGATATTTTTTTTGTTGGCTAATGGGTGATCCTTTCTCGCCACGACAACTAAAGGATTATTGAGAAATGGCTTAGTAGTCAAATCAACATCATTGGACGGATTACTAACTACGTATAAATCATCTTTATTCGCTAACATGCGCTGTTGAATTTCTTGATGATTGGTCACCTGGAGTGCAACATCAATACCAGGATAGTTTTGACAAAAAGAACCAAGTAATCTGGGGACAAAATATTTAGCAGTAGTAATTACAGCCAGATTTAGCTGTCCTTGTTTTGTTCCCTTGAGATCTGCTATTTTGATTTCAAAATTGTTGAGCTTTTCAAAAATATCTTGACAGGTAAGCAGTAACTCTTGACCTGCATCAGTAAGATATAGTCTTTTACCGATTTGTTCAAATAAAGGTAGTCCTACTGAATTAGTCAGTTGCTTGACTTGACTAGAAACAGTTGGCTGTGTAATCAACAGTTCTTCTGCTGCACGAGTGAAGCTGCCGTTGCGGGCGACTGTCTCAAATACCTTTAATTGATGCAGAGTGGCTGGAATCAAGAGACTTTGCTCCTCAATATGCAATGATTATTTATATTATCATATATAAAAACCAATGCTTTTGGTAAAAATCATAATTTTTAGATTATGGATAGAGCTAGATCTAAGCCAATACTGTTCGGTTAATTTTTAACTATTGTTGACTGGGATTTAGGGATTTAGGGATTTAGGGACTTGGGACTTGGGACTTGGGGAAATAATATATCTTCCTAATTTTTACGGCTTTTTGCAAATATTCCTAAAAAGCACCTAGAATCTACTATTTTTGACTCCAGATGCTAATGCTGTGATTGAGTTAGATAAATAATCAAAAAATTATTGTTCTATGTCAATTTGGAGGCGATTTTCCGAATGCTATACAGCTTCGAGATTTTTTTCGCCAGTCCGAATCCGTACCACTTGATCTACAGGGTAAACAAATATTTTACCGTCTCCAATTTCACCAGTGCGAGCAGCAGCGATAATTTTGTCTACCACCATATTCACTTGATCGTCTTCAATAACAATTTCAATTTTGAGCTTTTGTAGAAACTCAACCGTATATTCAGAACCGCGATAACGCTCAGTTTGTCCTTTTTGACGACCAAATCCCCGAACCTCGGAAACTGTCATCCCAACTACCCCAGCGTTAACTAAGGCTATTTTGACTTCATCTAATTTAAAAGGTCTGATAATAGCTTCTATTTTCTTCAATTTCCTATCTCCTATCCTTAACTATGAAAGATTAACTTTCACTATTTTACGTATATTTATTTAGAAAGATAGTCTAAAGAGATAGAGAATGTAAAATGTAACTGTTTAATTACCTGGCAATAAATGAAATAAAGTTTCAAGCGATCACTTTATTTTGTCTATTTCAGGACTGATTAACTGATTATCTTTTTTTTTAATCATCAATAACTGCATCTCGATCTAATAACAATAGATTACGCAGACTGCCAGTATCAAGATCTGTTAACCACTGTTCCCCTGCGCCGACAGTTTGTTCGGCTAGTTCTTTTTTGCTTTCAATGATGTCGTTAATCCGTTCTTCTAGGGTACCTGTACAGACAAATTTATGTACCTGCACATTGCGTTGTTGTCCAATACGAAATGCTCGATCTGTTGCCTGATTTTCTACCGCAGGATTCCACCAGCGATCGACGTGGAAGACATGATTTGCTCTAGTGAGGTTGAGTCCAGTTCCCCCAGCTTTAAGGGATAGAATGAAGATTTTGGGGCCATTGGGTTCATTTTGGAAGCGATCTACCATTTCTTGTCTAGCTTCGCGCGGAGTTGCCCCGTATAAGAACATTACTTCTTGTTTTAGCTTCTCAGATAGATAGGGTTTGAGTATTTTGCCCCACTCGGAAAACTGAGTAAAAATTAAAGAGCGATCGCCTTCATCGACAATTTCTTCGAGCATTTCTTCTAAACGCAATAGTTTACCAGAGCGATCGCCGAAATGTTCTGTCTTGACGATCGCTTTTTTGTCTTGATGGCGATCGAGTAATTCGGGATGGTTGCAAAGCTGTTTAAGACGTAGTAGCAGTGTCAGAATTAAGCCACGGCGTTTGATCCCATCAGCATCTTCAATCTCTTCGAGGGAGTTATCTACTAGTTGTTGATAGAGTTCTGCCTGTTCTGCCGATAATCCACAGAATACGTTCATTTCTTGCTTTTCGGGCAAGTCTTGAATGATATTTTTATCGGTTTTTAAACGACGGAGAATAAATGGTTGCGTTAGCGATCTGAGGATGTTTAAAGATTCGCGATCGCCATATTTTTCGATCGGTACGGCAAACCTCTTTTGGAAGAAGTTGCGATTGCCCAAAAAGCCAGGATTAAGAAAATCCAGAATTGACCATAGTTCAGTGAGACGATTTTCTACAGGCGTACCAGTTAAGGCAATCCGAAATCCTGCGGGAATTTCTCTAACCGCTTGAGATTGTTTTGCCACAGGGTTTTTAATGTTTTGGGCTTCGTCTAACACTATCCCTTGCCAATCAATACCTGATAAGGTTTTTTGATCGCGATGCACTAAGGAATAACTGGTGATTACTAGTTGTTTATCCTTAACTATTTTAGCAAATGCCTTTCCTTGTTCTCTTTGATTGCCGTGATGAATCATAGCTTGTAATGTGGGGGCAAATTTTTTAACTTCTCGTTCCCAGTTGTTAATTACGGAAGTAGGGCAGATTAACAATGTTGGTTTCGTTAACAGCTTTTGCTGCTTAAGATTAAGTAAGAAGGCAATTAATTGGATCGTTTTGCCCAAACCCATATCGTCTGCTAAACAAGCACCTAATCCCCAAGTGTCTAAAAAGGATAGCCAGCCCACACCCTTTGCCTGATAAGGACGTAATTCACCTTTAAAATCCTTAATTTTATTCACGGGTTCGACAGACTTATCATCGGACAAATTATCTAATAAGCCTGCTAAGACTCCTGTCGGTTCAAACTTAACTACGGGCAACTTGGCTAAAGTTTTAGTATCTCCTGTGGATAAACGCAATGCATCTTCTACTGAAAGATCCAGCTGATCGTTAGACTGATCTAATACCGCTTGGGCAGCCCTAACATCTGCTGGTTGCAGGGCAATCCACTGTCCATCGATTTCCACAATGGGTGACTTCTGTGCCAGTAACTTTTTAAAGTCTGTTTTAGAAACAGTGCGATCGCCTACGGCAATTTCTAATTTATACTTAAGCATACTTTGCAGACTTAAACGCTCTCCCTTCCTCTGAGAAACGCTAGCAGTCATTTTGATGCCCAGTCTTTGTTCTCGATTGTCGTTGGTTAAGCCAGGAGGCAGAATTACGCCTAAACCATTGTCCCTTAACTGCCAAACCTTCGCCCGAATAAACTCATACACCTGAATTGGATCGAGAATACAACTACTAGGGTGACTATGATTTAAACTTTCCCGCACAGGTTCATAAATACGAGTTGCTAATCCTAAGCCTTTAAGTAAGGTTTCCTGGGGATTTTCAATAGTGCGATCGCCAATTTTGAGAAATTCAGCAGCACATTGCCAGATCGTCGCTGCATCAACGATAAAATCGGGATTATCTAAAGCTTGTAAATAATAGTTTAATGACCAGTCTGGCTGTTCGCTATCTTCCTTAGTTTCTATTGGCGGTGCCAGCACAAAACAGACTCGATAACGATTTAAGCCTAATTCATTTTGCCGATTAACTATATACTCGCTGACAGGTAAAGTCCAGCTATACAAAGCATGAGTCAAACGGTTAGCATCACTTAAATTTGTTTCTAAAACAGGAGATCCCGAGAGCGATCGCAACCAGGGTTCAATACTTATATCTTTATAACTATTGGGATTATAGTCAATCCAAGAACGCAACCGCCCATCTAAGAGTAGAGAAAGCGATCGCAATAATAATCCTTCCTCGGTAGTATTGGCTTGAGATTCTTCCGCATCCAGATAGGCTAAACAAGCTTCTGGTAGTGCTTGAGTAAATTTTGCCAAGCGTACTCGATCGATTTCGCTATCAATTAGAGGTTGCCAGACACTTCTGTAGTTAGTTCTACGAGATTTTTTAACTTCAATTCCTGGCAGAAACTTTTGTCTGACGATTAAATCTAATACCCAGCGATATATATGCGACCAATAACGTAGATCTCCCGCCAAATAATCTGTACCAGACTGTAGCGCAGCTAGGGATAATATCTGCAATAGACTAATGGTTTCCTCGACAGTTAGACGAAATCCTTTTACTTCCCAAAGATACAGATCTAACTTTGATTCCCCTTTAACTGCGTTTCCCGCAAATACAGGCTGTACTTTTTTGCTCACTGACGTTTCGGTAATGATCGTCGGCATTCCTACTAGCTGAGTATGCCACTTGCTTTGAGCCAATAAATCGGCAACATCTAATTCATGGCTTTGGAACAGATCGAGTAATTCTGAACGTTGTAAGTTAAAGGGATGAATAAAATCCCCCGACTTATTAAGAGAGAAGGTTTCGTTAACCAAAGAACGCCAAGTTTGTCCCCAGACAAAGAAATAATCTTGACCCGCATTAACGATCCAACTGCCGTGAATAATTGACATAGTTATCTTGATTGAGACTAGAAAAGCCGAGAGTAAGGAGCGTAATTCTGTTACTACACCTCAGACTTATGAATACGAACTACATCCTTCTTCAATCCCATAGCTGATTAGTTGGAGAAGAGACATCGTAATGTAATGATCAGTTTAGCAAGTTTCCTTGATTACCTATTATTTATTACTTATTACTTATTAATTACCTCATAAATGCCTGATAGTCTCCACCTAATGACTCAACGATAGATTTAGTATTGGCTACCAACATTTTGACATAACTATCTCCCTCGCTTCCTTTGACACCGATAGAGTCAGAATATAGTTCCTGTGGTGCAAGCCTTACTCCCGCTTCTTCGGCAACTGTCTGAATTAACTGAGGATTGATGGTTGTTTCGGCGAAAATTGCGGGTATCTGCATTTTTCTAATCTCATTAGCCAAATTCTTAACTGTTTGGGCGCTCGGCTGTTCCTCTGTACTAATTCCAATCAATGTTCCTGCCATTTCTAGACCATAGGCGCGAGTATAATACTGAAACGCATCATGAGTGGTAACTAACCGCCGTTTCGCTGGGGGAATAGTTTTAATCTGTTCGGTAATCCACCGATCGACCTGCTGTAACTCGGTAATCAACTCCTCAGCATTAGCTGTAAATTCTGCTCGATCTTCAGGGGATAGTTCAATTAAGCGATCGCGAATTGCTTTCGTCATCGCGATCGCATTTTGCGCATCTCCCCATACATGAGGATCGGGTTCTTGTTGTCCCTGATATTCAAAATCTAGTGGTGTAACTACTTCTCCTACAGCATATTTCTTCGCGTTAACTCCCGTCGAGCTAATCATTTTGATGATTCCTGGCTCTAAATTAAATCCGTTATATAAGATTAAATCTGCTTGCTCTAACGCTACGCTATTTTGTGGGGTTGGTTCATATACATGAGGATCGGCTCCAGGCTCTAAAATACCCTGATGACTGATTTCATCTCCCCCCACTTTTTCAGTCAAATCGGCAATGATCGTACTAGTTGAAACTACTTGCGGTTTGTCACTTTCTACTCGATCTCCACTTGCTTCACATCCAACTAGTAATAAGCCTAAACAAGCTCCTGCTAAGACAAACCATCGCCGAGTACTAAATTGTTCAGCAACCATACTGTTTTCCGTACAAACCTAAGATTGACATATTTATCATATTTCTTTCATAATGTTTATCATAATCCTTTCATATTTTACTTGAGTCATGAGCTACAACGCGATCGCCGTTGATAATTTAGGAGTTTGTTACCGTACAGTCGAAGCACTGCGAAATATTTCTCTAAATCTGACACCAGGTAAAGTAACTGGAGTATTTGGCCCCAATGGTGCAGGGAAAAGTACTCTAGTTAAAGCTATGTTAGGTCTTATTCCTGCCAATAGTGGGTCGGTATCTTATGATGGGCAACCAATACAGCACCATCTTGATAAAATTGCCTATGTTCCCCAGCGATCGCAAATTGACTGGACATACCCCGTAACCGTTTGGGATGTGGTCATGATGGGTCAAGTTCGTAAAACAGGATGGTTTCGTCGTTTTTCTAATGTTAGTCGTCGTCAAGCAATGGCTGCACTCGAGCAGGTAGAAATGAGCGAATATCAACACCGTCCCCTCGGTCAACTTTCAGGCGGACAGCAACAGCGAGTGTTTTTAGCCAGATCCTTAGCACAACAGGCAGAAGTATTCTTTTTTGATGAGCCATTTGTGGGAGTAGATCAAAAGACTGAAAATATTATATTCAAGATTTTTCATCAGCTTGCCGATCGGGGCAAAATTGTGGTGGTGGTCAATCATGATTTAGGTGAATCAATAACCAATTTTGATGAATTAATCTTGCTCAATAAAGAGCTAATTGCCGCAGGACAAAGACAACAGGTGTTGCGCGATGAAAACTTGCAGCGAGCCTATGGTGGCAAGGTGATGTTTTTTTCTGACGAGAATAACAATTAGTTATAAGCTATATGCTATAGGCGTTTAAACTGTGCCTTGTATGTGTTACCTGACTGAAAAGCCAATTAAATAAATTGAATTTCCCACGCAAATATTTAGACTGTTTAACACTTTCAATCGTCATAATTACTGTGATTCTTAGCACTTTGGCGACACCCCAAATTATGGCTGAGTCTTTACTCTCATCAGCACAAATTCAAGAGATCATAGTAAGACAAGCTCAAGCTTGGGAACAGCAAAATGCTCAAGCGATCGTTGATGATTTTGCTGAAAATGCAATATTTATTGCCGCAGGTTTTAAGTTCATGGGTAAGCAGCAGATTAAAAAGGCTGCCCAGGATTACTTTAAACAGTTTCACCATACCTCTGTAACAATTAAACGAACTATTCTAGATGTAGATAAAAATTGTGGTGCAGTGGAATGGGATTGGCGTGACCAAAACCGTAAGACTGGAAAAGAGGGTTTTGCAGAAGACGCGATTGTGTTTGAATTGGCAAACGGAAAAATTTTGTATTGGCGTGAATATATTGAAAAGAAAAAGTAAACATAAGACAAGCTTATAGTTAACATTAATAATAAGAATGTTACAAAGCTTGATAAAGTATAAATACTCAGCTATATTTAATTACAGAGACAAGAGCAAATCATTCATCTGCTTCCTGGCTCATCTAGTTTAGAACCTAGACAAATAAATAAATAAAGCAATCATAAACACAATGACAACTACTTTACAACAGCGCGAAACACGCGGTGCTTGGGAGAATTTCTGTCAGTGGGTAACAAGCACTAACAACCGTATCTATGTCGGTTGGTTCGGCGTCTTGATGATCCCCACCCTCCTAGCAGCAACAACTTGTTTCCTGATCGCTTTCGTCGCAGCACCTCCTGTAGACATCGACGGTATTCGTGAGCCTGTAGCAGGTTCCTTGATCTACGGCAACAACATCATCTCTGGAGCAGTAGTACCTAGCTCCAATGCTATTGGTCTACACTTCTACCCAATTTGGGAAGCAGCATCCTTAGACGAGTGGTTATACAACGGTGGCCCTTACCAGTTGATTATTTTCCACTTCTTGATCGGTGTATTCTCATACCTCGGTCGTCAGTGGG